>CAILKP010000094.1 GCA_903834785.1 uncultured bacterium
ACGCTGGGGAGCGGGGAGCTTGGGCAGGGCGATGGGCTTGAGGGCGGCGGCGAGCTTGGCGGCGGTGAACTGGCTGGGCTTGTCGGAATCGACCTTGCCGGCGATGAGGCGGCGGATGTAGCGCAGGCCGCTGTTGCGGGTGCGCGTGATGCCCTCGTTGGCGTGGTGGACACCGTGGCACTGGAGGTTCCAGTGCTGCTCGGGGGTGAGTTGGGCGGCGTGGTCTTGCATGGTGCCTCTACCAGATGGCGCAGCGCGCTCGTCTTGTGCGCACCTGCCTGCGCCATACTCGGGGAGGAAAGTGTGAGAATCCGGGATTTTGGCGTGAAAACGGGGATGAAAAATCTGGGATTTTGCAAGACGGCGTGTCGCTTTTGTGCGCGGTGGGCAATTCGGTGTGGGGCGGGGTTGGTGATTCGCGCGGAGAGGCTGATTTGGATCGAGGATTCTCGGGTGGAACGGGTGTTTGATCGCGTTCTTGCCTGCACCACATTTGGACGGGGGGGTCGGTGGTTTAACGCGGAGGACGCGGAGGGGGAGGAGGAAACGGAGGAAGGCGGAGGAAGGGGGTCACGCAGAGGACCAGAGGACCGGAGGAAGGCGGGAGGAGGAAGGAAACATGGATGGACAGGATGAACAGGATGAGGACGGGAAGCGGTGATAGGTGGTGTTGCGCGGGTGGATGTGAGTTGCGGGCGGTGGGCAAGGCGCGACTCCTTCGCCCCTGCCGGGGCGATTTGGGAGGAGGATGGGATTGTGAGATGGGGCCTGGGTACCACGGGTTGCGCGACGCCCAAAGCGGCGTCGCTCCACCCCTCCCCGCGTGGCTACAGCCCTGCGTCCCGTTGGGACGCGAAGGAAGAAGAGGGGAACATGGGAGGGGCAGGATGAGCAGGATGAGGACGGGGTCGCCTCATTGGAGCCCGAAGCGGAAGCGCCCGGGCCGGTGGAGCGAAGGCACTCGCTCCAAACTCCCTGCTTGCACGGAGGTGCTTGTGCTCTCCAAGCACAACCACCTCCGTGCCCGCGATCACTGGAACGAACGTGTCCGCGTGCACCGGCCCGTCGCTGCCGCTCTGGGCTCCAATGGGGCGTTAGGGCTTGTCGAGAATGAACGCACCATCGACGAAACGGTACCGCTTCTTGCCGCCGTCGAACACGACGATGGTGAGCTGTCCGTTGTCGGATGAGATTCTTGCAACAGTGCCGTCGTCGTTGTTCATGATCCCCACGCTGCGCACAGGCACGTGGCCGAAGCCGACGACGCTCACATACAGCCTCGCCATGATTGCGAGCGTGAGCAGCAGCAGCGGCACGGCCAGGCACCAGATGCCGATGTTGATCAGGTCGCGTCGCGAGGCGGTGGTGACTTTGTGCATGAGCGAGGGTCCCCGTGAATCGGCAGTGAGCGTCGGAGGATTGAGTTGAACGAGAATGAGAAAACTGAAGATAGGTTGCGGGGAGCTTCGGCTGGCACTTGGCGATCCCGTCCAACCAAACTCCCCACGAGCACGAAGGTGTTGTGCTCTCAGAGCACAGCACACTTTTGTGCTCACGATCACTTCTGCCATCGCAGCAAGGCTCACCATCCCCTGCCTCCCGGCAGGGGCTCCTATGAACGCGTCCCCGATCGCCTGCTGCCAATCAACTTTGCTTCATCCCGCCGTCCAGCTTCCTTGCCAGCCACTTGAACACGCCGACTTGGAGGATGACCGAGCCGATGATCATGAACGGCACACCGGCCAGGCCGATGAGGATGCTGCGCCACATGCGGGCGGAGACGGCTTTGGGGTCCTCGCCGCTCATGGTCAGCGGGTCGGTGATGTTGGACTGGTAGAGCATGGCCAGCTCGTAGAGCGCGAAGCCGATGCCGTAGAGCACCAGGAGCGAGCCGATGATCAGCAGACAGAAGGCGATGGTGACCTTCATGGGTGGTCAGTGCTCCATGCCGGGGCCGGCGGTGCCCTTGCCGCCGGGGCCGTCGGATTCAACAAGCCCGTCCTTGAGGCGGACGACGCGCTGGGTGCGTTCGGCCACGGCGGGGTCGTGGGTCACCATGATGATGGTGATGCCGCTGGCGTGGAGTTCATCAAACATGTCCAGGATGGCGCGGCCGGTGGCCGAGTCGAGGTTGCCGGTGGGCTCATCGGCCATCAGCACGGCGGGGCTGGTGACCAGGGCGCGGGCGATGGCGGTGCGCTGCTGCTGGCCGCCGGAGAGGTCGTTGGGCCGGTGGCCCAGGCGGTGCTCGAGGCCGACCTTGGTGAGCACCTCGGTGGCGCGGCGGTGACGCTCGGCCGGGCGCACGCCCTGGTAGAACAGCGGGACCTCGACATTCTCGCGGACGGAGAGTTCGGGGATGAGGTTGAAGGCCTGGAAGACGAAGCCGATCTTGCGACCCCGGTAGCGGCTGAGTTCCTCATCGCCCATGGTCGAGCAGTCCTTGCCATCAAGGAAGTAGCTGCCGTGGGTGGGCCGGTCGAGGCAGCCCAGGATGTTCATCATGGTGCTCTTGCCGGAGCCGGACTGGCCCATGATGGCGATGTACTGGCCCTCGTAGAGCGAGAGGTCGACGCCGCGGAGGGCCTCGGCGAGGATCTCACCATCGGGCTTGTAGTAGACGCGTTTGACGCCGCGGAGATCGACGATGGCCTTGGCCCCGTGGGGGACGGGCATGGTGATGCGGGGCCCCGTGGCAGCGGTGGCGGGTGCATACTCGGTCTGTCCGCTCGAGGCGGGGGAACTCATGGCTTCATTGTTGAGGGGCCGGGAGCGCGGGGTTGCAGAGAAAATGGCAGGTCACCGTTCCCGGAGGCCAGAAATCACGCCGGGGGGGCCGGGCGGAGGGGCGTTGGGGGGCTTGGGGACTGTTGGGGCGGGCCGCCTTACAGCTTCATGGGCTTGAGCATGTCAAGCAGGGCCTTGCGCTGGTCGGCGTTGATCTGCAGGGCGAAGGTGGACATTTCCTGCTGGACTTGGGCCCGGACGAGCTTGGCGGTTTCCTCGGCGTAGTCGGTATCGACGATCGCGCTGCGGGCACCGCTGACGTTGGCGAGTTCTTCCTGCAGCGCGGCGACGGCCGAGTCGTTGGCCTTCATCTTGGCGCCGAAGGTCGCCCGCATGGTGCTGACGCTGCTTGCCGCGGCTTCAACGACTTTCTGGGCGGTCTCCAGGTCACCATCGATGAGGTTCAGCGTGCCACCATCACCGAGACTGGCCAGCGAGTTGCCATCGCTGAGTGTGCCGCCGCCTTCGACCGGGCGGCTGCTGCCCAGGCGGGCGGTGTTGAGTTCAGTCAGGATCGCCTGGCCCTTGAACGTTGTGGTGTTCGCGGCGTTGTTGATGCCCTTGAGGATGCCGTCGGCCTGCTGCTGCAGGGCCTTCTTCTCGGTATCGCTCAGGCCGTCACGATTGGCGGCGGTGACGATGAGGCCGGTCAACTCGGTGAGCATGTCGGAGACGACGCTGTAGCCACCTTCGCGGGCGCCGATGTAGCCATCTTCCTGGGAGATGGAGCGGATGCGGGCCTCGATGGACTTGATCTGGCCCGCCATGTTGTCGGCGGCGATGGATCCGGCGGGATCATCACTGGCGCGGTTGAGCTTTTTGCCGGTACTGAGCCGCTCCAGCGATGTCTGCACATCGCGGTTGGCACGCTTGAGGGAGAAGATCCCCCGAAGCGAGGCAGCATCAAGTGAAATCCCGGCCATGGAGTAGGTATCGCCCCGGACGCGGCCGTGCGAGAGCCGGCGGGTGGAGAAACCCTGATGAAGATCTGCCCGTGGCGCGGGCTCGGCGGGATGGACCGGATGGAGCGAGTGCGCCGATGGAACCGG
>CAILKP010000095.1 GCA_903834785.1 uncultured bacterium
CAAACTCGAATGAAAGCGCCCGCCGCGCAATAGGAGCCCGAGCGGAAGCGAAGGGACAGTGACTCCAAGGCCCTCACCCCGAACTCCCCACCCGCACGAAGGTCGCTGTGCTCTCCAAGCACAACACCCTCCGTGCCCGCGATCAATTCCGCCTTCGCCTCATTCTTTTCTCTTTGATATTTTCCTTTTCACCTCCAACGTCTCCCCGCCTTCATCCTGCCCATCCTGTCCATCCATGTTCCCCGCTTCCTTCTCCTGCCTTTCTCCCCGTCTCTGGTGCTCTGCGTGACCCCGCCTTCCCGCCTTTCCCCTCGCGACTCACCGCTCGCGACCCGCGACTCGTCCCCCGCCCGCGAGGTCCGAATAACCCATCGCCGCACCGCCCCTCCTGCCCTCTAACCACCCCATCTTCGCAATTCACTTCGGTTGGTCCTGTTATCGGCCGATACTCTCGGCCGTATGCGTCACTGTGATCTTTGCGTGATTGGGTCTGGCCCAGGCGGCCAGAAAGCTGCCATCCAAGCCGCCAAGCTTGGTAAGGACGTTGTCATTGTCGAGCGGATGGAGGCCGTTGGTGGTGTAGCCATCAACACCGGCACCATTCCCAGCAAGGCGATGCGCGAGGCGGTGATGGCCGTGACGGGTGCGGCCCGCATCGTGCCGATGACTGAGAACAACCTGGTCACCAGCCGCGAGAGCCGCATCTCGACACTGACGGATGCCTGCCGCCGGGTGATCCGGGCGGAGAACGAGCTGGTCCGCAAGCAGCTGCAGGGCAACGACATCGAGATCATGTACGGTCATGGCTCGTTCGTTGATGACCGGACGGTGCTGGTTGATGGTCCGCGCGGGACCGAGCAGGTGTTCGCGGAAAACATCCTGATTGCCGTGGGCACCACCCCGGCCAAGCCGGACAACATTCAGTTTGACAAGAAGACGATCATCACCTCCGACGAGGTGCTGCAGCTCAGGGACCTGCCGCGGTCGATGACGATTGTCGGCGGCGGCGTGATCGGCACCGAATACGCCAGCATGATGGCCGCGCTGGGCGTGCGCGTGACGATCATCGAGGGCCGCAACCGGCTGCTGGACTTCATCGACCAGGAGATCGGCGAGGCGCTGCAGTATCACCTGCGGCAGGCCAACTGCACGCTGCGGATGGGCGAGAAGGTCGTTTCGATCCGGCCGGTGCCGCCGACGCCGGGCTCCCGCGCGACGGACCTGATGGCCGAGGCCACGCTGGAATCCGGGAAGACAGTGATCTCCGAGTGCCTGCTTTACGCCATCGGCCGGCAGGGCGCCACGGGCGGGCTGAACCTCAAGGCCGCGGGGCTGGAGGCGGACAACCGCGGCCGCATCAAGGTCAACAAGAGCTACCAGACGGCCAAGCCGAACATTTACGCCGTGGGCGATGTCATCGGCTTCCCCGCGCTGGCCAGCACCTCGATGGATCAGGGCCGCCAGGCGGCGTGCCACATGTTCGGCGAGCAGCACGAGCAGCCGGAGAACCTGATCCCGTACGGCATCTACTCGATCCCCGAGATCTCGATGGTCGGCTGGACCGAGGAAGCGCTGACCAAGGACGGCGTCCCCTACGAGTGCGGCATTGCCCAGTACAAGGAAATCGCCCGCGGCCAGCTGCTGGCTGATGAGGTCGGCATGCTCAAGCTGCTGATCCACCAGGAGTCGCACGCGCTGCTGGGCGTGCACATCATCGGCACCGGCGCGACGGAACTGGTCCACATCGGCCAGGCCGTGATGGCCTTTAAGGGCACGGCGGAGTACTTCGTCAACGCGGTGCTGAACTACCCGACGCTGGCGGAGTGCTACAAGGTCGCGGCATTCAACGGGCTCAACAAGCTCAAGCACCTGTAAACGGCGGCCAGTGGCGGGGGCGTTTGGCCGGGGCTCTGCCCGGGTCGCTGCTCTAAGCCCCTCCCGGGGTCCGTCCCTGCGTCCGGCGGGCGGCCTACAACC
>CAILKP010000096.1 GCA_903834785.1 uncultured bacterium
GACCGTCCCACAGGAGCATCGGGGGGCCCCGCACCGCCCGCAGCAGCTCCCGCAGGAACGTCGCACAAGTCGGCCCGTCGATGTCGTGCTCGTAGAGCCGGAAGAACTGCCGGATGCGTCGGCCACGGGCGTGCTTCCCATCCGGCGGGACCGCCAGTGCTCCGGCGATGCTGATCTTCGTCCAGCCGCGTCCGGCGATCCGCAGCACGGGCGTTCTGCCCACGCGGCCCCAGACCGTCGCCGCCGACTTGGCTAGATACTGCCAAAGAGCCACAAGAGAATCATGGTCAGAAACAGACCGAACAATCGCATCACGACCCCCGCTCCGGCTCGGGAGAACCATTGGAACCCGTGCCGCGGCCAAACGTGAACCATGATGGCGATCATCGATGCCGCGACAACTGCAAACAGCACCGTAAATGCAGATCCCATTTGCCCGGAAGCACGTGACGTGGTCCCGTAGTACCGCAGGTGGACGAAGTAGAACCCGAGGACCGTGAACGCCGTCGGCATGATCGTGATCGGAATGCCACACCGGATCGTCGCACCCCACAGCATCTGGCGGCTTGGCTCGACCTTTGTCGTATGCAGCCACAGCCCACCGAGTGCCATGAAACTGAGGAACACGGTCGGAGGTACCTCCTCCCAGCCGCGATGGATTCCTGAGAACAGCACTGCCAGGAGGAGCAGTATCAGAATCACACCGCCGGCATACACGAACTTTCGTGAACCCAGCAGGAACTCAGTCCGCCTCGCCAGTTCAGCGGCAAACACAGTTCCGCATTCCGGACAGCGTTCTGTGGGCGGCGTCGGTGTCGGATAGCCGCAAACGGGGCACTCCGCCAGTCTGCGTTCACTCGGCATGTTTTCGCTCGGTGCTTCGGCCATCATGCTCCCGCCTCAATCCTATCGAACTTGCAACCGCCCCTCCCCCGTACCCTTCCCCCGTCCATGCCCACCACCTTCTACCCCGGTGAATCCCGCTGGCGGGCCCTCTGGGCCGCCGCGGGTGATGCCCTCATGGGCGGCATCACGCCCCTGTTCCCCACCACGCGGCAGGACAATCCCGCTTTCCCGCTCTCCGTGCCGCAGGCAAGGTCCATCCTCGCAACCCTGCGGCAGCAGCCGGTGGCCCTCACCCGCCCGGTGCTCGTGCTCAACGGCTATCGCGGGCCGGATTTTCAGGCCGTTGTGCTCAAAGAGCAGCTCCGCCAAGTGACCGATGCCGATCCGTCCCGCTGGCTGGCGGTGTCCTACGCCACCGCCCGAACGCCGGAGGCCATGGTCAGCAAGGTGCTCGGCTGTGTGACGGCTCGTTCGTGGAAGTCAGCTGAGCTCGATGTTGTGTCAATCTCCATGGGTGGTGTGGTGGCCAAGCTCGCCGCACTTGATGGCCGCGGCCTGCGGATCCGTCGCCTGTTCACGCTCGCTTCGCCCATCACCGGCTCGCGCCTGGCCGATCGCATCGCCCCCGACCCCGCCGCCCGCGCCCTCCGCACCGGCGGCGCGTTCCTGCGCGAGCTTGATGCCGCCTGGCAGCAACACGCCGCCGCCCGCGGCATCGAGTGCGTCGCCTACACGCGCCTGGATGATCTCTGGGTCGGTGCCACTCGCGCCCACCCGCCCGGCCAGTGGCCCATCTGGATCGAAGGCCGCGGCATCATCAGCCACGCCACCATCAGCCGCGACCCTCGCATTCTCGCTGATCTGGCCCTCCGCCTGCGCGGTCAGGAGCCGATCGCTCGCCCAAGTCCGCCGCCGCGGGATTAGCTTCATTTGCCCTGTCAGGCCAGCCGCAGCAGCTCATGCCCCGGGTGCGCCGGGTTCAGCACGCTGCGCAGTTCCGCAATCGCCGCCAGTTGCCCCGGCCAAGTGAAGTGCGCCGCGGCGGCTGCCGCACGCACCCACCGGCTCGCCCCGTGCTCGCTGTTGAGCTTCGGCTTCCAGTCGCTGCTCACCAGCACCACAAACCGCGGCGAGAGCACGATGCAGTCAATCGCCGCGATGTAGAACGGGTGCACCTGCTCCAGTGCCCACACCCCCAGGCACGCCGGGTCCGATCCGCCATCGCGTTCGCGCCCGCCCGCCTTGGCAAGCGTGACGCGCAGTCCCACCTCCTCGGCCATCTCGCGCACCGCCGCCTGCACCGCCGTCTCGCCTGCTTCAATGTGCCCCATCACCGGCTGCCAGCTGCCGCGCAGCGGGTCCTTGGTGCGCTGCAGTTGCAGCAGTTCAATATCCGCCGGGCTTGAGGCGCTCGACCCCGCAGGCGCCTCACTCCACGCACCGTCAGCGTCGCGGTCCCCAGCGGCACGCACGATGTACACATCCACGACGTCCGCTCGAATCAGCGGCCCGATGCGCGGCCCCGCCGCACCGCCTTGTGCGCGTCCTGAACCCTGCACGCCGCTGTCCACCGTGACCCGGTAGCCATTGGCATCACGGTCGCCGCCCGCAGCCGGTGATGAACCTGAAGTGGTGCTGTCCATAAACAATCGTTGCCCGCGGGGCATGGTCACGCCGCGGGCAACGGTTGATTTTCTAGTTGGCAGGCTGCTTACTGGATCTCAGTCTGCGGGCGGCCCTCAGTCAGCCACTGCAGGTGGAAGAACTTGCCACGCGGTGCATCGATGCGCTCGTACGTGTGCGCCCCGAAGTAGTCGCGCTGGGCCTGCAGCAGGTTGTGCGGCAGCTGACGCGAGCGGTAGCTGTCAAACCACGACAGGCTCGCGGCAAACGCCGGAACCGGGATGCCCGTCATCGCCGCGTGCGCCACCACCGTGCGCCAGTGGCTCTGACGCTTGAACAGCTCCTCAGCGAAGTACTCATCAAGCACCAGGTTGGCCAGCTCGGGCCGGCGGGCGTACGCCTCGGTGATCTTCTGCAGGAAGCGGGCGCGGATGATGCAGCCGCCGCGGAAGATGCTGGCGATCTCGCCGAGCTTCAGGTCCCAGCCGTACTCGTGGCTCGCCGCGGCCATGAGCGCAAAGCCCTGGGCGTACGAGCAGATCTTCGAGCAGTACAGCGCATCACGCACAAACGCGATCCACGCGCCCATGTGCTGCTTGTTCGGGCGGTTGCGGTCCTTGGCCGAGACCTTCAGGATCTTGGCGGCAAACCGGCGCTGCTCAATGGCCGAGCTCATCTGCCGGGCGAACACGGCCTCGGCGATCACTGTCGCCGGGATGCCAAGGTCCAGCGAGCTGTTGATCGTCCACTTGCCCGTGCCCTTCTGGCCCGCGGCATCCAGCACCATGTCCACAAAGTCCTTGCCCGTCACCGGGTCCTTCTGCTTGAGGATGTCCGCGGTGATCTGGATCAGGAAGCTGTCCAGCTCGCCGGTGTTCCAGCTGGTAAACACATCGGCGATCTCGACGTTGTTCATCCGCAGCGAGTCACGCATGAACGCGTACGCCTCGGCGATCAGCTGCATGTCACCGTACTCGATGCCGTTGTGCACCATCTTGACGTAGTGACCCGCGCCGCCGGCGCCGATCCACGTCGTGCACGGCACGCCGCCTTCATCGGGCTTGCCGGCGCTCGCGCCGGGCAGCGGCTTGCCCGTCTCCGGGTCCACCTTCGCCGCAATCGCCGTCCAGATGGGCTCCAGCAGCGGCCAAGCGTCCTTGCTGCCACCGGGCATCAGCGACGGGCCGAACCGCGCACCCTCTTCACCGCCCGAAACGCCCGAACCGATGTACAGGATCCCCTTCTCGTGCAGCGCCTTGCCCCGGCGAACCGTGTCGGACCACTCGGCGTTGCCGCCGTCGATGATCAGGTCCCCCGCCTCAACCAGCGGCGTCAGCGAGTCAATCACCGCATCGGTGCCCGGCCCGGCCTTGACCAGAATGATGATCCGCCGCGGACGCTTGATCGACGCGACAAAGTCCTTGAGCTCCGCGGCACCGATCAGGAACCCGCCCTTCTCGCCGTAAGTGCTCACCGGGTGGGCCTCTAAGGTGGCCTCAGTCACGGTGGTCGTGCGGTTGTACACCGCCACCTTAAAGCCATGGTCGGCCATGTTCAAAGCCAGGTTCTGGCCCATCACGGCCAGGCCGATCAGGCCAACATCAGCGGAATCAACTGCGGGAACGGGAAGCGCCATAAGGAAAGTCTCCAATCGTCAGTTCTGACGGGGGCCAAGCGTAGCGAAGGCAACCCCCCGGCGTGAAACGGCGGGGGGGGGCAGGAAGCCGGAACGAAGCACGAACTTAGGACCGCACCGGGCCCGACGAATCCCCTTTAGCCCACCGTCGCGACCACCTTGACCTCAAAGTTGATCGGCGCATTGCCCGCCTGCGGCAGGGACTTGATCTCCACCGTCGTCCGGCACGGCTGCGTCGCCGGATTGGCAAAGTACTCGCCCCACAGCCGGTTCACCGTCGCAAAGTCCCGCTTCATGTCCGTCACAAACACCGTCACATCGATAATCCGGTCCCACGATGACCCCGCCTGGTCCAGAATCAGCTTCACATTCGCAAAGCACGAATGCACCTGGGCGGCAATGTCATAGCTCGCCACGCTGCCGTCACCGGCCAGCACCACCCCCGGAATGTCCTTGCTGCCCCGCTGCCGGGGGCCGATGCCCGCGAGAAAGAGGAGGTTTCCCGCTCGCCGGGCGTGGGCGTAGGAACCAACCGGCTCGGCGGCAGATGTGCTGTGCAGGGCGCTCATGACCAATGCAAGCCGGGGCAACCGGTTGAATCAAGAGTGAATCTGGGAAGCTTGGCCCCCGCCGGCGCGGTGGTTATCCCGCCCAGTCCCACCCCGGGGCCGGCCCCACCCTCGATTCCGGGTGAATCACCCTGCCCAAAGCCGCCCAAAGGCGTCTGAAACCAACCTGATCCGGCGGCTGCGTCCTTGGCCCGGGTTCTACACTCTCGCCTATGCGCTCGACGCACGCCCAGGCCGGCACGCATCCGATTGTTGAGACCAAGCCCGCGGGCGCGGATGCCGGTGCGCACCACGGCAAGGCCCACCGCAGCGACAAACACGACAGCAAAGCCGGCAAGCACACCAAACCGGCCAAGCCCGCCAAAGCCGTCAAGGTTCAGAGCGCACCGCGTCGGTTCCTTGCCGCGGCAATCAAGAGCCCCCGCCAGGTCGGCGCCATCATCCCCTCCAGCCGCTTCCTCGGCCGCGCCATGATGCGACTGGCCGACATGGAAAACGCCCGCACCGTCATCGAGTACGGCCCCGGCACCGGCACCATCACCAGTGAGATCGTCCGCTCGCTGCACCCCCAGTCACGGTTCTTCGCCATCGAGCTCAACGAGTCCATGGCCCAGGTCTTCACCCGCAACCACCCCCACCTCAAGCTCTACGTCCGCTCCGTCGCCGATGTCGAGCAGATCTGCTCCGCCGAGAAGCTCCCCCCCGGCTCGGTTGATGTCATCATCAGCGGCCTGCCCTGGTCCGTCCTGCCCGAGGCCCTGCAGACCGAACTGCTGGAGGCCACCGTCCGCGTCCTGCGTCCCGGCGGCGTCATGCTCACCTACGGCTACCACGGCGGCCTGCTGCTCAAGGCCGGCCGCAAGTTCTCCCGCTCGCTGCCGCGGTTTTTCTCCAAGGTCACCCGCAGCAAACCCGTGTGGCTCAACCTGCCGCCCGCCTTCGTCTATCGCTGCGAGAAGTAACCGCCCCTCCTCCGCCTCCCTCGCCCTCCCCCGCACTTCCTCCGGTATTCACCCGCCCTTGACGGCTCACGCCCAGCCGCGGCGGCTACGTTTCCGCATGCCAGTCTCAGCAGCACACGCACAGGCGGTGGATCAGTACGCCCAGCAGGTCGGCCGCCTTGCCAGTTGGGCCCGCGGCCTCACCCGCGCCCAGTTGAACGCCGCCCCCACAGGCGAGTTCGCCGGCACCTGGACCGTCGGCCAGAACATCGTCCACTGCCTTGACAGCGACCTGGCCGCCACCCACCGCATGCGCCGCATCGTCGCCGAGGCCACGCCCCTGCTGATCGCCTACGACGAGACCCACTTCGCCGCTTCGCTGGGTTACGAGCACGACGACATCGAGCTGGTCTGCCGCCTCTTTGATGACAACCGCCGCTGGACCGCCGCCTGGCTCAGCCGCCTGCCCGATGACGCCTTCGACCGCGCAGGCATCCACAACCAGCGCGGCCGCGTCACCCTGGGTCAGTTCGCCAAGATCTACATCGATCACATCAACCACCACGACAAGTTCGTCGTGGCCAAACGCGAGATGCTCCTCAGCCGCGCCTGATGCCCAGCCTCACCTGACGCCCAGGTCCGGTCTTCACCTCGGCCACACCCCAATCAGTGCCCGCCCAGCGGCGGCCCCAGGAACTCAATCCCGTGCCGGCCGAAGATCCGCCCCAGCACCGCCGGATCCGGCGCAGCCTGCGGCACCACCGCCGTCGCGGCCTCACGAAACGGTCCGTCCAGCCCGCCCGGCATCGTGATCACCAGCATCCGCCCCGGCCCGCTCCCTGCATTGGTAAACGTGTGCGTGCTCCCACGCGGGGCAACCAGAAACGCCCCCGGATCGGCCACAAACCGCCGCCCGTCCAGCACGAACTCAAACCGGCCATGCAGGATGAAAAAGAACTCATCATCCACGCTGTGCCGGTGCAGCGGCGGCCCGCCCCCGGGCATCGTTCGCGACTCAAAGATGTTGCACATCCCGCCCGTTGAGGCCGTGTCGGCCAGAATCCGCACCAGGTCCGTCACCACCTGAACCTGCTCACCTTCACCGGGTCCCAGAAAGCGTGGTGTCAGCACGGGGCGTGAGTGGGTACCGGTATGGGCGTTCGAATCGGACGGTTTCGACATAGAAGCGAGCCTCTCTGATGCGTGTCCTGCGGTCCCGGTTGTCGTGCATGGAAGCCGGCCCTCCCGGCTGGCCGGGTGCTCGTTTCGTTCCGCGCTCACCCGCCCACAAACTGCACGTTCGCCTCGCCCAGCAGGCGATTAAAATCCGCGATCAGCTCATCGTGCGGCAGCACCTTGTGCCGCGCCGCATCCAGCATGATCTCCGTCGTGCCCGTCAGCACCACCAGCTCCACACCCACACCGCTCGGTGGCTCCGGCTCATTGCGACGCCGCCACTTGTCCGCGCCCTCCGGCTTCGGCGGCGGCGGGGCCAGGTTCTGCTTGATCAGCCCCGCGATGCGGTCCATCACCGCCTCACCGTGCCCGTTGAGCTTCCGCTGATCAAACACCAGCCGCACCTTCCGGCACAGTTGCTGCCGCGCCTGCTCAATGGGAATCAGCCGCTCAAGCACAATCTGCGGCTCGCCCCGGTTCAGGTCCACCTTGCCCATGGCAAACAGCATCCGCCCCGGCACAATCACCTCCACGTGCCGCTCGTAGCACTCGGTAAAGGCCACGGCCTCGATGGCCCCCAGGTGGTCCTCCAGCGCCAGCACCGCCATCTTCCGCCCCGCGTTCTTGCCGTTCTTCAGGATGATCGTCCGCACGCCGGAAATCAGCGCCGGCATGCACACCTTGGCATCCTGGGCAAACTGCCTGTCGCGGATCGTCCGCGTCGCGCCAATCCCAAACGCCGCGGCAAGGTCCTTGTACTGGTCCAGCGGATGGCTGGAGATGTAAAAGCCCAGAATGTCCTTCTCGGCCTGCAGCGTCTGGTTCTCGTTCCACGGTGCGGCCTTGGCCAGCGTCACCGGGGCCTTGGCCGGTGCGGCCCCCGCCGCTTCCGCCGGCGCACCAAACCCAAACAGCGAGCCCTGCCCGCTGGCCTTGTCCTGCGCCGCCGTCTGGCCCGAGGCAATCGCCGGTTCCAGTGAGGCCAGCATCGCCGCCCGGTTCTCGCGCCCGTGCAGGCAGTCCATCGCCCCGGCCTTGATCAGCGCCTCCAGCGTCGACTTGGTCAGTGCGCCGCTGGCCGCACCGCCGCCCACCGGCACCCGTTCGCACAGGTCAAACAGCGAGGCAAACGGCTTGTTCGCGCCCGACATCCCCCCGCCCGGTGTGCCGCCCTGCCGCTCACGCAGGATCGCGTCGATCGCCTTGTCGCCCACACCCTTAATCGCCGAGAGCCCGAACCGCACGTGCCCGTTGTGGCTCGCGTGCTCCTCGCCTTCTTCAAACACCACGCTAAAGGCCGCCTGCGACAGGTTCACATCCGGCGGCTTGACCTGCACGCCCGTCTTGATCACCTTGCCGATGGTCTTCTTTTCCGCCGCCGGCTCCACAAACCGCGTGTTCTTGCAGTCTTCCAGGTACGGCACCCAGTCAGCCACCTGGCTCGCGCCCGACTCGTAGGTCAGGAACGCCGCCATGTACTGGTTGGGGAAGTAGCTCTTGAGGTACGCCGTCTGGTACGCCACAATCGCGTAGCCCGTCGAGTGGCTCTTGTTAAAGCCGTAGCCGGCGAACTTCAGGATCAGTTCGAACAGTTCCTCGCCCTGCTGCTTGCTCAGGCCTTGCTTGACCGAGCCGTCAACAAACTTCGGCCGCTCCTTCTCGATCTTGTCGTGCTTCTTCTTGCTGATGTTCTTAATCAGCGAGTACGCGTCGCGCAGCTTGATGCCGCCCAGGCCGTGCACGATCTGCATGACCTGTTCCTGGTACACCATCACGCCGTACGTCTCGTTGGTGTACTTGCTCACCACATCGTGCACGAAGGGCACGTCCTGCGTGCCGTGCTTGCGGGCGTTGTAATCCGGAATCAGGTCCATCGGACCCGGACGGAACAGCGCGTTGGCCGCGATCAGGTCCTCCAGCCGGTCCGGCTTCATCTCCATCAGCAGCCGGCGCATGCCGGGGGATTCAAACTGGAACACGCCCGTCGTGTCGCCGCGGCGGAACATCTCAAAGACCGTCTGGTCCATCGGCTTGAGGCGGTCCAGGTCCAGCGGATGGGCGATCACCTCGCCGCCGCCGCCACCGCTCTTGTCGCCCTTGCCCTTCTTCCCGCCACCGGTCCGCCTGGCCTCCAGCTCCCGGTATTCCTCGCTGCGCCCCACCGCCGTCCAGATGGCCTCCTCGCTGAGCCCCTGGCGGATCAGCTGCTTGGCCCGCTCAATGACGCTCAGCGTCCGCAGACCCAGGAAGTCCATCTTCAGCAGGCCCATCTTCTCGCACGTCGGGCCGTCCCACTGCGTCACCGTGTCCTCGGTCCCGCTGGGCCGGTACAGCGGCACAATCTCGTGCAGCGGCCGCGTGGCCACAATCACACCCGCCGCGTGCACGCTGGCGTGCCGCGCCTGGCCCTCAATCGCCCGCGCGTTGTCAATGCACCGTCGCACCTGCCCGTCGGTGTCGTACAGCTTCTTCAGGTCCGGCGCCTGCTCGAGGGCCTCATCAAGCGTGATGTTCAGCTGCTCGGGGATCAGCTTGGTCAGCTTCTCAACTTCCGGCAGCGGAATCTCCAGCACGCGCCCGCAGTCCTTGATCGCGGCCTTGGCCTTGAGCGTTCCGAACGTGATGATCTGCGCCACGTGCCCGTACTTCCGCCGCACGTAGTCAATCACGCGCCCGCGTCCGTCCTGGCACAGGTCGATATCGATATCCGGATACTCCGACCGGTCCGGGTCGGTGAAGCGTTCAAACAGCAGCCCGTACGTCACCGGGCACGCGTTGGACAGACCCAGCACGTACCCCACCATGGTGCCCACGCCCGAACCACGGGCCAGAGCCGGAATGCCCGCCTGCCGGCCCCAGTTGACAAAGTCATAAACGATCAGGAAGTACGCCGAGATGTTCTTGTCGCACAGGATCTTGATCTCGCGATCCAGCCGCGCCCGCCGCTCCGCCTCCGGCCCGCCCGCATCCGGCGCACCGGCCGCCAGGTGGCCCAGGCCCGCGCCCGCCAGCGCCGCGGCACTCATCCCGTACCGCCAGATGTACCCCGCCTCACTCAGCAGCCGCAGCGCCTTATCGCACTCGCCGCGGGCCTCGGCCGTCGCCGCCGCCTGCTGCTCCGGCGTGCTGCCGGAAGCAAAGTTCAAGGGCAGCACCTCAAAGCGGGCGCAGTACGCCTTGAACCACGCCGTCAGGTCCCCGCCAAAGGCCGGGTCCACCGGGCTTGGCAGTGCGGCAAGTTCCTTCTCCGTCACCGCACCCAGCGGCTTGCCATCGGCCTCGCCATCCTTGCCCGCCGGTCCCTTCAGTCGCACCCGCACCATCGGCGCGTGGTTGGCGCCCACCGGCAGCTTCACATCGCAGCGGCGGGCAATCCGCCGGGTGTTCTCCAGCGCCTCGCGTCCGGCCTCACCGTACGGCTCAAACAGCGCCACCATCTGCTGCGGGCCTTTCACGTACAGCTCCGTGCTGTACCGCATCCGCATCTGGTCCAGCTTGCCCTTGCCGGTGGAGATGCAGATCAGCGTGTCGTGCGCATCGTGGTCCTCTTCCCGCAGGAAGTGCGAGTCGTTGTCGCACACCAGCGGCAGCTCCAGGTCCCGCGCCAGCCGGATCAGGTGCTTGTTGATGCTGTTCTGATCCGCCACGTGGTGCTGCAGTTCGACAAAGAAGCGCGGGCCCGTGCCGTCATCGGTGAACGTCTTCTTGCCCCACTCCGCGGCCTCCACCGCCTTGTGCCAGTGGTTCACATCGCCCGACTGCTCAAAGGCCAGCAGGTGGTCACCGATCTCCGAGCCCAGGTGCCCGTTGATGGCGATCAGCCCCTTGCTGTGGGCCGCCAGCAGCTCCCGGTCAATCCGCGGCTTGTAGTAAAAGCCCGTCAGGTACGCCTCGGAGCACAGCACCAGCAGGTTGTTCCAGCCCTCGAGCGTCTCGGCCAGCAGCACCAGGTGAAAGCCGCCATCGCCGTTGCCCGTGTGCGTCCTGTCCTGACGCGGGCCGGGGGCCACATACGCCTCCACACCCAGGATCGGCCGGATGCCCTTGTCCTTGGCGGTGAGGTAAAAGTCCAGCGCACCGAACATGTTGCCGTGGTCGGTCACAGCCACAGCCGTCATGCCCAGCTCTTTGCACCGGTCCACCAGCTTGTCCACGCGGTTGCCACCGTCCAGCAGCGAATACTCGCTGTGCAGGTGCAGGTGCACAAACGTCCCGGGATCAAACACAGCGGGGGGAGGGGCAGGAGCAGGGGCATCAGCGGCCATGGCCCGATGGTACTGACCGCCAGC
>CAILKP010000097.1 GCA_903834785.1 uncultured bacterium
CGATGCGCTGGATCTGGAACTGGAGACCGACTTCGTGCTCAACAACATCAGCCGGGAGAAACGCCTGCTGCGTGGCTTCTTCAGGGCCACGACGCTGCGCGTGCCGGGGGTCACGACATGAATCGATCGTTCATGCAGAGATAAGTAGTGGAATCAAGCCCAAGGCCCGCGAGTTGATGTCATTCGGTTCTTCAGCCCAGGCCGATCGGGTGGACTAACAAGGCGATCACCAGAGCATGCGACGCTGGACCATCACGGAACACGGAACCGGCGGAAATTTGATCCGAACCCGCCAGGTCTCCAACTTGGCAGGGTCGATGCGCAGGCGAGTGCAGACGTCTTCAAGGGTCTCGAGATAGTCGGATGATTCCTCCAACCGAAGGCCCGAAAGGCCGATGCCCCGCGGTTCGAGCGACTCGCACAGAGCGAGGCTGATGCAATCTCGAGGATCGGCGTTACCCGCGTTCACCCCGCCAAGCGAGGAGAAAAGTGAGAGTTCCGGCGGCCCAAGAGGCGGAAGATGTTTGTGGAAGAGCAGATCGAAGACCAGGCTCTCGCTCGGTGTGTGCGGGCTTGCCAACAGCTGCAGGTGGCTATGGTGGAGATCAACAACCGGTAGCAATGCCGGGGACAGTGTTTCGCCCGTAAAGAAAGTCATCTCACCCTGCCGCCCTACAGGCCCGGGTTCGACGCGATCCACCACCGAGCCGTCGGACAAGACTCGTCGCAATATCAACTGCTCATTGCATCCCCGAGGCGTGCGCCGACCCGGCAGGATCGGTACGCCGCCATAGCGTGCCGCAGCCACGGGGTCGATCGGCCGTGAGGTGCTCGCCGACGACTCCGCCGTGGTGTTGTTCACGCGTCGCCCAGTGCCGATGATCCACGAGAGATCCGGACGCAGACGACAAAGCCCGATAAACCCCCGGATGATCGACGCTTGCGTGCTCAGTGGATCGGGCAAAGGGCACGCGTCTGCCAACGGACTGAACAAGTACGTCACAACTTGCACTTCCGCCTGAACGCCGACCAGCGAAGAGACCGCGCGGAATGCGTTCCGCCGAGCGGTCAGTTCGGCGCGGGTCGCACCCGAAGTGGCAATGTGCCCAAGCAAAGAGTCCAGCACCAGCCGGCTACCCGCATGATCCGCGGTCAACCGCCGATAGCGTGACAGCGCACTCTCCAGGCCTGCCAACGCCCCTCGCTCCACACCCGCCGCCGCCGCTGCCTTCAGAAATGTCTTCATCGCCGAATCGCCGGGGAGCATCTGCAAACCGGCGAACGGATCGGCCGCTCCCACCAGGTTGCAAATCTTCCAAGCGAGGTTCATGTCGATCGACAGGGCCGCGGCTATGTCGAGCGGTCGACTCAGATTTCCGGGGATGCAGTCAAGCACCTTGCCCAGAGAGGCCCGGAGTTCGGTAGCCACCGCAGCCGCCACCGATTCAAAGCCGCCCTCGTGTTCGCTCGCGCTCGCGCGGGAGCCCACTGGAGTCTGACTTCCCATGTCTTCGCTCAGAAAACTAGCCATGAAGATAACCAAACAAAGTCCTTCTACCTCGCCGCGAGTGGTCATGCCATCGGGACGAATCAGTTCATAAGGCGCACTCGGAGTATACACCTGTCTTTTTGAAATCGATTCCCAAGGATCTTGAAACCGATTTGCAGAAATCGTAGTAGAGATTTAGTATAAACCTGTGCACACTGCGGCAAGATCACCCCGATGTTGCCTGCACGGGAAAAACAAAGGAAATCGTATCATGATCAGCAGAGAAACCCAACGGCGTCAACGGTATGGTCGGATTCTGTTTGGATTATGTGCTGCCATTTTGGGCACCTCGGCAGTCTGCTCTGCACAGACCCCGACCTGGATGCGGACCTGGGACGGGGCTCGGCCGGGTGTGACCGCCCCGCCCCGGGACGTCGCCACCGGGGTGCTAGCAAATGCCGCCGGAAACGTGTATGTGCTGGGCATGTCCCTCTCCAACGCCAACACGCCTGTCCCGCCGCCTCTGCCGCCGATCCCGGGACGATTCCTGTCCCATGACGATCTGGCCGTGGTCAAGCTCTCTCCTGACGGCAATGTGGTCTGGTCGCTGACCTACGACTTCCCCACGCTGGGCGACAGCAACGTCACGCCGCAGACGCAGTCAGGCCACGACGTGCCGCTGGAAGGTGTGCTGGGAACGGACGGCAGCCTCTATGTACTGGCTCAAGTGGCCTATCGCTACGACACCGGGACCGTCAACGTCGGCAACCCGCCCCAGCCCACCGAAACCACCATCCCCGCATACGGCCTTGGGATTGTCAAGATCTCACCGTCCGGATCGGTGGTGTGGAGCACCATCTACTTCTCCTCCGGCGTGACCTCGATGAACCCGATCTCCATGGCTCTGGGCGACTCCGGCCGGCTCTACGCGGCCTACTCGGCGATCACTCCATCCAACGGACAGACACAAGGCGTCCTGGTGGTCGATTCCACCGCCGGAACAACGGTGACGGACCTGATGCTCAATGCGGCCGGCGCTTCGGCCTTCACCCTTCCGCGCGTGGTGCGACCGGGAACCGGCGGCCGCGTCTACGTTGCCAGCACGCCCCCGACCAGTTCCGGCTCTTCGGCGCTGCTTTCGGTGATCGACGACGCGACCGTCTCCATCGTCCGCGAGACCTTCGCGCCCGGACCAGTCAGCCGCGGCATCGTCGGAATGGTCGTCAGCCCGGTCGACGGTTCGGTGGCCATCAGCGGGACGGTGAACGGCGCAGGCGGCGGGGATGCCATGGCGGCGAAGTTCACCGCGGCGGGCGACCACCTCTGGACGTCGACGTTTGACGACATCAACAGCAGCAGCCAGGCGGTCGCTGCCGGCGTCGCCATGGACACCGCCGGGAACGTCTACACCGCGGGCATTCAGGGCATCTCTCCCGCTCCAAGTGACGTCTTCGTCGTCAAGTTCCCCAGTGCTGGAGGAGCCCCGGCCTGGGGCACCGTGTGGAGCCAAGCGAGCACCTCGCCAGAATGGGTGAGCAGTCGGCAGGGCATCGTGGTCCGCCCGTCCGGCGAGGTCTTGGTCAGCGGTTGGTTGCCGGGCACCGCGTCGGGCAGCGACTTTGACATGCTGGCCCTGGCCCTGAACGCCGACACCGGCGCGGTCGGTACGCCGATCATCTACAACCCCGCCCTCTCCACCGCCTCCGATGACCGCGTCAGCGCCGGTATGCTGCTCACCCCTGATGGCGGCCTGGTGCTGGCCGGACGGTCGTCGACGTCGCGCAACATGGACTTCGTGGTCGTCAAGTTCACCGTCACGAGCGGCACCCCCGCCGGCTGCAACCCCGCCGACATCGCCGGAGGCGGCGCCACGGGCCAGAGCCCCGATGGCAGCTTGGACGGCACCGACTTCATCGCGTTCATCAACTCGTTTGCCATCGGTGATGCGAGTGTGGACCCGGCGGCGGATGTGGCCGGCGGCGGTGGTGACGGTCTGCAGCCCGATGGCACGATTGACGGCGGCGACTTCATCGCGTTTATCAACGCGTTTGCGATCGGATGTTGACTTTACAACGCCACTTCCCCCCCGGTGACAGCACCTGATTGTGTCAAGGGTGACTCCGCACCCGCGGAGTCACCCATTTCTGTTTTCGGAGTGTGAGCGTTTCGGGTCGGCTGTGTTCTTCCGGCGATGCTTCAGCGCCCTTACTGATTCGTGCAAGTATTCCAGGAGGATTCCTGGCGCGACCGTGATTCCGTGCCACACTCTCTGCCATGAGCAGATACAGTCCACGGATGGACGCCAAGCAGCGTGAGCAACGCCGGATGGAGGCGATCAAGCGGTTCGTGAAGACCGAGTTCCCGAGAATCGAAAAAAAGCGAGGCGATGCGGCGCGACCCTGATCTTCGCGAACGAAGCGGGTGTGACGACCAGACCGACGCGGCAGACGATCTGGAGCCGCGTGGGCAGAACGCCCGTGCTGCGGATCGCCGGACGCGGCTGGACGAAGATCAGCATCGCCGGAGCACTGGCGGTCCCGCCGTATGGGAAGCACGCCCGTGGCCGACGCATCCGGCAGTTCTTCCGGCTCTACGAGCACGACATCGACGGGCCGACTTGTGCGACGTTCCTGCGGGAGCTGCTGCGGGCGGTGCGGGGCCCCCCGATGCTCCTGTGGGACGGTC
>CAILKP010000098.1 GCA_903834785.1 uncultured bacterium
GGGGCGTGAGCTCCTGGTTGAGCGTGTCGTTCTCAGCGTTGACTTTGTCGAGGTAGGGGTTGGACTTCTTGCTGAACGGGTTCAGTTTCATGGTCATGGTCTCCGGAGTTTGTTCAGGGATGGACGGGGTAGTGGGTATCGCCTGGCCGCACGACGGTGCTGACCCACAGGCTTTGGCCGACTTGCTTCTTGATGCCCACAGGCGCGCCGGGACGGTGGGGATGGCTGGTGGCCTGCCAGCCGTGATGCAGGCTGGACTGACCGGTCATCGCCGCAATGGCGGCAGCCAGTGGCGACCGTTGGATCGCAGACGAATTGGCAGGGCTGGTCTGCGGCGTGATGCCGAGCGCCTTGGCCCATACCGGGTGCAGGGGATGCAAGTTGGAATTACTCACGGTGAGCTCCATATCGAGTGCCACCCTCGATGCCGGGTGGCGTGGCAGGATTGGTTTGGGAACGGGTCTGGGCAATGCGCCAGCGCGCGCCCTCACGGCTGTGGCCGAGGTGGGTGATGTCGATGCCCTTGGCGCGGTAGGCCGGGGCGATGCGGCGCAGCTGGTCCGACAAGCCCTTGGGTGAGCGCGGCCAACTGCTGCGGTCGGGGATGCTGTGGGTGTTCAGCAGGTCGTAGAGCTGACCGGCGGTGCCCTGCCAGTTGATCGGCAGGCTGCGATCAGCGAGGTACTTGTCCAGGGCCTGCGCGACGGCGTTGCTTTCCAAGGCCCGGTCGATGCCCGCACGCACGAGCTCGGCATACTGCTGCTGGAATTCACCAGCGGCAAACCCCAGGGCACGGGCCACCGCCTCACCCAGCCGTTCGTAATCGGCCATGCGCTGCTTCTGGGTGAGCTTGACCGTCGGCAAAATGGCCAGCGCCGCCGAGAACAGATCCAGCAGACCGGCGAACACCGTGGGCTGATCACGTTCCCAGCCCGCGTGCGTGTCGGCATCATCACGCCGGGCATCCGCCGGGATGGTGGGCAGATCGACGTGAATCACCCGGTCTATCAGATCGGGGCGGGTGGCAACCACGGCGATGCCGTTGAGCACCACCGGTCGCTTGGTCTCCATGACGTGCTCTTCACCGTTGGTGTAGAGCTGGCGCGAGGCAAAGCCGCCGCCGGTGGCCAGGGTGCAAAAGGCATCCTGCTGCTCGGGCGTGAGGCCAGAGAGGTTCTCGTAACTGACCAACCAGTTGTTGGCGGCGGCGACGAACACGTCTTCCACCGTCTTGGGCCGCCCGCGCAGCATCACCTTGTTCGGGTCGACCAGGCTGCGCAGCACGGATTGCGTGGTGGACTTGGCCGAGCCTTGCTCGCCCACCAGCTCCAGCACCGGGAAAGGGGTGTCCGGACGGAAGCAGTCCAGTAGCCACGCCAGCACCATCACACGGCTGTGTGCCGGGATGTTGGTGTGCTGCCAGAGCAATCCGACATCGCCATGGGTCGCCCCCATCGGCACAGGCATCGGCAGCGGGCGCATCGAAGGCGTGCGGGTGAAGTACACCGGCGACTCGTTCACCACCCGCCAGCCCTGCGGAGTGACGTGGATGGCTTGCCACGTAAGCGTCCGGTCTTGGCCGTCTTGAACGGGTGGTGCAAAGCGAGCCAGGATGGTGTCCACCAACACGAATGGTGGACACCAGATTGGGATCTCGCGGTGTTTCGTTCTCCGACGGCGTGCGACAGGTCGATGCAGCGGGGCGGCGCTGGTACACGGACGCCTTCAAGCAACGAGTCGTAGCCGACTGCCTGCGGCCCGACGCATCGGTCTCGAAGGTCGCGGTCGACAGCGGATTGAACCCGAACCTGGTGCGCAAGTGGCTCGCACGCGTCGATCGCGAAGATGCCTCGCCCGCGATGTTGCCGGTTGTCGGGATATCCGAGCCGGCCGCGGCGACGTCGGGTGCATGGCGACACGTCGCCGAGGTCCAGGTCGGCGGCGCGGTGATCCTGATCGGGGAGAACGCATCGAGCGAGCTCGTGCGGACGATCGTTCGCGCGTTGCGATGATCGGACTGCCGGCGGGCACGCGCGTGTGGCTCGCCGCCGGCGTGACCGACATGAGGAAGGGGTTCGGAGGCCTGGCCGCGATCGCGCAGACGACGTTGGAGAAGGACCCGTACGCGGGGCACGTGTTCGTCTTTCGCGGCAAGCGCGGAGATCTGCTGAAGCTGCTGTGGTGGAGCGGCGATGGCATGAACCTGTATGCCAAGCGGCTGGAGCGAGGTCGATTCGTATGGCCGCAGGCGACATCGGGTGCCGTGCATCTGACAGCCGCGCAGCTCTCGATGCTGCTCGAAGGCATTGACTGGAGACGGCCCGCCCGGACGTGGCAGCCGGAGACGGCCGTCTAGAGCCGATCTCCGGGGATCGGACTACACATCGCGGAGCGCGGCGGGTAGACTCGGCGGCATGCAAGCCGAGCTCGATCAACTGCGCGAATCGAACGAGACGCTCAAGCGATTGCTGAGCGTGCGCGAGGCCGAGCTTGCGGAGCGCCAGGCGCAGATCGCGCA
>CAILKP010000099.1 GCA_903834785.1 uncultured bacterium
ACCGCCGCCGCCACCGTAGCCGCCGCGGCCGCCGCCGCCGCCGCCACCGTAGCCGCCACCGCCGCCGCCACCACCGTAGCCACCGCGGCCGCCGCCGCCGCCGCCACCGAAGCCGCCACGACCGCCGCCGCCGCCGCCTTCGCGGGGCTTGGCTTCGTTGACGGTGAGGTCACGGCCGTCGACGTTCTTGCCGTGCAGGCCGTTGATGGCCGCCTTGGCGTGCTCATCGCTGGCGAACTCGACGAAACCGAAGCCGCGGGGGCGGCCGGTGTCGCGATCCATCACCAGCGAAGCGCTGGTGACGTCGCCGAACGCCGCGAACAGGTCGCGGAGCTGATCTTCAGAAGTCTTGAACGAGAGATTGCCAACATAAAGCTTCATACGCTTCTACCTTGCTCGGAAACATGAAACCAGCTGCTTGAACTCGAGCAAAGAGGAAGCGGCGGCGATCCGAAGAGCTTTCCCAACGGTGGGTCGGCTACGCCTAGATCAGTCAATGCTAGGCCGCCCGCTGCTGTGGAGCGGTGGTGGGGTAAGAACCCTATTGAGCGGCGGCGTGGTGAAGGTGCACCGCGCGGGGTGCGAACGCACAAGAAAGGCGGTTTTTGACCCGGCATTGACGCTTTGAACGGTTTAGCCGCCCATTTTGGCACGCAGCATCGCCTGCGAGGCCGGCATGTTCAGCACGGAAGCGGAGAGCAGTGCCGCCCGGCGGAGGAGAGCTTCATCGAGCGAGCCGTCGAGTTCGTTGAGCAGGCCCTTGGTTGCGGCCAGCGCGTGCGGGGCGGCGGTGGCCAGCCTTTGGGCGATCTTCTCGGCGTCGGCTTCCATGGCCTCGCGGCTCTCGAGGACCTGGGAGACAAGCCCTGCTGCCGCGGCTTCGCGGCCTGTCATGAGGCCGCCGGAAAGCAGGATTTGTCGTGCCTTGCCGAAGCCGACCTTTTTGCAGAGCCAGGGGGCGACGACGGCCGGGCAGACGCCCATGTCGACCTCGGGGAAGCCCATCTTGCTCTCGGCATGGGTGATGGCCAGATCGCAGACGGTCACGAGTCCGCAGCCGCCGCCGATAGCTGCGCCGTTGGCGACGGCCAGCGTGATGCAGGGGAGTTTGCGGAGTTTGAGGGTCAGCAAGGCGAGATCGGTGAGGAGTTTCTCAGACAGCGGCGCGTTGCCGAGCACGGCCTTGAGGTCCATGCCGGCGCAGAAGACCTTGCCCGCGCCGGTGATGATGCAGCACGTCACATCGGTCCGGGTCGCCAGAGCGTCGACATTGCTGTGGAGCGACTCGAGCAGGTCCAGGGACAGCGCGTTGCGGACCTCGGGGCGGTTGAACGTGAGGCGGGCGATGGGGCCGTCGAAGGTGAGGGTCGAGAGCATGCAGGAACATAGCCCCGGCGCGGGTGCGAATGGACAACCCCGAGGCGAGTTCCGAACGCCTGGGTGTGCCAGCATCGTGAGCCGGGGCTACTTTCATCGCACGCGGAAACTCAACTGTTGGAAGATCCGCAACGTAGAAACTCAACTGGGAGCAACCCATGATCACCCTCGCCGATGCCCGCCGCATCATCGCCGCCGCCGAAGCCAAGTCCGTCGCCATCGGCCAGCCGATGAACATTGCCGTTGCCGATGCCGGGGGCAACCTGGTGGCGCACGTCCGCATGGACAACGCGTGGATCGGGTCGATCGATATCTCGATCAAGAAGGCGTACACCTCGCGGGCGTTTGACATCGCCACCAAGGACCTTGCCACGCACAGCCAGTCCGGCGGCCAGTTCTTCGGTATCAACGCCAGCAACGACGGCCGGATCATGATCTTCGCCGGCGGCATCCCGCTGAAGAAGAACGGCAAGGTTGTCGGTGCTGTCGGCGTCAGCGGCGGTTCTGGCGAGCAGGACCACGCGGTTGCCGAGGCCGGCGCGGCGGCGTTCTGAGCGACGGAGATTCGTGCTCAGGCAGCGGCGGGCCTCCGCACGGACAGTGCGGCGAGGCACGCGCTGACCAGCCCGTTACGGTCGATCGGCTTGGAGGCGTAACCGTCGCAGCCGGCCTGAATGCACTTGTCGGCATCGCCTCTCATGGCATGCGCCGTCAGGGCGACGATCGGCAGCGTGCAGCCCTTGCTGCGGAGCAGTCGTGCTGCGCCGTACCCGTCAAGCTCGGGCATCTGCATGTCGGTGAGCACCAGATCAACCGGTGGCGGGCTGCGCAGGTTGCCGCCGAGTGTTCCGCTCTGGGTGAGCATCTCGACGGCGGTGCGGCCGTTTTCGGCGATGCGAACCTCCGCGCCGGCCTTGCGCAGATGAAATGAGATCAGCCGCTGGTTGTCCGGGCCGTCCTCGGCCAGGAGGATGCGCAGGCCCGCCAGCGGGAGGGTTTCCGGGGCGCTGCTGACCACCCCGGAGTAGGAGATTGTTTCTCGCATCACAGGCCCTGCCTGATCTGCGGTGACCATCTCCGCTCCGCTGAGCGGCCCGGTCGCGACTGTCAGCGAGAAGGTGCTGCCGCTGCCTTGCTCGCTTGTGACAGTGATGTCACCGCCGAGCATCTCCGCAAGGCGCTTGCTGATGCGCAGCCCCAGGCCGGTGCCGCCGAACTTGCGTGTTGTGCTCGCATCGGCCTGTGTGAAGGCCTGGAAGAGCTTGCCGGTCTGCTCGGGTGTCAGGCCGATGCCGGTGTCTGCGACGTCGATTCGAAGTGCCTGAGTGGCGGGATCGCAGGCAACCTTGAGTCTGACGCCGCCGACTTCCGTGAACTTGATCGCGTTGCCGACGAGGTTGACGAGGATCTGGCGGAGACGCACGGGGTCGGACTGCATCCGGGCGGGCACGGCGGTCTCGAAAGAGGCCCGCAGCGAGATGCCCTTTCCGGCGGCCTTGACATCCATGAGCGAGAGAACCTCGTGCACCAGTCGGACCGGGTCGGTTTCCGTCCGCTCGACGGTCATCTTTCCGGCCTCGATCTTGGAGAGGTCCAGGATGTCGTTGATGATCGCCAGCAGGTGCTCGCCATTGCGGTGGATGGTGTCGATGTACTCCAGACGCTGGCGCGGTGCCCGCTCGCAGTCACCGTCGGTGGCCAGCAGTTCGGTGAAGCCGAGGATCGCGGTCATCGGCGTGCGGATCTCGTGGCTCATGTTGGCCAGGAACTCGCTCTTTGAAGCACTGGCCGCCTGGGCCTCGGCTTCGGCGGCGATGAGCCTGGCCTCTGCCGCCTTGCGGGCGGTGATCTCAAAGCGCAGCGAGACGTACCTCTCGATGCTGCCGTCGGCCCCGCGGTACGGAACGATTGTGCTGTCGACCCAGTAGCACGAGCCGTCCTTGGCGCGGTTGCACACCTCGCCCCGCCAGGCCCTGCCTGAGCTGATCGTCCGCCAGACATCGACCCAGAATGACCTGGGGTGGTGCCCGGAGTTGACGAGTCGGTGGTCCTGGCCGATGAGCTCCTCTGCCGAGTAGCCCGAGATCCGGCAGAAGCCGGTGTTGACATCGATGATGCGGCCGCGGCGGTCGGCGACGGAGAGCATCGAGTGCTCGTCGATCGCCTGGCGCAGCGCGTTGGTCTCACGGAGCGATGTTTCGGCCTGTGCCTGCGCGCTGGCCGCGGCCCGCTCGGCGGCTTTGCCGCGGGTGATGTCGACGTGGCAGCCGACCATCCGCAGCGCGTCACCGGTCTCCGACCAGCTGATGACGCGCCCGGCGCAGATGACCCACACCAGGCGGCCTGACTTGTGGCGATAGCGTGCCTCGTTGTAGAACGGCACTTCACCGCGGGAGGCCACGTGATCCCGCAAGTTGTCCAGTGTCGGGCCGAGATCATCGGGATGGATCAGCGAACGCCAGGTTTCCGGAGTCTGGGGGAGTTCGTCGGGCCGGTAGCCGAGCATCCGGAGTGCCGCGGGGCTGTAGAAGTGCCGGCCGGAGATGATGTCCCAGTCCCAATAGCCGGTGATGTCCGACTCGATCACGCTTTCAAGGACCGTCTGGCGGACGTTGAGTTCGCCCTGCCAGCGGCGGATCTCGCGGTTGCTCTCGTTGAGCGTCTGGGCCAGCATCCCGAGTTCATCGCCGGAGAACACCGGTGCTTCACCGGCAGCGCCCGCGCTGCGGATAGTGCGGGCGATGCCGGCGACCGGGCGCAGCACCACCCGATGGATGAGGTACCACACGCCGGCGAAGGTGGCCAGGGCCAGGACAAAGAAACACCCGGCGACCGCCGCGGCCCAGAAGGCCACCTGCCGTTCAACGGTGCTGGCGTTGATGTGCACCATCACCGCGCCGTGCTCCATCGTCCTGCTGGGGCGAGAGATGAGCAGCGGCACTGTGCAGTCGACTTCGCTGGTGGCCGTGTGGTAGTGGAAGCTCTGGGATCGTGTGGTTATCGCTTCGCGCAGGTCATCTCCGACGTCCTCTGCGGGCAACTCGGAGAGCAGACGCCCGATCCATTCATTGCGGGTCGCGGCGATGACCCGCGTGGGCTCACCGCCGACGACTACGATCATGTTCACGTCCCGCTCGCTCCCCAATGAGTTGACGAGACGCTGCAGGTCAGTTTCGCTGAGGATTGTCTCGGCGGCGTAGTTGACGGTGTGAGCTGCGACTTCCGCCCGCTGCTGGAGCCGCTGGAGCGCCTGGTGGGAGCCGAGTGAGAGCGTGCCAAGGTACGAGAGCGCCACAATCGCGGCACACGCGACAGCCAGTGGCGCCAGCAGCTTGAGCCGAAGCGACCGTCCCGCTTGATATGCAGACGTCGCGCCGATCAAATCAGTCGCCCTCCACGGCTGCTATGGCGTTCTTTCCATCAGCGGTTCCGCTAAGCTGTCCGACCTGGCGGAGCACCCGATCTGTGGTCGCAACTACTTCCCGAAGCGAGCCGCGCGGGCCGAGGAAGGCCTGCTGGTCCTGACGACCGAGCATCCGGATACCGTCGGTGAGCGCCTGGCGGAACTCCTCGGAGGTGATCCGCTGCCGTGCCGCCATGATCCGGTACGACTCCTCGGGGTGTTCTGCCGCGTAATCCTGAGCCCGGTGGAACGCGCGGTGAAACGCGGCTACATCCTTGCCGCGTGTCCGCAGCGTTTTCTCGTCGAAGGAGAGCACATCGACCACTTCGCCGGGAATTGACTGGCTTGTGAAGATCGCGTGACCGGTGCCGGTGCGCTGGATCTCCAGTGACATCGGCGGATAGGTGACGACCGCGGCGACCTCCCCGCTGGCCAGGGCCTTTGGCATGTCGATGCTGGCGAGGTGGACCACCTCCACATCCTCCCACGCGAGCCCGGACTGTTCCAGTGCGCGTGAGAGCACGAACGCGTTGAGCGATCCGTTCTCGATGCCCACCTTTTTTCCGGCCAGGACGCTCACGCCATCGATGCCGGGTCCTGCCAGGACCACATCTGCACCATCGGAGAAGTCCACCACCATCGAGATCTGAGCCAGCCGGGTGCTCTGCTCGCGTGACTCGAGGACCTCCGTGACCGTGCCGAAGAACCCGTCGGCCTGTCCGCGCTCAAAGGCCCGACGGCAGTCGCCGAGCGAACTCAGTTCGAGAAGCCGGACATCAACGCCCTCCTCGGCGAAGAAGCCCTTCTCTCTGGCGAGGGTCGCAAACTCGTACCCCGGCCACGGGTTGATCGCGACGCGGAGCGGCTCTGACCGGGCTTGCCCCACACCACGCCACAGCAAGGAGCCCACGCACACGACCGCCAGAAGCAGGGAGGTGATCGCCGCGATGCCGCTGAGCGTGCTGCGGGGAACGATCCGCTCATTGTCAGCGGTCTGCGGCCTGGTGAGATCCGTCCGATCCGTCATGTGTCGGCTCTTTTAAAAGAGTGAACGTCTCCGGAACCAATCCGTGGGTTCCGGAAGGTGTCACCATCGAGCCGAACATTGCGTGAATTCCCCAGCCGTGATCCGGAGGATCTGGCTGGCGGATTATCGGGAGTCGCATTCCGAACTGTCCGGAGGAGGGGTTCGGGGTTTTTCCCGGGGCGGGGCGTTATTCGGACCTTTCCGTGCGATGTTTGGTGCGGCGTCAGAGCCCGCGAGTATCCCGCCCGGGAACCCGCCCGGCGGCGGCGTTTGCCTTCATGGCCCGGATCGCCGCCCGGCAGCCCAGAAAGGTGCCGTCGAGGTTGGTCTCATGCACGGCCCGCCATGCCGCCAGCGAAGCATGCTCCGGATCGTGGGCGATGGGTGCGGGCGGCGGCGAGTCTGCTAGGAGTTCCGATCCTGGCCCAAAGCCCGTGGTTCCCGCGTTGTTGACCAGCACGTCCAGGTGGCCGAAGGTCGCCAGAACCCGCTCGATGGCGGCGGCCCAGTCGGCCTCGCGGCGGGCGTCCAGCCGGAGGTACATGGCGCCTTGGCCGATCGTCAGTGCCTGGCGACTGCTGTGCTGTGCTCGGTAGCGGCTGTGGTCGGCACGGTGTCCGGCGCGACGTCGGTCGGTGAAGGCACGATCGACGGCACGGACTTCATCGCGTTCATCAACGCGTTTGCGATCGGATGCTGAACGCCCAGCGGCCGCTTACGCCGGCGGTGTGACTTCGGGAGCGAGCACAATCGAATCGATGATCATTGGCTGTTCCAGCGGCGTGACCTCGATGAGCCGGACCCTGCCGAGTTGTCGTTCAAATGTCCGCAGCCCGTTGACGCGGCCGGCGGCACGCTGGTCCGGCTTGCCACCGGCTTCAGAGCCGGTCGGGACATCCATGAACACCAGCACCTCACGGCCGTTGACACGTGCCAGCAGCATGCCGACATATCCGCCCAGTGACTTGCTGTAGCTCCATCCCGCCAGCGTTGTGCTTGCCGGCAGGCCCGCGGGTTGCATCGGCTGTCTGAATCGCTTGCCGGTCCACTCGGCAAACGCCTCGTTCGTGGTGCACACCTCGCTGGGCACGAAGCCCAGTTCGACCTGCTCGCGATAGTCCATCGCCATGAGCTCAGGGCGGGAGAACCGGGTGGTATTGTCGCCGGCCATGATCCCTGAGAGCCAGACCGCCCCGACGATGCCGATGGCCGCGGCCACCGTAGAGATCATCGCCAGACGGAGAGTGGCCGAATGGCGGAACAGCGGCCTGGTTGCGGCATGCGGTTCAGACTCAGTTTCCTCCAGTACTGCGACTGGAGCTGTCGTTGCGGTCTCAGCGGCGGCGTCGAGCCGCACCGGCGGCGAAGAGGCCTGCACTGCGTAAAGCTCGCGCAGTGACGCGTCGATCCGCTGCTGGAGGGTGACCTCTGCGGCCAGTGCCGGATCAGCGGCGAGTTCCCGCTCGAACGATGCAGCATCCTCCGGCGACAGTGCGCCGTCGAGATACGCATCCAGGTTGTTCGCGGCGGGGCTCATCGAAGCGGCCTGAGTTTGTTTCGACCCGAGGGTTCCGTCCGGATTCAGGGCGTTCTGAAAATGGGGGGCAAGCGGGGGCGGGAGGGGCGGGAGGGGCGGGAGGGGTGGGAGGGGTGGGAGGGGTGGGGGCGGTTGGCTGGGGTGAGCGGGGGGAGTCAGAGGCGGATTGGTCGCTGGGGTCGGGTCTTGTGGCTCGCCATTTGGGCCGTCGGTGCGGTGGGTGCTCATCGCTGCACCCCCGTTTCATCGGGTGATTTGACCGCGGACGTCACCTGCACGCTCACGGCGGCCTTCGGTTGCACGGTGCTGTCTGCCAGCCGCCGCCGCAGATAGCCGCGTGATCGGAACACGTGGCTCATGGCGGTGGATTCGGGGATCTGCAGGATGGCGGCGATCGCCTGGTATGGCAGGCCGCCGACGACCCGGAGCAGCAGGCAGGACCGCGGGACATCGTCGAGCCCGGCGAGCGCTTCGGTCAGGGCTCCAATGTTCACGCCGGTGTTCCCGTCGAGGTCCGACTGGCCGTCGCTGGTGGGCCGAACGGTCGCACTCGGTTCTGGCACGGTGCCGGTTTCGGTGAGCATCGACCCGATCCGCTTGCGCTTGCGAGTCGCGTTGAGCGCCACGTTGCGGGTGATCTGGCCCATCCATGCTTCAAAGCTCGTTCCCGGCGAGAAGGTGCTGAACTTGGCCAGCCCGATCATGGCCGCATCCTGCACGACATCATCCGCCTCGGTTCTGTCGCCGGTTACGGCGGCGGCGACGAGCCACATGCGGCCGCGGGCGACTTCAAACAGACGCAGAAACTCGGCTCGATCCGCGGCACTGACCGATGCCAGGCCGCGCGCAACCACACCCCGAGCGCTTCCGCCCGTCATGGCCGCACCCTCACCCGCGGCAGCATTCGCCGAGTCCGCACGATCGTCCATGTTGTCCAGCCACAGTCCGTCGATTCTGTTCTGTTTAAGGCATCAGTCTGGGCCATCCACCCCGGCGGTCATACAGCAGGTTAGCAACGCTCGGCCCCAAGCCAGATCGAGGCGGTGATGACCGAGCATCCGTGGCGGATCTTCGTTCAATCGTGAGCCGCAGGTTCTCACCCACGGCACACCGCTGCGGCGACTCCTCCCTTTCCGGAGCGCCGCCGGCGATCTCCTACCGGCCCGGCCACCTCCACTCCATCCAAGGTGGCACCTTGGGGAAGCGGGGCGGCTATCGCGTTGACCCGACCGATGCAGGGGCCATGCTGGAAGCGCCGGTTTGCTCGGCGGCCATGGCATCTGCAGGCGGATGGATCTCCGTCTGCTCTCGCGTTGCGTGCGGTGGCGAGTTGGGCTCGCCGCCGCACATCATGTAATGTGCGAGCAGTGGTTGTGTATTGCACGCGAGGGGCAAATGCTCGGGGATCGCCGTGCCAGAGGGCTGATAACGGCGGCCTGCGGGCAGTCTTGCCCATCTTGCCAGCGGGCCGGGGCGGGAGCGCAGTCGCCTGCTTACTGCCCGGCTCACTCAGCCGCTGGTGCCGCGATTTGCTCGCTGTGCAGGGCGGTCTGCCCGTTGCTGCTTTCGGTTTGCTCGGGTGTCTGGGCGATCGGCTTGGCCACACCGTGCTCATCGAGGAGCCCGAGTTCCTGGAGGGCCTTCATGGCCGCGGCTTGCTCGGCGGCTTTCTTGCTCTGGCCGGTGGCGGTGCCGAAGCGACGCTCGCCCATCTGGACGCAGATCTCGAAAGTCTTGCTGTGGTCCGGGCCGGTCTGGCTGATGATGGCGTACGTCGGCTGGCTCAGCCCGCCCTGCTGGGCGTGCTGCTGGACGAGCGACTTGTAGTTTTCCTGGTGTCCGCTGCCGAAGGCGGCTTCTATCCGCGGCTTGATCAGCGGGATCAGGAAGTGCTCGACGACCGTCAGGCCACCATCGAGGTACAGGGCCCCGATGACGCTCTCGAGAATGGCTGCGCCCAGACTGACGGGCAGGTGGCCGTTGCTTCGCATGCCCTTGCCGAGTTCGAGGTACTGGACCAGGCCGATCTGCTTGGCAATGGCGGCACAGGACTGGCGCGAGACGACCGAGGACTTGATCTTGGTCATCTCGCCTTCAAGAAGGTCCGGATAACTTCGGAAGACTTGATCGCAGGTGATGACGCCCAGCACGGCATCGCCAAGAAACTCCAGCCGCTCGTTGCTGCGAACGCGAGCATCGGCGACCGAGGAGTGCCTGAGCGCGAGCTCGAGGAGTTCCGCGTTGCGGAACTGATAGCCAAGGAGTTGTTCGACTGCGTTCCTCGCTTCAGATGTCATAAAACCCGTACTAGTGCGGGAATCCGGAAGCGGCCGGAGGGCGAACCAATCGCCCACCGGCCGAGCCCGGCGGAACCCGAAAACCACGATCAAGACAGGCCAAGCATCGGTCCAAAGAACCCCGGTCATTGCCTGTTACGGCGCAGACTAGGCGTCAGGTCGGGCCTCGTCCCGGGATTGATCGGTGTTTTTGCCCTACAAACGGCTTGGCCTGGTGGAGTAAATCGAGCCGGGGATGTGGTAGCCGCCGCCGGCTCGAAGTGCCGGATTGGGGAGAGTTTGGGGACAGTTCGGACCGGTGGCCGGGTGCACGTCCGCAAGCTCGCCGGTCGTCCCCGTCAACCGCTCGCTTTTGGCCGCGGGCGGATGGGTTTGACTGGCCCCGGACTGATTTGCCGGGTATCATCTCGACCCACCACGGGCGACCCCGCCCTCGGTGGCTCTGTACGCACCGCAAGCCGTCCCCGGATTCCCATGCGGATCCGGCCTTCCTGACGGGACTTAGAGGACCGACTATGCATTATCCACACCGTGTCAGCCGAGTGAAGCGCAAGCGGGCCATTGGTTTCCGCGCCCGTATGGCCACCAAGAACGGCCGCAAGCTGATCAACCGCAAGCGGGCCGCTGGCCGCTCGCTGAACGTCGCCGACAAGAAGCGCGGCTACTAAATCCCTCGGCAGGCCTCGGCTCACACCGCGGCCGTGTCGAAGGATTGACCCGCCCTTCTCCTCACGCCGCCGCGGCATCGAGGAGGTGGCTGGATGCCCCGCATCTCATCAGTTCACTACACCGCTTCGGACTTTGGTCCGGAGCGGTTTTTCATTGGCGCAGGATGCGGTCGGGTGATTCGTGAGGCAAAGCCGCCAGCCGGGGAACAATCCGTCGCTGCGATGCCCGACGTCGCGCCGTTCTGGCGCACGATTGAACCCGAGTCCCCGCTGGCTGGCAAGCTGAGTTGCGGGCGCGATTGGGTTGCCGCCCGGCGTGCGGCTGAGGCGAACGGCTAAGACGGACTGGCCACCTACTAGCGGCCAGCCCGCGCGGGCAGAGGTTGCTTGATGGTCGCGATGACTTCCGGCCAGCGATTCTCCAGCGTGGTCAGCAGGCCTTCCATGAGACGTCGCTGGGCCCGTGCCGCGGCATCCTTTGCGGCGGAGTCTGCGGTCCACGTGTTGCACAGCTGAGAGGCGTCGGCCTGGACGGACCAGCGGTAAAGCACCTCGCCGCCGCGGACATCGAGCAGGACCGCCTCGGCGGTGGCCTGCGTGGTCTGCCACTTGGTCGGGGCCAGGCCGATGGTCAGCAGCTGGGTCAGCGGGATCGAGTCAGAGTCGGTCGTCCATTGGCCGGTTGCGATGATCAGCAGGTCGCCCTTGGTCCGCTCCGCGGCGGCCCGGAGCACGGCGTCGCCCTGCATCGGCTTGGTCAGTTCGATTCCCCGCACCGGCGCAGCACCGGCGACTTCCTTCAAGCCGCGCAGCCGCTCGCTGGCCTTCTGCAGCAGGACTTCGAGCTCAGGCGTGTCGCGGACGGTCACGAACTGCGGTCCTTGGCCTGAAGGTGTCCACTTTGGGCGTCCGCCGCCGAACTTGGGCATCGGGCTCCACGAGCCGTCGCCACCCTCGCGCTCGACCCAGGCAATCCGGATGTTGACAGGGAGTGTTGCCCGCGTGGTGCGAGCCTGCGTTTCAGCTGCGGAGCTGATAAACCAGCCCGAGCCGTCGGCCGCCTGGCCGGTGCCGACCTGCTGCTGGGCGGCGGGCCCCAACTGGTCGGTCAGGACCATGAGGTCGGCGTGGTTCTGGTTGTTTGCTGCCTGGCACCCTCCGAGCAGGGCTGCGGTGACCGCCGCCGTGCCGAGCATCACGCAGATGCGCCGGGCCTGGATCGTTGATGGCATCATGATTGGTTTCCCTTGGCGGCCGGGAGCCGCGTGCTGCGGGTTTACTTGTTCACGGTCATCTCGTACCGCACGCCATCGGGCATGGGCACGGGGACCTGGACGGTCACGCCGCTGCTGCCGCCGGTGCGGGTCATGCTGTCGACGGCGACGAAACTCGTGTACGCGGACATAAGGTTGTACCGCAGCGCGACTGCCTTGACTTCCTCAGCGAATCGCCGTGCATCGGCGCCGGCGTAGTCGGCCATATCGGCGATCTTCCGCCGCGCCCACAGTGCGGGCAGTGCCGCACGCTGGGTCAGACCCAGGCCGCTCTGGCGAGCCTCGGCGGTGCCGAAGATGGCTTTGGTGGGGAACTCCATCTGCACGCCGGCGGCGCGGCCCGAGACCTTGAAGTTCAGTTCGCTGTCGCCGCCGGAGGTTGCGGGGATGCGGCCGGTGATGACCACGGGTCGGCCGACGTACACGTCGGGGAGCTGGCGCGGGAAGACCTCGATGCCAGCCGGGCTGCTGAGTGTGTCATCGCCCAGTGGTGCGGCGGTCGCCACCACGCGGCCGTTGATGGACAGCTGCATGTCCGTCAGGGCCGGGTGCATGACGCGGTCGGTGAAGGCGTCCATCACCGTCACCGGGTTGTCACCGGCTGCAATGTGGGCCACGCAGCCGCGGCCGACCTTGGCCATGGCATCGAGCAGGTAGCGGTTGGTGGAAGTGCCGACGCCGAAGCTGAAGATGCGAGAGTCGCCCAGGCGGCCGTGGAGTTCGGTGAGGATCTCGTTCTCGTTGCCGATGTAGCCGTCGGTCAGGAAGGCGACGTAGCGGAGGCGCTGCGGATCGTGCGGGAAGTTCAGGCTTGCCCGCAGGCCGTTGATCATGTATGTGCCGCCCTGGGCGAAGAGACTCTTGAGGTAGGTTGAGCCCCTGGCGATGTTCTCGGCGGTGGCGGGCAGCGGGGCTGCGCCAAGCTGGGAAGCGGTGTTGGCGAAGTTGATGATCTGGAACGTGTCACCGGGCTCCAGCCGCCGAAGGGCACGGTCGACCGCCATGACGGCCTGCTCGATGGGCCGCCCGTCCATGCTGCCCGAGCAGTCCAGGACGAAGACCATCTCCACGGGGCCACGCTTGAGCGTGCCGAGCCGCTCCGGCGGCAGCAGGAGCAAGGAGAAGTACCGATCCCCGTCGCTGCCGGTGAAGGTGGCGATGCTGGTCCGCACGTTCTTGCCGTCGTTGCCTCCGAGCTTCCACTTAAGCACGAAGTCCTTGGTCGCTGCCGCATCAGTCGGGGAGAGCGTCGCGGTCATGACGCCGGCCGACTGGCTCTGGCCCTTGCCGAGCGCATTGCCGGTGCCCCGCTGCGTACTGATGATGTGCGAGTCGCTGCGGACACGCTCGACGGGCAGGCCGCCGCCGTCGATGCGGGCGGTGATGGAGACTTTGTGGCTGCTGACCTTGCCCGGGCTGAGGTGCTGCTGCTCAACGGGCTGCCCGCTGCGAGAGCCCGATGCCGAGGCCGGGGCGCCGGTACCGACGGCGCCGATGCCACCGTAGAAGCCGGCGGGGTTGAACCGCGGCCCGACGACAAGCGGGAAGGCGAACTCAAACTCTCCGTCGCTGCAGGAGAGGGTGCTGAAGTAGGTGATGTCGACATCGATCTGCTTGCCCGGCTCGATGTTGGCCACCTTCTGGGTGAAGATGTTCGGCCGGTTCTGCTCCAGGAGCGATGCCGCGTAGCCCTGACTCTTGGCGCTCTCGTAGATGACCTTCGCCTCTTCCTTGTCACGGATGACGCCGCGGATGCGACGGTCGCCGACGGTCATGACAAAGTCGTTGACCGCGGCATTCTCCGGCAGCGGGAAGACGTAGACGGCCTCGATCTTCTCGGCGTAGGGGTTGCTGAAGATCTGCTTGACGTTGACTGAGGCGATGTAGCTGACGATGTCCGCGGTGACTTCAGTCGCGGCCAGCGGGACGGTTACAACCTGCTGCACGCCCGATGGGTTGCGGACGCTGGTGATCAGGCAGCCGCCGCCGGGGCTCTCGTCGTTGCTTGGCCGGCGACGTTCGCCTTCGGGGCGGGAGATGACCCAGACTTCCTCGAACTGCGATGGCTGCCCACCGGGAATGTTGGGCAGGCGAGTGGGGTTGAACCGGGACCGGCGCATTTCGTCGACGCCGCGTTTGCCGAAGCCGGCACCGCCGTCTAGCTCCTTGTCTGGCTCGTCACCGAACTGGTTGTCCGGTCGTCCTGCTGCTGGATTCAGCTTGTCGCGCTTCTGGAGGTCCAGCTTTGCCGGTGGACTGCCGGGGTTGCCACCACCACCGCCACCGGGCCCTGCGGCCCCCGGCGTCAGGCGTGGTGAGCCAGGTGCCGCGGGGCTGCCGGCTTCGCCGGTCGTGCCGCGGGAGGGTTTGGCGTTTGGCGGCTGAGCCGATGTAGCCGTTCGGGGGGCTGGCGCAGCACTCGCAGCCGGGGCTGCCGAGCTTGCGTCAGCCGTCACGCCCGGCGAGTTTTGTGGTTGGCCAACGCGCGGCGAGCCCCCGCCCGTTGCAGCGGCATCCGGCCCCGTCGCCTGCGGCTGCCAGCTCGGGGTCATCGTCCCCGATTCGCCGGGCGACGTTGACGCCGCTGTGCCGATCGCGCCGTTGCCCTGCGGCTGCCGGGCGGAGGTGCAGCCCTTGGCGAACAGCACGATTCCCACTGCACCAGAGAGCAGGCACACCGAGGCGATGCTGATGACCAGGCCTTTGTGGCTGCGGACCGATCGCATCTGGCCGCCGTGAGGTGCTGCACTTGGGTGCTGCCTGTTGTCGCTGCTGCGTACTGCCATGACAAAAACTCCTTCGCTGTGTCGTTCCGCGTGGTCCGCTGCTCGTGTCCGATCACCACTTCCCGCCTGCCCCCGGCCGCACCTGTGTCACCCGCCCCGATCTGGCCTGGCCGTGCCGGTCCTATCGCTTTTACCGCTGGCCGCCAGCGGCAACTTCCACCAGTTTCACCTTCACGTTGATTCGTTCAGCCTGACCATCGGCCGCGGCCATGACGGTGGCCTTGAGTGTGTCGACGCTCAATCGCGAGGGCAGCATCCAGTGCAGCCGGGCTACTCGCACCGCGCCTCGCGGCAACTCCGCGGCGGGCCTTGTGCTCAGTGCCGCGATGATCACGCGGTCGCCGTGGGCGGGCACGCCCTCGCCACCGCCGGCGGCGCCGGCAAGTGCTGCGGGGTCGTACTTCGGTGGCTCGGCGAAGGCGCCGGGCTCGCCGTTGACCGTCTTGTCGCCACCCTCAACTCCGGTGAGCTTGGCCTGCGGATCGGCTGCCAGCACCTGGATCTGGTACGCCGCCAGCGGCGTGCCGGCGGTCTCGACTACCACATCCACAGCGACAAAGCGGAAGTTCTGCGGGTCCGCCATCGGCGGGGCGGCACGGTCGGCCGCGGGCCGCATTGCCGCGGCTGATTCATTGATTGTCGTGTGCTCAGTCGATGCCGTGTGGCCGACGGCAAGGCCCGTCATGATGCACAGTGCCACACCCAGTGCGGCAACCGCAGTGCCCAGCATGCCGAGGCTGCCAAGACGTGTGTTCTTCATCGCCCACCTCCCTGTGGTGCGCTGGTGCCGGTGGCCGGCGGGGGAGATGTGGGCGTCACCGGATGCCGCGACAGGCTGACGGCCTGCGCGAGCAGTTCGCTCACATCGCGCTGGTCGATCACGCCGTCGGAGTTGACATCCCGCCGCGCTGCGGCGGCCCATGTCGGAAGGCCGGACTGCCGGGACGCATCCAGATCTGACTGTTTGAGCACCAGAGCCAGACGGAGGGCATCAACCACATCCGGCGCGGGGGCATCGGCCGCGGGCTTGGCCGATTTGCGGGGAGCCTGGTCGCCGACAGCATTCCGCGCTGCTGGTGCACCTGCCGGCTTTGCTGGCGGCGGTCCAGCCGCGACGACTGGAGGCAGGCCGGCGGCATCGGCCGTAACTGCGGAGTTATCTGCGGGCGGAGCACCGAACTTGGCATCTGCGGCGGGCGTTCCAGTGGGTGCTGCTTCGCTCAGCCGCATTGGGTCGCCGGCGGCCGGTGTTCCACCGCTCGGTTCGCCGTAGAGGCCGCCCGTGCCGGGCATACCGGGCATGCCGGGCATGCCGGGCTTGCCGGCTGCGGGCTCGTTGCGTGAGCTGAGCCGGTCCTGGCTTGCCCCGGCTGTCGGGCGATCAGCTCGTTCGGCCTTGCTCATCAGCCGCCCGCCAGTGCCGCCCTGTTCGAATGTTCCGCTCGACGTCCCGCCCGACATCCCGCCCCGGGGCAGCGTCAGGAAGGCCACCGTCACGGCCAGCGCCAGACCGGCCGCCACGGCCAGGCCGGTTCCCAGCCGCCGCACGCGCCAGAGGCGGCCACCCGAGGGCGTCACCCGCCGCCCGCCGCGGGCAAGCCGCTCTTCGGCGGCGGCGAGCAGTTCAGCATCAAACCCGGTTGGGACTTGGGGGCCGCGGCCGTAGAGCGCCTGCAAGTCCCGTCCCAGCTCAGGCGTGCTCATGGCCTCAATCTCGCGTGCTTCCCAAGAAACATCGCGATTATCGGGCGATGGACTGCCCCCACTCAGCGGATTGGCTGGGTTCAGCGGTGACGGATTGGAGGGGTCGGCGGGCATGGAACTGTCCATACAGGACGCCGCCGCGGCGGAAGGTTCACTGCTCCGGCCAGATCTGGAAATTTCTTTCCCGGTCCCCATCCGCGGCCCCGCCGCCGGCCCCGGCCCGACCTTACTGCTCCAGCAGTCCCCGCAGCCGCCGCAGCTCGTCAAAGGCCTTCATCGGCGTCAGGTCGTCGAGTTTGAGCTTCTCGAGTTCACCGACGACAGGGTGCGAGACGTATTCCGTAAACAGGGCCAGCTGTCCGTCGCCTTTGGCCTTGCGGGGCTTGACCTCCAGTGCGGCGGCCCGGCCGCGGCTGTCGCCGGCGACGGTGCTGGTGCCGGGGGTGGTCGCCTGGCCGACGCCTTCCTGCTGCACGCTGAGGGTCTCGAGCAACTCGCTGGCGCGGCTGACGACGCGTGCGGGCACGCCGGCGAGGCGGGCGACGTGCACGCCGTAGCTGCGGTCGGCACGGCCATCGATGATCTGGTGCAGGAAGATGATCTGGTCGCCCACCTCGCGCACGGCGACCTGCAGGTTCACCACGATCTGCGGCAGTTGTTCGGCCAGGCGCGTCAGTTCGTGGTAGTGGGTGGCAAACAGCGATCGTGGGCAAGCCCGCTCGGGGCGCGGTGTCGCCAGATCTTCGGCAATCGCCCAGGCCAGCGACAAGCCATCGAGCGTGCTGGTGCCGCGGCCGATTTCGTCGAGGATGACGAGTGACGAGCCCGTGGCGTTGTTGAGGATGCCGGCGGTCTCGGTCATCTCCACCATGAAGGTGGACTGTCCGGCGTGGAGGGCATCATCAGCGCCGATGCGGGTGAAGATGCGATCGCAGATGCCGATGGTTGCGCTGTCGGCGGGCACGAAGCTGCCGGCGTGGGCCAGCAGCACCAGCAGGGCGGTCTGGCGGATATAGGTGGACTTACCGGCCATGTTGGGGCCGGTGATCAGCCCCAGTGTCGGTCCGCTTTCGCTCTGTTCCGGGCTGGTTCCGGCGTTGTCCCGCCGCACGCCGAGGCGCACGTCGTTGGGCACGAACTCACCGGCGAGCAGCTCATCAAGCACGGGGTGGCGGCCACCGGCGATGTCCAGCACGGGCTGCTCGACGATCTGCGGCTTGACCCATCGCCGCGCGGTGGCCTTGTCGGCAAAACACAGCAGCACATCGAGCTCGGCGATGACTTGGCCGAACGCACTGATCGGCTCGAGCACTGCCGCGGCGCGGTCGCAGAGCTGGTCGAAGAGCAGCTGCTCACGCTCCAGAGCGCGGGCCGAGGCACTGGTGGTTTTGTCCTCGAACTCCTTGAGCTCGGGGGTGATGTACCGCTCGGCGTTGGTCAGCGTCTGGCGGCGGCTGAACTCCGCCGGGGCACGCTGGGCCTGGCCCTTGGGCAGCTCGATGAAGTAGCCGAAGACCTTGTTGTAGCCGACCTTGAGCGAGGGAAGGTTGTGCTCGCCAACGAGCTTGGCCTGATACTCCGCCAGCCACTGGCCGGCGCGGTCCTTGAGCATGCGTGCCTCATCGAGCGCGGGATCGACGCCGTCGCGGATCAGCCCGCCTTCGCGCAGGTGCCCCGGAGGTTCATCGACGCAGAGGCGGCGTATTTCCGCGGCGATGGGCTCGAGCACGCCCGCGACTGCCGTGACTGATGCCCGGCGCGAGGCCAGTGCGGGAACATCGCGGATGACCTCCGCCACGCGGCCGACCTGACCGAGCGACTTGCCCAGTGCTACCAGATCTCGCGGCGTGCTGCGGCCAAGGGCCACGCGGCCGGCGATGCGGGCGACATCCTGAACCGGGTCGATCGCCGCGGCGAGTTCAGCGGCGAGCTTGCGGTCCTCAACGAGTGTTGCCACGGCCCGCTGCCGGCTCAGCACGGCTTCCAGCCGGCTCGGTGGGCTGACCAGCCATTCGCGCAGCAGCCGCTTGCCCATGGAAGTGCGGCAGAGACTCCGGCCGCTGCCGCTGTGGCAGAAGACGCCCATCAGTGAGCCGGCCACGCTGCTGTCCAGCGGGTTGGATCCGCTGCGCAGCGTGCGGTCAATCTCCAGTGCCCGCAGACTCGCGGCATCGAGCAGCAACTGCTCACCGCTGACGTGCCGCTTGGGCGGGCGGAGGTGGCGCAGGGCGCTCTTGGCCGGGTCGGCATCGGGCGCCTGGGTTGCCTTGAGGTAGCGGATGATCGCGCCTGCCGCGGGGATCAGCGGGTCGTCGGCCGCGAGATCAAACCCGCCGAGCGTGGTGACGCCGAACTGCTGGCGGAGCGATTCACCGGCCTCGGCGATGCGGAAGTGCCACTGAGGCTGGGGTGTGCCGGCGATGCCGAGTGCCCGCAGCACACCGGAGATGCGGCCAGGCGCCTGGCCGTCACCGGTCTCCGGATACAGCAGTTCGCTGACGCCGCGGCGGACGAGTTCATCGGCCAGTTGTGCTGCAGGCACTGCCAGCACGGTGAACACGCCGGTCGAGAGTTCCACCAGTGCCACGCACGCGACGGATTCGGGCGCGACGCGGTCGATGGCTGGGAAGCAGACCGCACCGAGGGTGCATGCCTTGTCATCGGCCAGGAGCGCTTCATCGACCAGGGTTCCGGGCGTCAGGACCCGGGTGACTGCACGCTCAATGATGCCGCTGCCGGTGCCCTTTTCCTTGGCTTCCTTGGCCTCCTCGGCATCCTGCGTCTGATCGGCCACGGCCACGCGGATGCCCTGGGCCACCAGACGCCGCAGGTAGAGCTCGAGCTGGTGGTACGGCATACCGGCCATGGGCACGCCGGCGGTTCGCTGCGTGAGCGTCAGGCCCAGTGCCTTGGAGGCCTTGACGGCGTCATCGTCGAACAGTTCGTAGAAGTCGCCGATGCGAAACAGCAGCAGGCAGTCGGGGTACAGCGCCTTGAACTTCGCGTACTGCCGCATCGCGGGCGTGTCACGCGGGTTGTTCGGGGCGGAGGCCATGGCGAGGGGGAGGAGTTGCGAGACGCGGGCAGTGGGGGGCTACAAGGGATCGGACAGTCAAAACGATAATCCCACCCCAACAGCCCGGCCCACAACCGACAGCCCGGCCGGTTTGCCGGCGGGGCTTGAGTTGGTGTTTTTTGGCTGTTTGGCAAGCTGGGCGTTTCGTCGCCCCCTGCCCTGCCGCAGTATCATCGGCCCCTATGTCCCTCCCAGACTCCATCCATCCGCTCGAAGCCCAGCGCCGTGCCAACCGAGATGCCATCGCGGCACTGGGCGTCAGCCCGTATGGCCACCGCGTCGACGGTCTGACCGACCTGTACCACGCCCGCCACCGCTACAGCGAGCAGGCGGACCTGGCCCACAAGGCCCACGAGGCGGCGGCCAAGGAAGCCGCCAAGACGGGTGGCACGGTTGCGGGGCATTATGTGGATGTTCGCCCACGCGTGAAGGTCGCCGGGCGCGTCATGCTCTTTCGCGATGGCGGCAAGCTGATCTGGATCACCCTGCGGGACAGCACCGGTGACCTGCAGATCGCCGTCAGCCAGCGCGATGTGACCGAGGGGGCGTTCAAGCTCGCCAAGGCGACGGACCTGGCGGACATTCTCGTGGCTGAGGGGCCGCTGATGATGACCAAGACCGGTGAGATCACGGTCTGGTGCACCAACATCGAGCCGGGCGCCAAGTCGCTGGTCCCGCCGCCGGAGAAGCACTCGGGACTGTCTGATGTGGAGATCCGCTATCGCCAGCGGTACGTGGACATGTGGGCCAACCCGGAGACGGTCCGCGTCTTTGAACTGCGTTCCCGGATCGTGTCCAAGGTCCGCGAGCAGCTGATCAAGCTCGGATACCTCGAGGTTGAGACGCCGATGATGCAGACGCTTGCCGGCGGTGCGGCGGCGCGGCCGTTCGTCACGCACATGAACGCGCTGGGCATCAGCCTGTTCATGCGGATTGCCCCGGAGTTGTACCTCAAGCGGCTGCTGGTCGGCGGCATGCCCAAGGTCTTTGAGATCAACCGCAACTTCCGCAACGAGGGCCTGGACAAGCAGCACAACCCCGAGTTCACGATGCTCGAGGCCTATGTGGCCTTCGGTGACTGCCGCACTGTGATGGACCTGACCGAGGGCCTCATCCGCGAGGCCGCGGTGCTTGCTGCAAACCAGCAGGGGATCTCGGCACCGACGCTGCCGTTTGGCGATCTGAGCATCGATTACTCCAAGCCGTTCCGGCGTGTCGCCTACGGCGAGCTGTTCAAGGCCGCGCTGGGCTTTGAGATGACCGATGAGCCGCGGGTGCTGGCCGAGGCCGCCCGCCACCACATCAAGGCCACCCCCGGCACGCACATCGCCGTGATCGTCAACGAGCTCTTCGAGCGCTTTGCTGAGAAGACCGTGGATCCGTCGGTACCCACGTTCATCACCGATTATCCGGCGGCCATCAGCCCGCTGGTGCGCCCGCGGCCGGATGCACCGCACTTGGCAGATCGCGCGGACCTGTTCATCGGCGGCATGGAAATCGCGCCGCACTACACCGAGCTCAACGACCCCGACATCCAGGCCCAGCGCTTCCGCGAGCAGCTCGGCGGCATTGATGCCGAGAAGGCGGCCGAGGAGCAGACCTACCGCACGTTTGATGCCGACTTCATCAACGCCCTGAAGGTGGGCATGCCGCCGGCCGGCGGCATGGGGCTGGGCATCGACCGGCTGGTGATGCTGCTGACCAACCAGCGGACGATCCGTGATGTGGTGCTGTTCCCGCTGATGAAGCCCGAGGCCGATGGGGCGGGTACGCCGGCGGCGGGAAGCTGAGCGTCGGGGCGGTGTGGATTGCCGTTTCAACGCTGCCCGCAGCAGATGATTCTGTTGCAAGTGTGGGCCCCGGCGCATGCGCTGCTTGTGACCTGGGGTATTCCGTAGACGTGCCGATTCGCTGAGATTATGGGATTTCGGGCTGGTTATCGGTGCTTCCACGCCCTTTAATCTCTCGGCGTATTCAATAGACTTGATAGGACTTTTCCTAAAACGCGTCGTCAGGACTGTGAGCGTTGAGCTTGCCCGCCGATTGGCAGGAGCCGCGGTGGTGTTGCCGCCGTGCGATCTGTGCACTTGACACTCTTCCTTCGGCGAGCATTCCATGACGATTCGTTCAACCCTCCGTCTGTCTCTCGGCCTGCTGACGATCACGGTCGGCGGTAGCGTTGTTGTTGCCTGGTTTGCGGCCGCGTCGATCCGTGATCACCTCGAGGGCATCGTGGGTGTGGCCAATCAGGCCAGCACCGCAGCGGACCATGCGCGGCTGTCGACCGTGGAGGCAACGGCGACGTTCCGTCAGTACCATGCGGCTCCGAGTGCCGAGCGGCTCGAGCAGACGGCTGCGGCGATCAAGCGGGCCGTTGAGCAGTTGGGCGAACTTGACAAACTCCCGCTCGATGCTGCGGTGAAGGAAATGACCGCTCGCGCGATCAAGGACACTGGCGAACTGTCTGTGGCCCTCTCCCACGCCGAGGCTGCGCTGACCCGCCGCGGCTACACCTTCGAGCAGGGAGCCGAAGGTGAGCTCATCAAGGCGGCCAGCGATCTGGAAAGGGGCTTTACGGCGCTGAATCTGCCCGAGCTGACTGCCCTGATCCTGCAGTGCCGCCGGGATGAGAAGAACTTCATGCTCCGGCTGGATCTCAAGTACAAGGCCCAGGTCGAGCAGGCCGCCGGCCAGATCACCGAGCGCATCGCGACGCTGAGCATCCCCAATGAGAAGAAAACAGAGCTGACGGGTCTGCTGAAGAGTTACACCTCCAGCTTCGGCGTGCTCGTTGCGTCCTATCAGTCCGCTGACGCGGCTGATCGGCAGTTCACCACCGCCGCGGCAGCGGTCGCCAAGAACATCACTGAGCTTACTGAGCGGACGAGTGTGATTGGTCACCAGTATGAAGCGCAGCTCGTCTCCGCCGTCGAGCGTCAGCGGCAGCTGGTCATCGGCACCGGCATTGCCAGTCTGATCAATGTCGCGTACATCGCCTTCATCAACCGCCGGCGCGTGCTCAGCCCCATCGCCGGTCTCAATGCCGAACTTGACGCACTGAACTCCGGCAGCGGTGACCTGACCCGGCGTCTGCCGGTTGCCGGCAACGACGAAATTGGCCATTTGGCCGCAGGTTTCAACAGCTTTATCGAGCACATCCAGTCGCTGATTCGTCAGGTCGACCAGGCCTCCCAGCAGGTCGCCACCGCCGCCACAGAGATCGCATCGAGTGCTGATCAGATGAGCCACGGCGTCGTCACTCAGCAGAAGCAGACGCAGCAGATCGCCGCCGCGGCAGCGGAGCTTTCCTCCTCGATCTCGGATGTCGCGGCCAGTGCCGGTGAGACCGCACAGGAGGCGCACAAGTCCGGAGAAACCGCCACGCGGGGCGGTGACCTGATGACCACAGTCGCCACGGAGGTTGTCAGCGTTCAGCAGACGGTCCACTCGGTCTCTGAGATCATCGAGACGCTCGGCGCCAAGAGCGAGGAGATCCGCAAGATCGTTGATGTGATCAACGACATCGCCGATCAGACCAACCTGCTGGCTCTCAACGCGGCGATCGAGGCCGCCCGGGCCGGTGAGCACGGACGCGGCTTTGCTGTTGTCGCCGATGAGGTGCGCAAGCTTGCCGAGCGCACGACCAAGTCCACCGAGCAGGTTGCCCACACGGTCTCGGGCATCCGCGAGCAGACGGCCAGCGCGGTCGAGGAGATCCGCGAGGGCTCAGCGCGTGTCACCGCCACCGCTGCCAGTGCCGCCAAGGCCGGCGAGGGTGTCCGGGCGGTTGCCGTTCAGTCAGCCGAGGTGGCACGCCTGGTCGAGTCCATTGCCAAGGCAGGCGACCAGCAGTCAAAGTCAGTCAGCGAGATCAGCCGTTCCATGGACCAGATGGCACAGGTCAGCCGTGAGGTTGCCGCGGGCAGCCAGCAGTCCGCCGCGGCGGCGACCGGTCTTGCCCAGGAAAGCCAGCGGCTTCGCAGCTTGGTGGGTCGGTTCAAGGTGTAAGGCGACCGGGCGTTTTTCGCCCAAGCGTCTTCGCCGGACCGCCCCACCAATGAGACCGGTTCCCCGGACGAACGACTGCCAGCAACTCCTGCACCGACACCGCACGCTTCGTCAGAAGCGCGGTGTCGGTGCAGTTCCCGTTCCGCCGGGCTTGGGCGCGGTTTTCCCGCCGCGGCTTGACCGGCAGCAGAATCCGGTCGATCCCTCCCTGAATCCAGCCCGCCTGGAAGTTCGCCCGGCAAACCTCTGCCGGGCTACACTTCCCCTCGCCGGAAAGGTGGCCGAGAGGCTGAAGGCGACGGTTTGCTAAACCGTTTTACGTGTTTCGACGCGTAACGGGGGTTCGAATCCCCCCCTTTCCGCTTTGCTGAAAACGCCGATTCCCCGCTGATAAGCGGGGTTTCTGCGTTTGGGGGCACCCCCCCTGAGTCCACCGAAGTCTCCCCGAATCCACTGTCGGATGCGTGTGCGCAACCAGCTGCGCAACCAGACAAACCGTACCCCACGGGGGTATCTGTCTCAACCTCCTCACGGCTGCCGATAACCAGCGGCCCCCGGGCTGCCCCGCCAGCTCCGCCCCCCTCGGTCCCGGTCGCCCGCTGGGCCTGACCGCTGGCCGGGGTGGTCAAGTCTGGCAGCATGGCCAGTGCCGCCGTCTCGGCTCCCCGCATCGTGTGCGAATAGCGGTCCATGGTCAGCGTGATGGTCGAGTGGCGTGCCAGGGTCTGGGCCATCTTGGGATGCACGCCGCTGCTGGCAAGGTCGGTGACGAACGAATGCCGCAGGGAGTGGAAGTCGGCTTTGCGCCCGGCGTGGTCGGTGTATCGCAGGAAGTCGCTCGCCTCGCGGTCCTTAGTTCCTTCCGCGTGGCTCCTCAAGGCCGAGGCCCAGACTCCTGTGCCGGTGACGGTGTTCGTCTTCTCTCGTGCGACCTCGGTGGTGACTCAAGCAACGGACAGGACCACCGACAGTGTGGAACGTCCGAGCTTCCTCCAGCCGCCGCTGGTCCTATTCCAAATCCCGTGATATACTCCCCTGGTTTAGGGGATAATCTATGCGCACCTCCGTCATCCTTGCTGCTTATGCGACGCTCGTCCTCCTTGCCGGCGGCTACGCGTTTGTTTCCGCGCCGCCAGAGGCCAATAAGACCACCGCGATCGCCATCCCGGGCATGATCGCCGCGGTGTCGCTGGGTTTGGCCGCCCTGTGGCGGAGCGCGCCTCGCAATGCGGGGCGGCGATGGCTGACCGTGGGTGCCTGTCTGCTGTTTGCCGGGCTGGTCGCCTTCCCGGCGGTGATGCGGACCGGCAAGATGCGGAACTGGCCGGAGGCGAGCACCCAGTGGACCGCGGCCACGGCGGCTGATGCCTCGCTGGCCGAGAAGGCCAAAGCGGACCGGGCTGTGCGCAAGGCGTTCTTTTCCGAGCGCAACAGCCCTGATCATGATCAGACTTATCTCGTGATCACCCTCTGGACGATCACAGGGCTCAGTGCCGCAGCCGCGGCACTCTGTGCAATCTCGCGCCGCTGATTTCGCTCCAACCTGGCCATCGTCGGAGGTGTACGCATGGAGTTCCGCTACCAGCCGACCGTTGCTGATATGACGGTGGTGACCCGCGCTGGCCTTGATCGCATGGCGGCCCTGGGGCCGGGCCAGCACGATGGGCTGACGTTCATTCGTCGCCTTGGAGTGGTCGTGTTCATTCTTGGTGTTCTGCTCGTGCTTGCCGGGCTCGCTCTGCTGGCCCGGCTCATCCCTCAACTCGTCGGCACACCCGGCTGGGTGAACGTCGTGCTGGTCGCTCTGGGCTCTGGCCTGATCAGTCTGGGTTGGTCTGCCCGAGGGCTCAAGCTCGATGTTGACAAGATCATCGGACAAGGGCTCGGCGCCCCGGGGCTGGAGAGCAACCCGCAAGTGCTCCGTGCCGTCGAGGAGATGGGCGAGGTTCAAGTGACGATCGGGGCCAGCGGCGTGAGCATCAGCAGCAAGCGTGAGAGCGCGACGTACCCGTGGGCCGAGATCACGTCGATCCGGGGCGAAGGCGAGCACCTTCTGCTCCAGGGCGATGGGCTCTCGGGGGCGATGGTCGTACTGCCGGTGCGTGCCTTACCCCAGGGCACCAATGTGGAAGCGTTCATCGCCGCACTCCAGCAGCTTCGCACGGGGCGGCGCGTTCCGGGCTTTGAGTGAACCATGCTCAGCTTCTCGTACAAGCCGGAGATCGGTGATCTGATATCGGCAACGCAGGCGGTCATGCTTCGTGCCTCGGACCGAATCGGTGCCTGCGAGCCGGCCACAATTCAACCAAGCGGAAGCACTTCCGCGACTACCCCGGGAGGCCTCTCCAGATTTCTCGTCCGGCTTGGTATCAAGCATTGCTGCCTCGCGGGGCTGATCCTCGGTGGTATTGCCCAGCCGCCACGCAGTTCCGCGTTCATCTGGCTTATGGCCTCCACGTGGCTGTTCAGTGGTCTGTGGCTTGTCAGGTTCGGCCTCTGGCTCCGCAGTAAGCCCTTTGTCGCGGACGCGTTCGTCGCTTCCGAAGAGTTTCGCGAGGTCTTTGAACTCCCTTCGACCACAAGAGCCTTCGAGAGTTTCAAGCCCGTGACGATCAACATGGACGCCGTCCGAATCGTGGTGGTGTCCGAAGATGGTCAGTATGTGGCGTTGTGGACGGGCTTCTCCCGCATCGTGCAGCAATCCGATTGCATCCGGATCGAGAGTCACCGCCGCACCGGCGATCTCATCGTCATCCCGACCCGCGCCCTGCCCCAGGGCACTGATGTGGAACTGCTCATCAGCGTGTTCGAACAGCTTCGCCGAGGTGAGCGAGTCGCTGGCATGTAGCGACGAACGCCGCGTCGGGACGATCTCGGCTGATTGAATGGTGAGTTTCAGCTTCGCACGGTGATTTACGGCCGCACGATTCGCAGCCCGCCGAGGGATGGACCGTCCTCATCGCGACGTGATGCAGGGTCCGGCCAGTCGACCGGCCGCCGCGGCGGAAGCGTGGGGGGTGTCTCCGTGGATCCGATGGCATCCGCTCCGACCTCGTGCGTTGCCGGCAGGTGGGCCACTCCTGCCTCCAGCCCCTGGTGCAGGGCCGCACGCAGCAGGTCCCGCCAGGTGACAATGCCCATAACGTGCTGGTATTCGTCAAGAATCGGCAGGCACGTGATGCCGTGGGCCAGCAGCAGCGCGATGGCATCGGTGATCGGTGTTTCGGCCGGGATCCAGATCAGACTCCGGGTCATAATCTGGTGTGCCCGGCGCTGCAGGCAGAACGAATCCTGGCTGCGCTCCGCCCGCGTGCCGACAAACGGGGACATGTGCTTGAGCAGATCGCGATCGCTGATCAGACCCGCGGCGTGGCCGTTGTCAACCACCAGGAGATGATGGAATCCGTGCCGATGGAACAGGTCGCGGATCTGAGCGACGGTGTGGTCCATGGTCACGGTCACAACGGTTCTCGTCATGATCGCCCCGACGGTGCCCTCGGCATACGACCCCGGGCCGGTGGGGCCTGATCGGTCGTTGCTTGATTGGCTGGCGGCGTCCATGGTGGGTTCCTTGTTCTGTTCCTGCTTCGCCCTGACGTTCCTTCTCGTAGTGGGGGATCTTCTCCGAACGCTTCCGGTGGCGGACCACCCATTCCTTACGTTCAATATGCCAAGTGCGGTCCCGACGGGCACGGTTTGGTACCATCAGGCCATGGCCAGCCAGCAGCCGAACCCTGCCCAGCCCGACCAACCCTCCCAACTTGGCGCGCCGGCACCGGTCGTCCGGTCCGAGAACCCCGCTCCTGCCGCGAGCAGTGACCCAATCGCGCCACACCTCACCGGCCAAGCCCTTCAGGCCCCGTGGCGCTTGCAGTATCTTGAGTCCATTGATGAGCAGGACAAGCAGCGGGCCGCCGCGGCAAGTGCAGGCCAGCCCGTCAGCTTCATGGCCGCGTATTGGGCCGCGCCCGAAAGGGATGTTGCCAACCACGTGGTGCTCCGCACCGCGCACGGCCTGATCCTGCTCAACGGGTACCCCTACGCCAATGGTCACTTGCTGGTCTGCCTGGCCGAGGCCCGCCCCCGCCTGCTGGACTACACGGAGTCCCAGCGGGCCGAACTCTGGAAGCTTGTTGACCTCGCGACGGACCTGATGGAACTGACGCTGCAGCCGCAGGGGATCAACACCGGTATCAACCAGGGCCGGGCCGCCGGCGCCGGCGTGCCCACGCACCTGCACGTGCACCTGATCCCGCGGTGGGGGGGTGACACCAACTTCATCACCACCGTCGGCCGCATCCGGGTCATCCCCGCCGCGCTGGATGCCATGACAGCCCGCTACCGCCAGGTCGTTGCCAGTGTCCCCCGGTTCACCGCAGCTGCGGCTGGCACGGCCCAGCCGTGAGGTCGAGGATCTGAACCAACGAAAGCTCATCTATGCCGCATCCCGCGGCGAACTCGAACCGCAGGAACACCCACCATGCGCACAAACACGTCACACGCCGCCGCTCGCCTGCCGTTTGCTCTGCTCCTGGCATCAGCCCTCTGTGCTGCTTCGGGCTTGGCACTCCCGGTGTTCGGCCAGCCGGTGTCATCCCCCGCGCCGTCCGCCGCCGTTGCCCCGTCGCTCTCTGCCACCGCGGCACCTGAAGGCTCGTCCACGACGCTTGCCGTCACCGCAGTGCGGCTGGACCTTTCACGCACCATCGTCATCGGTGCCAGCGTCTCGGACGGCTTCGGCTCCCAGGCTCTGGTGCAGGTGCCAGATCCCGAGGCGACTCGCGCCGACGCCCCGGCCGATGCTCCCAAGACCATCGCCAAGCTCAAACCCGTGCGGCTGACCGAGGCACTCGCCGCCGTCATCGGCAGTGAGCAGTTGCCGCGCCATCGGGCCAGCGCCATGTTCTTCATGAATGCTGACTCCATCGCCCAGCGGCAGATTGATGCCGCGGCGGAGGTCTCCTCACCAAAGCCGGCCGCCGACAAGGCCGCGGCGGCCGAGCAGCCGGGGCTGGTCATCGGCATCGACTACCTCTTCTGGCACCTCTACGGCGTCATGCCGGAGGCCGAGCGCCTCAAGACACTCGAAAAGGGCCTCAGCCGGCTCGACTCGCTCAAGGGCCCGGTGGTCATCGGTGATCTTCCCGATATGCGGCACGCCACGCTCATGCTCCGCCCAAGCCAGGTGCCGACCAAGGAGACACTTGCCGCCGCCAATGCCCGCCTGGCCGAGTGGGCGAAAGCAAAGCCCAACGTCGCCATCGTTCCGCTGACCGAACTGGTGCTGGCGGTGATGAACTCCAAGCCCGTCTCGATGGGCGGCCGCGATTACACCGTTGAGCAGGCCCGCGAGCTGATGACCAGTGACGGCCTGCACGCCACGGGTGCCGGGCTCATCGCCCTGGCGCAGGAGTGCCTGGTCCGCCTCAAGGCACGCGGCCTGCTGACTGCAGACTCAACCTGGGAGAGCGACCCGGCCAAGGCGCTGGCACGCATCCGCACCAGCATGCCGACGGTCACGCCAACTCCGGCCGATGCACCCGCTGGCACGATCCCGATCCCGTCGAGCGGTGCGAAGTAGTCGCGGTCAGATGCCCGCCGCTGCGTGCGGCGCGGTTCACACCAGCCGCTTGAGCACGTTGGTCTCGAACCGGCTGCGGGCCAGACGCAATGCCACGATGGTCCAAACGGTCGCCGCGGCAACGAACAACGCGAGAATGAGGATCCATACATCCGTGCCCGTCTGGGCATTGCTCGGCCATCGCACGCTGAACCTGCTCGAACGCTCGAGCTGGCTGACTGTCTCACCCATGAGATAGAACGGGTTGAACGAGCAGAAGACGTCGAAGAACTCCATCGGGCCTCGCCCTCGCGAGCCCATCAGAAGCAGGTACACGATTCCAATCGCCGGGAACGGCATCGCCCAGATCGCCAGGCCGCACAGCACCGCGAACCAGCCCGCCATGGATGGTCGCCGGAACAGCACGGCCCCGAGCAGCGAGGCCGAAGCCATCATCGCTGTTGCCGCGGCGAAGATCATCAGAATCGGCACCACCGCGATGATCCGGACCCCGCCGAACAGCGATGACACCACGATCGCTGTCAGCGTGACCGCCGCCAGCGGCCAGACCCGCAGCCAGGCGCCCAGAAACTTGCTCAGCAGGATCTGCCGCACGTTCAGCCGGCTTGTCAGCAGCAGCGGCAGCGTCCTGCCCAGCACCTCGCTGCTGATGCTGCCCGATGCGCTGCCGCAGCATGCCAGAACACCCATGGCCAGGCTGAACAGGCTCACCGCCGTGACCACACCTTCATCACCCGGTTTGGTGTTGTAGTAGATGATGCCCAGAACCGCGAACGGAAGGGCGCTGATGACCAGGCTCTTCTTGGACTTCCACGGAATCAGTTGCTGCAGCTCGCGCCACAGGACGGGCTGATCGCCCACAGTGCGTGAAGCGGACGCTGTTCGAACGGTGCTATCCGTGGCCGCAGGCAGTTCCACCGCCACGCCGGGCTCCGGTTCCGCCGCCAGCGACGGGCTCCCGACTGCGGCCTGCGCCGCCAGTCGCTTTGCCTCGGCCTCCGCCGCGGCACGTCGCGCCTTGCGAGACAGCCGCACTTTCGGCGGCGGTCCGGCCATGGCCCCACGCACAATCGGACGCCACCGCACCACGCACGCCGTCAGCAGCCCGCCGGAGATGGCCAGTGACACCGCGACATGCAGCCACAGCGGCGTGTAGAACGGAGCTCCGCCAGCACCGATCCCGTCGGTGGCCAGCAGCGTGAAGAACGGGCTGGCCATGAACATGGTCATCATCCACCCGCCGGTCATGAACGCGCCGCCGGCACCAAAGAGTGCGGCGATCATCATGATGAACACCGGGTAGAAGTTCACCAGCAGCAGCAGCGAGATCCCGGTGCTCGCCGCGGATGCGGGTGTTTTGGCGAGGACCGAGCCGAACGAGCCGCACGCGGCCGCGAGCACGATGGTCGAGAGGATGATCGCGCCGCCGGTCAGCACGCTGGCGGTTTCCATGCCGCCGTAACCGGCCACGATGATCACCGCCGGCAGCGTGGCACCGAACAGCAGTGCCACCTGCAGCAGCCGCGCTGTCATGGTTGAAAGCACAATCGATGCCGGCGACATCGGTGTGGCCGCCAGCACCGAGAGGGTTCCCCGTTTGCGTTCCAGTGCCACCCCGCCCAGCCCCGTTGCCGCCATGATCGGGAAAACCGTGAAGTAGAACCACATCAGCGTGATGCTCAGGGCCGGGGCGATGACCTGCAGCTCCTGCAGCCGCTGCGCCGGGCTGGTCCGGCTGTCGGCCTCGGCGTGCACCGCCGCGTAGGCGATTGCCAGCACACAGAACAGCACCAGCACCACCACACCACGCATGATGTACGTTGCACGTGTGCGTGAGGCGATGCGGATGTCGCGCCAGAACACCGGCCCCAGGAACAGGCCGCGCAGTGCATCGCCCCGTCGCCGCGGCGCGGGCTCCGGGATCGTCAGTGTGCCCGCGGCGTGCGCCGTCGGGCCGTCGGCGGCCTGCGCGACCGGCAGCGGTACGCCGTGTTCATCGGTCGGAACCGGGTCGTTTGTCCCTGCCATCAGTTCAGCGCCCCCTTCGTCAGCCGCAGGAACGCGTCTTCCAACTTCACCGAGCGCGGCGTAAAAGCCGCGATCCGCCCGCCCGCCTCCAGAATTGCCGCGATCAGGAAGTGGTGGCTGTGCCCCCCGCCTTCCGCCGTCGCGGCCAGATCCACGAGCAGCGTGCCATCGGCAAACTCCGCCCCGGCGATTCGCTCGTCCCGCCGAAGTCGCTCTGCCATGGCCATGTGGTGCCCGCGCACGTCGCTGCCGGGTTCCAGTTCCAGCTTCACTTCGATCCGGTCGCCGATGTTCGCCTTCCGGAATGCCTCTTCAACCGAGCCGGCAAAGAGCATTCGTCCCTTCTCGATGATGCCCAGAGATGTGGTCATCTCTGCAAGTTCCGAGAGAATGTGGCTGGAGACCATCAGCGTCTTGCCCATCCGCCGCAGCTCCAGGATCAGTTCCCGCAGTTCGATGCGGGCCCGCGGGTCCAGGCCTGAGGCCGGCTCATCGAGCAGCAGCACCTTGGGATCGTGCAGCAGCACGCGGGCTACGCCCAGCCGCTGCTGCATGCCGCGCGAGAGTGAGTCCACCATCGCGTCACGCTTGTCGGTCAGGTCCACCAGTTGAAGCACCCCGTCGACGGTGCTCCGCCGCTTGGCGCGTGGGATCAGAAACGCACTGGCAAAGAACTGCAGATACTCGTCGACCGTCAAGTCTTCGTACACGCCCAGAAAGTCCGGCATGTAGCCGATCAGCGGACGCACCGCGTCCGGTTCGGTGATCACGGACCTGCCGCACACCTTGGCTGATCCCGTTGTCGGCGTCAGCAGACCCGCCAGGATCTTCATCGTCGTGCTCTTGCCGGCACCGTTGGGGCCGATGAACCCGAAGCACTCGCCTTCGCCGATGGTCAGCGTCACCGCCTGCAGGGCAATGTGCTGGCCGAAGGACTTGCTGAGGTTTGTCAGTTCAATCATAACGAGTCGTCCGTAGTGCCTGCCTGATCGTCAGTTTCCGCCGCCGCTTTACTGGTCGTCGTCTGCGCCCCGCGTCTTCTGTGCCTGAATGCCAGCCGCGATCGCCTTGGCCGCACGCTGGGCCAGTTCCTCACACACTGGCCGCGGCCACGATCCCGTCGGCACACTCACCGTGTACCGGCTCGCCATCACGCTCGCGGCCTGGGCGCCTTCCTCGGGCTTCTTCAAGGTCACCACCATGGACACCACGACGAACCGCCCGGTTCTGGCACGCGCGAGCCGCGCCATCGCCAGGCCGTCGCCGTACGGCAGCGTGCCGGTCACAAGTTCAGCGGCGTCGTCGCCAACTGGCGCGGTCGGCCTGGTCTTAGGTCTGGCTGGGCGGGTGGTGTTACCGCCGGCACCCGATCCCGCGTGACTCGTTGTCGCCGCGGCGGGCTTGCTTGCGGCACCCACCTGCGTGCCGTCACCCGGCATCACCAGCTTCAGCGTCACCGCTCCCGATGAATCCGCCACCGGCGACTCGGCCACCAGATCGCCGGCGGGAAGCAGTCCGGCCATATCTACCACCGCCCCCGGCGGCAGCCCGCCGATCCGCAGCACCGGGTTGCCCGCAGCGTCCGTCGCGGCCGTCGCGATCAGCGAGGGGCTTGCCCGTCCGGTCTCCATAAAACAGTGCAGGCTGCTGCGTCGCGTCCCTAGCGGGCTGAGCATCTTCAGCGATCGTCCCTCCACGCCGCTGGTCTGCAGCATCCGGTACGTGGGCAAGGTCAGGCCGTTTCCATCAGTCCCCGAGTACTCGCTGAGATCAACTCCGTGCCCGAAGGCCGCCTGCATCGGCGGCATCCATCCGCCCGGTTCGGCGCTCAGCAGCGCGTGGGCCGCAGTCTGGTATTCAAGGGCCGCACCCGTCGGCTCTGCGGGGGCAAGGTGCTCGGCCTGCCGGTACGTCATCGTAAAGCCCGTCTGCCGCAGGAACAGCATCGGCAGCACCAGCGTCAGCCCGCACGCCGACGTGATCCACACCGCCGCGGTGATGTACGCCCGCGGCTTCTTATCCCGCTTGTGCATCACCATATCGCCGATGCCCAGCATCAGCCCAAGGCCGACCATCAGCAGCCCGAAGACCCACGCCAGGGCGTGGCTGGCCTGCACCGGCGGCATATTGGCCGTCAGCCCGGCCTGCATGTCTCGAACCCGGGGCGAATCCTGCGCGTGCGAACTCCAGAAGTTCCGTTCCTCCGGTGCACGCCGCGACGGACCGACACCGCTGGCCAGCAGCGCGGCGTTCCACGCCTGTTCCAGCAAGTCGCCCTCCAGCTTGTCCACCATCAGCGAGGGCGGCATCAGGTACACCGTCAGGTACCCCAGCCCCACCGGCCCGCGTGCCAGCAGCGGCGTGCGTGCCTCGCCTTGAGGCACAGCCGCCGGTAGCAGTTCCCAGCCTTCATCTGTACCGCGGCCCGTCAGCTGCACGCCGCGGACGAAGGCGCTTGCCGCCGCGACTTTGGAATCGATCCCCAGGGCCTGCACTGCAGCAGCAATGGGCTTCTGCGTTGAATCCCCCAGCACGATGGGCATCGCGGCGTCGCCCGCGGCCTGACCGCTGATCACCCGCTTCCATCCCTCACCAGCCGTGTCGGCCAGCAGCACCACCCGCCCGCCCATGAACAGGAACTCCCGCAGTACGCCCTGCTGCGTCGGCTCCAGATCCATCAGTGCTTGCTGGTCAAGGACGATTGCCTCAACCCCGCCGAACGCCGCCGCATCCGCCGGCAGATCCTGAGGCGGCACCGAGGCAAAGAGCACCCGCCGTGCAACCGAGCCGCGTGCATTGGCTTCCTCCGACGGCCGCAGCATGCCATTGGCCACTGGCGGCATGGTTCGGCGTCCGACGAACAGCACCGCGCCGTCATACCGGATCGTCGGTGTCTCGTAACGCAGCTCGCCGGGCCCGGAGTTCCACACACTGGCTGTGGCCGAGTCGATCGTGGCCCCGTTGCTGGCCTGGAGTGTGAAGTTCACCTCGGAGTTGTGGTTCAGCAGTGCGGCGGTGAACGTCAGCATCACCGGCTGTCCCGGAATCAGCGCGACGCGCTGCTCGATGCGGGTCCGCTGCGTCCCGTCCTGCTGAAAGCTCATCGCCAGCGTCGCATCCACCGGCTTCTCGCCCGGCCGCAGCGTCACCCGCCACGGCCCGGGCTGGCCCGGCAGTACATAGCCACCCCAGCCAGCGCTGAGCGTCATGATCCGCGGACGCTTCCTGGAGTCATCATCCTCCACCGGTCGCGGACGCGACGGCTGCAGACCCAGCGCTTCACGTGCTGGGGCAGCTGTCAGTACAGTGACAGCCGCCAGCAACAGCGTCACCAGCAGCGGCAGCCGTGCGGCAGGCCGGCCCCGATTCATGCCGCAGTCTCTTCGCTCGTGTGCTCGTTGGGCCATGGTGTGTGCGATCCCGTTCCCGCGGTTATTCGGAAGCCGCCGTGCAGCGTTGCCACCGCCACCAGTGAGGATACCACCCCGCCACCGCCCCGGTTCCCGGCTTTCGTCACCCCCTCCTCCCCGGCCCGCCCCGCCCTGCAATCAGTGCCGGTCCCCATCGGCCGTTGATCGCGTCACAGGCACCGAGGCCCGCGAACCAGCCGCGTTCCCGTTCCCGCTCGTGTTCCCGCTGGCAGCACCATTCCCGGCCGTGCTGCCACCATTCGTGCCCGCCGTGGCCGGGTCAGCATGCTGGACCACCCATTCTTCAATGCGATTCGACAGCGACCCCAGCGCCAGGAAGATCGTCCTGTGCCCGCCGGAGTACAAGATGATGTCCGGTGCGTTGAGCCGCTCGTACAGCTCCTGGCCTCGCTCAGTGGGCACAATCGTGTCGTTGCGACCCTGGATCATCAGCGTCGGCAGCCGCCGCAGGGCCAGCCCGGTGTGGTACGGGTCCAGCTTGGTGTACGTCAGATACACGCCCGAGAGCAGGCCAGCCATCGCACCGGTCACACGCTTGCCAAAGCGCATCACCTGCACGCCGCCGTTGGTCAACTCGCTGCTCTGGGCAATGGCCGCCAGGTTGCACCCGCTGGCCACCAGCACCATGCCCGCGCACCGTTCGCCCAGTCTCGCCGCAACAGTCGGCGTGGCCAGCGAGCCGGCGGAGAAGCCCACCAGCACCACCGGAGCGCCCGCCAGCCGCGGATCAGTCCGCTGCAGATAGCCCGTCGCCGCCTCGGTGGCAAAGGCCGCCTCGGCAAGCGTGTCATCGGTCACCGCGCCCATCTCCCGGGCCAGCGCGTGCACATCTTCAATCGTGCTCAGCGTCCCGCTTACCGGTCGCCAGCGGTTCCACGGATAGTCGCCCGAGAGCACCACGAACCCCGCGGCCAGCAGCTTGTCGATCACCGGCTGCTCAAACTCAACCCCGCCAAGGCCGTGGAACTGCACCGCGATGCCCCGCAGCGGCACCTCCGCCGGCGGGTACGTCACATCCAGGTATACCCCCAGTTCGCCGAAGCCAGCCAGCCGCGAGTCGCCGGAAATGCCCTCACTCGATGCCGGGAACGACAGGAACACCAGCGACCGTGCCGCCTGAATCTGCTGCGGCATGCTGCCGCCGGACTCGTCGAGCGTGGGGCCATCCGTCGCACTCGGCGGTGGTGGTGGGGCTTTCCTGGCCACCGGCCGCACGTCCAGCAGCAGGCCCTCGCCGATGAGCATCCGGCCAGTCACAACCGAGGGCGTCAGCGTGTCCAGCGGCCGTAGTTCTTCATCCTCCCGGACCACGCGACGACGAATCAGCATCACCGTGTCACTGCCGGCCAGCGCATCATGCAGCGACCGTGCCGCCGAGAGTGATCGTGCCGGCCAGGCATCCGGTGCCACCGGCGTCGTGTCCGTCGTTCGGCTGCTCCGCGTTGCTGCGGCGTTCTGGGTGCTCACACACCCCGGCGCTGTCAGTGTGCCGGCCATGGCAACACACAGTGCTGCCGCCGCGAGAAGCTTCGCGGCTGGGCCAGTGGTGCGGCGGGTTAGCCATCCCGGAACCATTCGCAATCGTTGACGATCCGGCTACCGCAGACCAGCCGGAAAGCGTCAGTTTCCTGTGTGGATTGACAGGCACCGGTCGATCCGTGCCAGCGTGCCCGCCTTGCCCAGAATCGCACAGCAGTGGCCCACACCCGGCGACACCGTCGAGCCCGTCAGGGCCACCCGCAGCGGCTGGGCGACCGAGCCCATCGCCAGCTTGTGCTCGGTAGCAAACCCGGGGATCAGCCCGTCGATGGCCGCGGGCGAGTAGTCCGTCTGCGCCGCCAGCACTGTCCGCAGCGCACGCAGCACGTCCACGCCCGTCTTGCCGCTCGGTGGCATCGCCTTGTCCGCCGGCTGGGCCACACCACGCAGGGCCTTGTCCACCGCGGCAGGGTCAAAGGTCACCGCATCATCGGCGATGAGCGCAAAGCCGATGGAGCGGTGCCCCTCGCTGAGCGTCTTGGCCCGCGGCTTGATCGCCTGCACCAGCGCGTGCCGGGCTGGCTGCCTGTCGGCGTGGGCAAAGCTCTTCAGCTTCTCGGCCACATCCGGCGTGAACTCCGTCAGCCACGCCGTCCAGCGCGTCCAGAACTGCTCATCGGTCATCGCCTGAATCGCATCGGCGTTGAACGAGGCGAGCTTGACGCGGTCAAACTTGGCGCTGGTCTTGCCGATGCGGTCGATGGAGAAGTGTTGGGCCAGGAACGCCATATCAAACTTCTCGACATCCTTGCCGTCGGCCTGCTTCATCCCCGTTGACCACCCCAATAGCGCGATGAAGTTGGTGATCACCTCCGGCAAGTAGCCCGACCGGCGGAAGTCCCAGATTTCGATTTCCGGCAGCAGCACATTGAAGTGGGGGGCGACCGTCTCGGCGATCTCCACCGCGTCGGTCTCGGCCGCCAGGAAGTCAGTGATCGTCTTCTCCGGCAGGTTCACGCGCGTGCCGATCGCCGCGGCAGTCAGTGCCTTGTCCTTGGCCATCGCGTCCTTGAGCGCCTTGCGGGCCGCCTTGGCCTTGTCACGCTTGCTCATCTTGGTGCCGTCAGCGTTGAAGATCAGCGGCATGTGCCCGTACGCCGGCGTGCGGAAGCTCGTGCCGTTGCTGCCCGAGGCCGCCGAGCGGTCATCCACCAGCCGCGTCAGCGCCTGCTGCATCGCCACGTGCTTGGGCGTGTTGGACAGGTGCTCCTGGGCCCGCATCACGTGCGTCACGCCCATCAGCTCATCGTCGATCACCACGGCGAAGTGATACGTCGGGAACCCGTCGGCCTTGCGGATGACGAAGTCATCGACCTCGCCAGCCGCACTGGTGACGTCGCCCAGGATCTGGTCATGCACCACAATCGCCGTGTCGGGCATGGCAAACCGGATCACGTGCCGCTCCCCGGCCTGGGCCCGCGCCCAGCGTGCCTGGTTGAACTCACCGAACTTCACATCCTCCGGCCGGGCGTACTTGTACGTCTGCTTGGCCGCGGTGGCCGCCTTGCGCTTGGCATCCAGCTCCTCGGTAGTCTCAAACGCCGGGTACGCGCGGCCGAGCCGCACAAGGTGCTCCAGATACGCGTTGTAGATCGCCACACGCTGGGCCTGGAAGTAGGGCCCGACCTTGCGGCTGTCCCCGCCGATGGTCTGGCCGTGCGTCGTCGTCAGCGACGGGCCGTCATCCCAGCAGATGCCCAGCCACGCCAGATCATCCAGAATGCCGCGGGCCGACTCCTCGCTGGAGCGGGCCTGGTCGGTGTCCTCGATGCGGATCATGAACCGCCCGTCGATGTTGTGCACCCGGGCCATGCTCTTGGCAAAGGCCCAGCAGAACAGGGCCGACCGCGCCCCACCGATGTGCAGGTGACCGGTGGGCGACGGGGCGAAACGGGTAATCAGCGGCGAAGGAATGGCAGACATGGGCCACCATGGTTGCCCCCCCGCACCCCCGAGAGCAGCTGTGGCGGCCAGAAGCCAAACGCCACGTACGGCCCCCCGGACTGGGGTTGGCGGTCGCAGGGTGCATCGTCCAGAGTTGCCGTCACGGGTTCCAGGTGCGCAGGTGCCGAATCTCCGACTAACCCGGTGCGTTGGGCAGCACCGCTCGCCGCACATGCCACCCGGCCCCCGCGCTCACGGTCAGCAACGGAAGAAGTCCGGTCTTGCCTTGCACTGACCCCTCACTCACGCTGGCTCCTCCCGCTGCGTGTCACTCCGCAGCATGCGCCGTACCACCACGCCCATCAGGGTACTCACACCCAGCAGCACAATCGCAAACACCGCCAGACTGCGAAGCTCAGCATCATCCGGATCGGCTCCGGCTGACTGCCCGAATCCGCGGCTCACCGCTATCAGGCACAGCCCGACGCCGCTGCCCACTGAGTTCCAGACAAGGCCGAGACCGGCCGCTCGACCCACTCCCGACGCCCGTGGCGTACCCGCAGCCGGCTCCTCCACCGCGGCTGGGCTGCCGCATTCCGGGCACGTCGCTGCCGGAGGCAGACCCGTCCGGTCGTACCCGCATTCTCGGCACACCCACGGGCGGCAGCGCCAAATCGCCAGCCGCAGCGGCGGAAGCAGTGCGATCTCCAGCCCCCGTGCAAACACCAGGCACATCAGCGCGAGCGGGATGATGCCCTCAGCGGCGTACACCGACGTGCCACTCAGCGACAGACCGGCCGCAACCAGCAGCCCCGCCGCCGCCAGCACATCCAAGGGTGCCACACGAATCAAGACGAGTAAGTCGTCGGCCATTGCCGGCCGCCGCGCCAGCGCTCCCGCCACCACCGCTGCCGCAGGAACCAGCACCACCCCGAGAATGCCCGCGTTGAGCAACCAGATCATCAGCCAGTCAGTCAATCCTCCCCCGTTCCGCACAAACCCGGCGGTGGCCAGCCCCAGCGGCAGGGCCAACGCCACCACCACGGCCCATCCCACAACGCGGCACAACGCGCCAAGCGTCAGTCGGGTTGGGTGCTCCGCGTGTCGGCTCATCGAAACGTCGTCCAGATCGCTCGCCTGCGGCCACCCCTGCCGCGGCGTCGCGGAGGCGGGGCCAGCGTTCCCGGCGGCAGGAGCGTAGAAGCCGCGGCGTCCGCCCCCAGCCGCTCTGGTTCCCGGACTTTCCCGTTTCGGCTCACGCCCCGCCCGCTTCACCCGCCGCACACGTGCCAAACCGCCAGCCGCAGCCCGTTTTGGCCGACCGGCCTCCATATAAATAGCTTCCGGGGGCCCGACTCTTCACGCCCCGGGTCCGTCTGTGTCCATACCCCGCATCGGCTCCCCAGCCGGTGTTCCGCCGGTCCGTACGTCAGGAGCTGCCGATGTCGACGATCCCGAACAACAAGCCCTCGGTCACGAACGCTGGCTCACCGGCTGCCGCCAGCAAGAAGACCGGCGTCGACCCCCAGGCAGTCACCATCTCCGGTGTCATCCTCAAGCCCGTCTACGGGTCGGAGAATCCGCCCGAGGCACTCAAGAACATCGAGCGTGAGATCCCCACGCCAGGCAAGTTCCCCTACACCCGCGGCCTGTTCCCGCAGGGCTACCGCACCCGCCTCTGGACCATGCGTCAGTTCGCCGGCTTCGGCTCGGCTGATGACACCAACAAGCGCTTCAAGTACCTCCTGGAGCAGGCCAAGAGCTCCACCGCCGCCAACACCGGCCTGAGCACCGCCTTCGACCTGCCCACCCTCATGGGCCGTGACAGCGATGATGCGCTCTCCGCCGGCGAGGTCGGCAAGTGCGGCGTGGCCATCAGCACCATCGAGGACATGCACCGCCTTTACGCCGACATTCCCGTCGGCAGCGTCACGGTCAGCCAGACCATCAACGGCCCCGCCGCAGTCATCTGGGCCATGTACCTGGCCATGGCCAAGCAGCGCGGGATCGACTGGAACTCCCTGGGCGGCACGCTCCAGAACGACATCCTCAAAGAGTTCCACGCTCAAAACGAGTTCATCTACCCGCCCGAGCCCAGCGTCAAGCTCGTCGTCGACACCATCGAGTTCCAGAGCAAGTTCGCCGCCAAGTGGAACAGTGTCTCCATCTCCGGCTACCACATCCGCGAGGCCGGCAGCACCGCCATTCAGGAACTCGCCTTCACCCTGCGCGACGGCATGGAGTACGTCGAGGCCTGCCTTGAGCGCGGCATGGACATCGACAGCTTCGCCCCGCGACTGAGCTTCTTCTTCAACAGCCACAACGAGTTCTTCGAGGAGATCTGCAAGCTCCGCGCCGCCCGCCGCATCTGGGCCCGCATGATGAAGGACCGCTACCAGGCCAAGAGCGACCGCTCCTGGTTCATGAAGACCCACGTGCAGACCGCCGGCTGCTCGCTGACCGAGCAGCAGCCCATGAACAACATCGTCCGCGTGGCCTATCAGGCCATGGCCGCCGTCCTCGGCGGCTGCCAGTCGCTGCACACCGACAGCATGGATGAGACCCTCGGCCTGCCCACCGAGCAGGCCGTCACCGTCGCCCTCCGCACCCAGCAGATCCTCGCCCACGAAACCGGCGTCACCCGCGTGACCGACCCGCTCGGCGGCAGCTGGTTCGTCGAGCACCTGACCGATCAGATGGAGTCCGGCGCACTGGACTACATCGCCGATGTCGACGCGATGGGAGCATGGGCCAACGCCCAGGTGCCCGCCGCCCAGACGGCCAAGGGCGAGGCCCGCCGCGCCGGTGTCTACGCCCCGCGTCAGACCTACGGCCGCGGCGTCGTCAGCGGCATCAACAAGGGCTACTTCCGCCGCCAGATCGCCGAAGCCAGCTACCGCTACAGCGAGGAGTGCGAGGCCGGTGACCGCGTCACGGTCGGCGTCAACGCCTACACCGACAACAACGAGACCCGCCCGATCGAGATCCTGCAGATCCCCCACACCGTGGAGGTCCAGCAGTGCGAGCGCCTTGCCGCCTTCAAGGCCCGCCGCGATGCCAAGGCCGTCGAGACCGCGCTGAACAACATCCGCCTTGCCTGCCAGGGCCGCGACTACACCGCGGGCCAGACCGGCATGACGCCCAAGTCCGCCGGCATGGACCCGACAAACGTGATGCCCGCCCTGATCGATGGCGCCCTTGCCAACTGCACCGTCGGTGAGATGGTTCAGGCCATGGCCGACATCTACGGCCGCTACAGCGGCGGCCCGGAGTGGTGATCCCTCCGCTCAGGATCTGACCGCAAGTGAGACATCCCGACCGCCAACGGTGACATCCACCGCGTCTGAACGCAAATAACCGCGTCGGACGTTGCGCGCCCTGCCGTGAATGTTGGGTAAGCGGGTTGTGTCGGGGCCGCCGTGGTGTATTCTGATCCTCAGAGTTGGCCACCCACGGCCCGCTCAGTAACCAGGAGTCCTGAGAGATGCTGTCAATCTGCGCCATGCGTGGTGTGTCCGGTCTGGCCGTCGCTGCGGCGGTCGTTGCATTCGCCGGTGTCGCCGCAACTCCGGCCCTCGGCCAGTCCATCTCTCTGGGTGCCGCGGCAGATAACACGCTGTTTCAGGACACTCTCGGCGGACTGTCCAGCGGCGCGGGTCAGTTCCTCTACGCGGGAACGCTCAACAACGGCAGCATCCGCCGCGGCGTGGTGCGGTTTGATGTCTCAGCCATTCCGGCTGGCGCAGTGGTCACGGGTGCAACCCTGCGGCTTCACATGAGCCGTTCGGTCTCCAGCGGCGAAGAGATCGGCCTTCACCGGATGACACGCTCCTGGGGCGAGGCCGGGTCAAACTCCGGCCAGAGCGGCGCTGGCGCGCCGGCCCAGGCGGGTGATGCCACCTGGCTGCACGCATTCTCCGGTGGTGCGACCTGGACCAACGCCGGCGGCGACTTCGTGTCAGCTGCCAGTGCAACGACCATCGTCGGTGGCGAGGCCTTCTACACCTGGTCGAGCTCGGACCTGATCGCCGATGTCCAGTCCTGGGTGAGCGGCGGCGGGAACTTCGGCTGGGCGGTGCTCGGTAACGAGTTGATCGGCCAGACCGTCAAGCGTTTCGACTCGCGTGAGAATTCAAACGCGAGCTTCCGCCCCGATCTGACCATCACTTACGTCATCCCCGCCCCGGGCACCGCGCTGGTCGCTGGCGCGGGCCTGGCCCTTGTGGCTCGCCGCCGCCGCCGGTGAGCACCTTTGCCACGCCGCCATCCGGCGGGGGGAACGGGGTGGTGATTCAGGTAATCTACGCAGTTGGGGGAAATTTACTGAATCACGCTGGCATCCTGCCGCGGATGTGCGATAGTTGTTCGACGGAATCAGCACTCCACGGTGCCTCCGGGACAGATGGACCTTCGGTTGGCGGTTGCCCACCCCGCCGGAGACGACCCGCATGAGTCAACTTACGGATTCGTTTGACGGCCGCCACGACGTGCGGCCGGAGCGCAGCAATCCCGTCGATTCCAGCCGCCGGGTGCTTCTGCGCTCGGTTGGCCGGGCGTTCGGAACCGCCGCCGCCGTCGCGGGAAGCTCCGCCGTACTCACCCGGCCCGCCCGCGCAGTCCCGACTGTCGCGGCCGATGTGGACCCAGGTGCGCTTGGTGCGAAACTGATCGGCCGCATCACCTACGGCATCACAGCCGAGGAACTCACACGTTTCAATCAGCTCGGCTACGAGGGATACCTCGAGTATCACCTCAACTACACCGCCATCAACGACAACTACGCCGAGAACCGGCTGACCGGCGCTGTGGCGGGTATCCCCGCCATGACCACGCTCTGGCTCACGGGCGAACAGATCTACGCGCTGGCAAACCCCACGCTGCAGGTCAACGAGCTCATCGAAGCGCTGATCGTTCGTGCGGTCTACGGCAAACGCCAGCTGTTCGAGAAGATGGTCGAGTTCTGGACCGACCACTTCAACCTGGATGTCAACACCGGCAGCGTCGCGCAGTTCAAGACGCTCGACGACCGCGAGGTGATCCGCGCCAACGCCATGGGCAACTTCGGCACGCTGCTCAACGCCTCGGCACGCTCGCCGGCGATGCTCTACTACCTCAACAACGATCTCAACACCGTCAGCGGCCCCAATGAGAACTACGCCCGCGAGCTGCTCGAGCTTCACACGCTCTCGCCCGCCGCCGGCTACACCCAGGCCGATGTGATCGCCGTGGCCCGGGCCCTGACCGGCTGGACCCGCTACGGCAGCACCACCACGCCGAGCAATCTGCGGATGACCTTCCGTTACAACGACGCGGTGCACGACCGCGGCATCAAGACGCTCTCGCCGCTGTTCAATCTCAGCGGCAGCGGACCGGTGACACTGCCGGCCAACCAGCCACCTCTCAAGGATGGCCAGGACGTGCTGGACATCCTGGTCCGCCATCCCGCCACGGCCGAGTTCATCTCCACAAAGCTCTGCCGCCGATTCATCGGTGAGGACTGCCCGGCATCAGTCATCGCGACCGTCAAGGCGGCGTACCTCAACAACGGTGCCGGCGTGGTCGGTGATATCAAGGCCATGCTCCGTGCCATGCTGCGGCCCAACGTCGTCTACACCGCCACGCCCCGGTGGAAGCGGCCGTTCCACCTGTTCATGTCGATGCTGCGGGCCATACCGGTGTCAATCATGACCACCGGTTCGCTGCGAACCCGGCTGACCACTGCCGGGCACAGGCCCTACAGCTGGGGCCCGCCCGACGGCTACCCCGACACGCTGGAGTACTGGGGCGGGCAGCAACTACCCCGCTGGAACTTCGCCTTCGAGCTCGTACCCACGACCGGGTTGACCGGCGGCAGCATCGGCGGAGTCACCTCCGACATCGGGGCCATGCTCGGCGGTGTCAGCTCCAGCAATGAGATCCTCGATCGCATCAATCAGTATCTCTTCCGCGGTGAGATGAGCGATGCGACACGGACGCGGATCAACGAGTACCTGGCCACCACAACGCTGACCCAGCAGTACCGCAACGAGTCTGTCGCACTCGCGCTCGCCAGTCCCGACTTTCAGTGGTACTAGCCCCGAGCCACCCCCGCGACAGCAACGCCCGCACCCGAACCAAGCACGAAAGCCCCGCCACCACGGCGGACGGAGCACTCCATGATCGAGCACACAGCCTGTGATGAGTTTATCGCCCTTTCGCGACGCCGCTTCCTGGCGGCCTCCGGCACCGCCGCGGCCGTGCTTGCTGCGGCCCCGGCATGGCTGCCGCGGGTCGCCATGGCCCGTGAGTACCGATCCGCGGCGCAGGACGTGGTCATCCAGGTCTTCCTGCGTGGCGCGTGCGATGGGCTGTCAGTCGTGGTGCCGTTCAACGAACCGCGGTACATCTCGGCTCGCCCGAACCTGGCCATGCTGCCCTTTGATTCCGGCACCGACCCGGCCCGACGCGTGCTCGACCTCATCGGCACCTCCGGCAGCGATTCCAATGGCAACAGCCTCGCCTCCGCCGCCAGTTCCACCGCACCCGGCGGGCGCGTCTTCTTCGGCCTGCACCCCGCGCTGTCGGGCCTCATGCCGGCCTGGAGCGACGGCAAGCTGCTGCTGCTGCAGGCCGCCGGCATGACCAACGCAAGCAAGTCGCACTTCGATGCCCAGCGGTCCATGGAGGTGGCGCGGCTCAACGATCCAACCCTCTCAACCGGATGGCTCGGCCGGCATCTCGCGTCAGTAGATCCGATGCGGGCCGATGCACTCGTCCGGGCAATCGGCATCACCGACGGTCTCCCGCGCTCGCTTGTTGGCAGCCCCAAGGCGGTGCCCGTGCCGGAACTGGCCAACGGGACGGGCACCCCGCCGGCACTGACCAACTTCACGGGCTACGGCCTCAAGGGGCCGAGCAACTCGCGTCTCAACCGTCAGCGCGTGATGGGTGACCTCTACACACCGGCAGGTGACCCGGTGGCCGCCGCGGCGATGAGCACGCTCAGCACCATCACGCTGCTCAACCAGATCGGTGCGGCCGGTTACGCCGCAGCCGCCGGGGTTGTGTACCCGACCAACTCAATCGGCAACTCGATGAAGTCCGCCGCCGCACTGATTAACGCGGACGTCGGCGTTGAGGCAATCGCCATCGATTACTCGGGCTGGGACACGCACGCCAACCAGGGCACGCCGGTGTCGGTCACCGGTCCGGGCACGACCACGGGCGGCATCATCCCCGGCAGCAGCATGTACAACACCATGGCGGCCATCGGCAACGCCATCGGCGCCTTCTACGCCGACATCATCGCCGGGCGAGGTCGAAATGTGACGGTGGTGATCATCAGCGAGTTCGGCCGGCGCGTCGGTGAGAACGGCACCATCGGCACCGACCACGGTTACGGCAACGTCATGCTCTGCCTGGGACAGGCCATCCGCGGCGGGCGAGTGCTGACCAACTGGCCGGGACTCTCGACCAACCCGGCCCTGGTGCCGACGAACATGGACCTCGGAGTCACCATCGATTACCGGGACATCCTGGCCGAGATTGTTCAGCAGCGTCTGGGGAACCCCGACCTGGCGACCGTGTTTCCTTCTTTCACGCCGACTTTCCGAGGAGTGCTGCTGTGAAGCAAACAGTCCACGTACCCACGATGACGTCGCTGACCGCAAGCGGAATCGCTTCCGTGTTGCTCCTCGCCTCCGCCGCCATGGCGGATCCGCTCTACAGCAACGGCAGCGAGAACCCGGCCGAACCTGGTATCGCAACCGGTGCGGTCTCTGACAGTGGTGTCGCCGCCCCCGCAGGTGCCTTCTTCAGTGAGGTGCCCAAGTACTCCGTCGTCGAGGCCAACGCCATCGCCGGCTTCGCCTGCAACAACGCCGGCGGCATTGCTGGCATGATCGAACCCTTCCGCTTCGCCGATGACTTCATCCTCAGCGGCGGCGGACGCTGGCGGATCTCCGGCTTCTCCGTGTTCGCCTACCAGCCCGGCGCCGGTGCGGCGTCCCCCTTCGATTCCGTTGTACTCCGGATCTGGAACGGCCCCCCCGACGCGCCGGCCTCCTCGGTGATCGCCGGCGATCTGGCCACCAACCGGCTGAGTGCCGCCGTGCCCCTGAACGTCTACCGGATCTTCAACAGCGTCGTCGGGCCGATGCCCATGCCTCCGACAACCGATCGCCGGATGTGGCGGCTTGATCTCAGCGTGCCGCAGGGACTGCTGCTCAGCAGCGGGTCATACTGGCTGGAATGGCAGGTTCGCGGCAGCGATCCCGAGGCCGAGATCTTCTGCCCGCCGATTGTCACGCCAGGCTCTCGCGGGCGTGCCGGGGCCAACGCCATGCAGTTGCGGGCCGGTGTACTCGGCGGGCAATGGGTGCCGCTGATTGATCTTGGCAAGCCCAGCGCGGTCGCGGATGTCGCTCAGGAACTCCCATTCATGATCGCCGGCGGCATCGGCTGCACCGCCGACATCGGCGGCGGCGGTCCCAACGCTGACCAGCCCGACGGAACCATCGACGGTTCGGACTTCATCTTGTTCATCAACTCATTTGCGATCGGTGATGCAACCGTCGACCCGATGGCCGATGTCGCCGGTGGCGGCCCCAACGCCGATCAGCCCGACGGAACCATCGACGGCACCGACTTCATTGAGTTCATCAACGCCTTCGCCGCAGGATGCTGAGGCAGGCTCGAGGCTGTGCCGCGGCCGGGTGAGTTGCCCGCTGCGTCAGACCCGCCAGGGATATGCAGGCAGATCCGCCCGGCTGAAGGGCTGGAAGTGGTCCCACGCGCGCTGGTGTGCCTTGCCATTGTTTCGGAACGCCACCAGCCGTGCACCCGGGCCCTCCGGATCAAAGAGCTCCAGATCAACCTTCCAGTTGGTCGTGCAGAACGCCAGAGCGGTCTGCACCGCAGGCATCCAGTGGTCGTCCAGGACGATCAGTCCGTCCGGTTTAACCAGCCGGATCGCAAAGAAGAGGTCGATGATGACGCCATCAAAGACGTGGCTGCCGTCAACAAAGGCAAAGTCAAAGCGTCTGCCGGCGCTGTACAGCTCGGCCAGCGCCACCGCGGAGTCCTTCGGCATCACCGTTGAGATGTCACGAGCACTGGCATCGAGAATCGACTGCCGTCCGGCGTAATCGCGCTCGGCCTGGGCATAGTCCATCGTGGTGTGGTGAACATCTCCGCCGACGGTGAGAATCCCCTCGATGATGGCCAGCGATGAGAGCCCCAGTCCGAGTCCGACCTCCAGGGTCCGCCGGGCCTGCTCACGGATCACCAGATCACGAAGGAAGTCGCCCGACGGCTGCGTGATGCCCGTCGGCCAGATATCCAGCTGCTTGCCCGAACGGCCGGTGACAAACTTGCGGGAATAGATCGCCTGCCGATGCTGCCGCACACGCTCCCGGAGCGGTGCGGGGTCGGTGGTAGTCGGAGTCACGGCGGCAGGCGCAGTCATGACCCTGTTGTCGGCGATCGCCCACGCCTGGGACAAGGGCAAAGGCCCCAGAGCCAGCGGGCCAGGCTGGGGTCCGGAGCGTGTCAGCACCGGAGTTCAGCCCCACGTGAGAACCATCGCCCGCCAGAGTGGGCAGTGGGGGGAAAGGAAAACGCTGGGCCAAAAATGACAAACGCCGCTGGGGTTACCAGCGGCGTTCGCGTTAAAGAACAGTTGGGTGTCCATCCACGGCCGATTACTCGGACATGGCCTGTGCTAGGCACAGACGACCAGGAGCTGACCGACGAGTTCTGGTTCGCACCAGATGATTCGTCTAAGGTATCCCTTAGAAAGGAGGTGATCCAGCCGCAGGTTCTCCTACGGCTACCTTGTTACGACTTAGTCCCAGTCACCGATCTTGCCGTGGTCGCTACTGAAACGTAGCGGCTTCGGGCTCTACCGGCTCCCATGACTTGACGGGCGGTGTGTACAAGGCTCAGGAACACATTCACCGCGGCGTAGCTGATCCGCGATTACTAGCGATTCCGGCTTCATGCAGGCGGGTTGCAGCCTGCAATCCGAACTGGGGTGCGTTTTTTGCGATTTGCTCCACCTCGCGGTCTTGCATCGCTTTGTACGCACCATTGTAGCACGTGTGCAACCCTGGGTGTAAGGGCCATGAGGACTTGACGTCATCCCCGCCTTCCTCCGGTTTGACACCGGCAGTCTCATTAGAGTCCTCGCCATGACGCGTTAGTAACTAATGACAAGGGTTGCGCTCGTTAGAGGACTTAACCCGACGCTTCACAGCACGAGCTGACGACAGCCATGCAGCACCTGTGCTGGTTCCACTCTTGCGAGCGTCATTCCTGTTTCCAGGAACTAATCCCAGCATGTCAAACCCAGGTAAGGTTCTTCGCGTTGCTTCGAATTAAGCCACATGCTCCACCGCTTGTGTGAGCCCCCGTCAATTTCTTTGAGTTTTAATCTTGC
>CAILKP010000100.1 GCA_903834785.1 uncultured bacterium
ACGCAGTTCCACGGTACAGATCTCCTTCCAGGGCATCGGAAAGCTCCTTTGCCCAAGGGTTGCGACCTGTCACCCATGTCCTGGGTACGTTCTGTTACCTATGTCCTGAGTACGTGCACCACCGGCCCCAATAACGAAAAACAGGGCTGGCCCACTCCACGAGCGTGCTCGCGGTGTGGACCAACCCTGCATTCTGTCTTTCCTTGCCTTCCGGTCTTCCTCTGCGTTACTTGCCTTGTCCTCTCCGCGAACTCTGCGTTCTCTTCACGGAGGCGAGGCAAGAAACCAGATCAGGCGGCCAGTTTCACCGGGCCATCTTCGGTCACGCTGGTGATGGTCATGCCGATGGCACCGGGGCCGCCGGAGCCGAAGCTGACGGTGAACTGCGACGGGTTGCCGCGGCTGGTGGAGCGGACGGCGGTGACCTGGTAGGTGGCCGGGCTGGAGCCGGCGGGGAGGGTTTCATCGGTGAAGCTGCGGGTGCCGGTGGCCCCGGCGAAGGTCCACGGCCCGGTGCCGATGCGGCGGCGGACTTCATAAATGGTGCCCTGCGTGCCGGTGGGGTTATTGCATTTCCACTTCAGTTCCACCGCACCGTTCTGCAGCAGTCCGACTGTAAAGTCAAACGGCGTTCCCGGTGGCGGCTGCGTGCTGGGCGCTGCGGGCGCGGGGATCTGGGCGAGGACATAAACATTAGGATCGTTCTTGGTCTGCGCGGTGGCCTTGATCAGCTGGATCAGATCGGCCCCGGCCCCCGGCCCGGCGTGCATGGCCCGCACCTTGTCGTAAAAGTTCTGCGTGGCCGCCTTGGATGCCTGCCGCGCGGCCTCCGCCGCGTTGTACGCCGCCCGCGCTGCGGTCACCAGCGGCGAAAACGCCGTCATCTGCGCCGCGGTCAGCCCGATGGCCGTCGCGTTGGTCGTCCACGGTGCCACGTGGGCTTCGTAGAACTCGATCTTGTCGAGACGATCAGTCGGAACAACGGCCATAAGCAGACTCCCATGCGCCCGTGCCGCCGCGGCGGTGCAAAGCACCCGCCGCGCACCCATCGCGCGCTGTGCTGCGGCCCGAACCGACGACCCGACAACGAGCCGCCCCCGCGCCGCGAGGTTGGAACTTGGGGCATCGACCGTTCCCACCCGCGACTTCACACCGGCCGCAAAAGATCCCCGCCGAAGCCCGCTGCACCGCCACCCCAAACCACGTCCACCGCGTTTATCGCCCCAGAATCGCGACATCACCCCCGTAAACAATCGCAGAATTGCCTTGTGATGGAACTGAATTGCTTGGTGATGCGATTGAATTGACTTGTTATGGAGTCGTACTGCCTTGTGATGCAATTAAATTGCCTTGTCATGGAACAGGAATGCCTTGCGCAATCGTTTCTCCACCTTCTACAACTGCAGCTCCACCCTGCGAAGTCGTTTCTTCACGTGCTTGTGAAGTCTCACAAGGCGTACAGCGGCAGCTGCAGGCCGGAAGAGGAAGGAACATGGACAGACAGGATGGACAGGATGAAGACAGGAAGAAAAGGCGGACAGGATGGACAGGATGAAGGCAGGATGAAAAGGACGGGTTGGTGCTGGCAGGTCGCGACAGGGTGCCTCCCGCAGGCCCGGGCATCATGCATCGGGTGCGGCGGCCGCGTCTTGTCGTGATGCGTGCGGCCATCGCGCCCACGGACCCCGATGCTCCGCTCCGATCCCGCCCGCATCCCGTGCATCCCGGCACCATGCGGCCTTCATCCTGCTCATCCTGCCTTGATCCTGTCCATCCTGCCTCCATCCTGTCGATCCTGTCCCAAATGCCCTCGGTTCAGCTCTGTCAGCCCATGCGGGTTGCCGGGTGCGGAACTGGACCAGTCCGGCGGCTGTGTCTACCCTGCTAGCGAACCCGCGCAGCCCGTGTGCGTACGGTTCTTGTCCTGTCCTTCGGCAGCAGTGCCGGCGGATGAGGCACACATCTTGGCCGCGTACCAAAGTGGACGAATGGAGCGGATTGCAAATCCGTTTGCGCAAGCACTCGTCGGTTCGAATCCGACCGCGGCCTTTGGGAGAGTGGGGAGGGGTCGGGAGGGGAGAGGGAAAAGGGCAGGCAGAGGGGGCGGGGTCCCCAAAATATTCTTTTGCCTTCCTCCCCTCCTCTGGTCCTCTGGTCCTCTGCGTGACCCCCTTCTTTGCCTTTCCCCCTCCCCCCTCCCCCTGCCTTCCCCCTCCTCTCCGCGTTCCTTGCCTTCCCCCCTCCGCGAACTCTGCGTTCTCTTCACCCAGGCTCCCGCGCGGGCTCGCCCGCGTGGCAATGATCGCCCATGACCATGACTGAGCAGCAGGCCCGGGCGCGGGCGGAGCAGTTTGCCGCGGACTTTTCGGCGATCCGGGCCGAGGTGGGCAAGGCGATTGTCGGCCACGGCGAGATTGTCGAGGGGGTGCTCATGTGCCTGTTCTGCGGCGGCCACGCGCTGCTGGAGGGTGTGCCGGGCATCGGCAAGACGCTGCTGATTCGCACGCTGAGCCAGGCCGTGCAGCTGAGCTTTTCGCGCGTGCAGTTCACGCCCGACCTGATGCCCGCGGACATCACGGGGACGAGCATTGTGATCGAGAAGGATCGGCCCGACGGCTCGCGGGCCCGCGAGTTTGCCTTTCAGGCCGGGCCGCTGTTCGCCCAGATGGTGCTGGCCGATGAGATCAACCGCGCAACGCCCAAGACCCAGTCGGCCCTGCTGGAGGCCATGGCCGAACGCAGCGTGACCGTGGGCGGCACGACGCACCCGCTGCCGCGGCCGTTCTTTGTCATGGCCACGCAGAACCCGCTGGAGCAGGAAGGCACCTACCCGCTGCCCGAGGCCCAGCTCGACCGGTTCTTCTTCAAGCTGCTGGTGGGCTATAGCGGCCGGGCCGAGCTGACGGAGATCCTGCGGCGGACGACGACGGACCACGCGGTGACGATCAATAAGGTGGTAGATGCCACGCGGCTGCTGGAACACCAGCAGCTCGTGCGCGAGGTGGCGATTGCCGAGCACGTGAGCGACCTGGCGGTGCGCATTGTGCTGGCCACGCAGCCGGCGATGGAGGGTGGGGGGGCTGGAGGCGGGGTTGTTGCTGGCGATGCGGGCAAGTACGCGACGCCGCTGGTGAGCCGGTTTGTGCGCGTGGGGGCCTCGCCGCGCGCAGCGCAGGCGATTGTGCTGGCCGCCAAGTGCCGCGCGCTGATGCAGGGCCGGTTCAATGTGTCGGCGGAGGATGTGCGGGGTGTGGCGTTGGCCGCGCTGCGGCACCGGTTGATCCTGAACTTCGAGGCGGCCGCCGAGGGCGTCTCGACGGACTCCATCGTGCGGAACTTGATTGAGACGGTGCCGGGAGAGGGGTGAGGGACGCGACTCTTCCCTCGCGACTCTTCCTTACTCCCGATCGCCCTCGTTGACCGTGTCCTGCAGCAGCATCTTGACCGATGGTGGCAGATCGCTGTGGTCCCGCAAGGCCTCGCGGATGCGGCCCATGGCATCACGCAGCCGGGCATCGGTGATCTTGCGGTTGGAGACATCCGAGTGCTTGACCAGCGCCCAGCGGCGACCCTGACTGGTAAAGCCCGTGGCCCGAAGCTCGAACCAGCGGTGCTCCGTCGGTGAGAAGCACGGGTACTCGAGGGCAAACTCCTCGTTGGACCCGGCCAGCAGTCGGCGGATGGCATCGGCAACCGGTGTCGATGTGTACGCCTCGACACCCGCGGCCTTGGAGCAGGCCTCCAGATAGCTGGCGCCCACGCAGAAGCGCGGGTCCGTCAGTCCGTTGTTCTCACCAAACCGGCGCCACGCGGCGTTAACCATCGCAATCATGCCGCGGTCATCGACGATGCACACGTGCGCGGGCAGGGCATCGATCGTGGCGGCCAGAAACTCGCGGCTCTCGCGCAGCTCGGTCTGGGCCCGGGAAAGCTGGGAGATGTCGACAAACGTGATGACCGCGCCCTCGGACTTGCCGTGGTGCGTCACAAACGGGTGCGTGCGGATCAGCAGCCGCGCCCCGCTGGCGGTGGACGCCTCGCGTGCCGACGGCTTGCTGGTGGCGATGACATCGCGCGCCAGCTCGGCCAGGGCCACACCGGAGATCGTCGTGGAGATGTCATCGATCGGGCGGCCGATGTCGCCTTCGCGGACCTTGACCACATCGCGCGCTGCGGGCGTGAACTTGCGGATCAGCAGGTTGCGGTCCAGGAACAGCGTGCCGATATCGGTGCTGCGGAGCAGGTTGTCGATGTCGGTGTTGAGCTCGCTGAGTTCCTGGATCTTGGACTGGTACTCCGTATTGACGGTGTACAGCTCTTCGTTGGTGCTCTGGAGTTCCTCGTTGGTGCTCTGCAGCTCCTCGTTGGCGGCCATGAGCTCTTCGTTGGTGGCCTGCTGCTCCTCGTTGGTCGTCTGCAGCTCCTCGATGGTCGCCTGCAGGTTCTCCTTGACCTGCTGGAGCTCACGCTCAAGCTCGGCGAAACGCTCGTTGGATGCGGCAGCGACGCTGGTGGTCTCGGCGGCTTCACCACCGGCCAGCAGGCTCTTGGCCTGCGACTGGATGCGGATGATGAAATAGTCCGGCCCGGCCTTGCCCAGCGTCTGGAACGTGACACCAAGACTCACGACCGAATCGCCAACCTCATCGACGGGCACATCGGTGAAGGTGATGAGCTTGCGCTCCTTCTCGGCCCGGTGCATCGCCGTGGCGACGGGCCCGGCCATGGCACGTGAAAGCATGCGCGAGAGCTGGCTGGTCAGCTGGCCCTGCGGCACATTGAGGTACGGGCTGCCATCGCCGAAAACGTGCAGCAGATCGCCCTGCGGGCTGACAATCAGGCACGCGGCCTGCCGCTCGGCCAGGAACTGCTTGAACGCGTCGATCAGCAGCGGCTCTGTCGAGAGCTGGCGGCCGAAGCCGACGGGTGTGCGGCGGGGGATGAAGTCCAGCGAGGCCATCCGGTCGTTGCGGTGGTGCAGCGGCAAGATGACATCGCGGCGCTTGTTGTAGATCTTGTGCTTCTTGATCTCGCCATCAAACTCTTCATCCAGGTCACCCGGGGTCTCGGCCGTGCCAAGCACCAGCGTGCCGCCGGTGCGGAGGGAGAAGTGCAAGTTGGCCAGCACGCGGTGCTGGAGCTCGGGCTGCAGGTAGATCAGCACGTTGCGGCAGCTGACCAGATCCATGCGAGTGAACGGGGCATCCTTGGTCAGGTTGTGGCGGGCGAAGATGACCGCCTCGCGAAGCTCGGGCGCGACCTGGTAGCCCTTGGGGCTGGGGATGAAGTACCGGCGGATGCGGGCCTCGCCGACATCGGCCAGGATGTGATCGCCGTAGACGCCGGCGCTGGCACGCTCAAGAGCCAGCCGGTCGATGTCGGTGGCGAAGATCTTGAGCTCGAGGTTTTTCCCGGAGCGGGCGATCTCCTCTTTCATGAGGATCGCCAGCGAGTAGACCTCCTCACCGGTTGCGCATGCCGTCACCCAGCAGCGGATCGGCTGCTCGATGTCGGCCTCGCGGACGATCTGGGGGATGACCTCGTGCTCAAGGGCGGCCCATACTGCAGGATCGCGGAAGAACGCGGTGACCGAGATCAGTAGATCGCTGCGCAGTGCCGCACGGTGTTGGGCCGAGCGCGTGAGTTCAGCGAGGTAGCCCTCGACGGTCTCGAACCCGCCGATGGCCATGCGGCGGGCAACGCGGCGCAGCAGCGTGGCGGCCTTGTAGTGCGTGAAGTCGATGCCGTCATCAGCCCGCAGCAGGGCGGCGATGCGGGCCAGCGCGTTTTCATCAAGCACCATGCCCGAATCGGCGGCGGCGGACTGGCGGGGCGTGCGAGCGAACGCCGCGGCGGCCTTGGCAAGCTTGTCCGGCGGCAGGATGTGGTGCACCAGGCCGGTGCCGATGGCCGAGCGGGGCATGCCATCAAACTGGCAGGTGTCCGGGTCCTGAGCTAGGACGAGGCCGCCAGACTCTGACAGCTCGCGGATGCCGCGGGTACCGTCGGAGCCGGTGCCTGAGAGAATGACCGCGACGGCGCGGTCGCCGCACTCAAAGGCGAGAGATTCCAGGAAGATATCAATGGGGAAGTTCACCCGCTGCGTCTTGTTGGCATCGGGATCGTGGAGCTTGAGCTTGCCGTCGGAGATTGAAAGGTTCTTGCCGGGGGGGATCAGGAAGACCGCATCGGCCTTCAGCGGCATGTCCTGCTCAACCCGGAACACGGGGAGGTTGGTGTGCCGGCTGAGCAGCTCCTTCATCAGCGACTTGAAGTCCGGCGAGAGGTGCTGCACGACCACGAAGGCACAGCCCGGAGATTCTGGGACGTTCTCGAAGAACTGCTGGAGCGGCTGCAAGCCACCGGCGGAGGCCCCGATGGCGACGACGACCGGCAGCGACTCGGAGCGTGGACCCGTCGGGCTTGGGTCTTTGGAGGCCACCGCATCCGAGGCTGGGGAAGAGGGGTCGGCCATATCGGGACCTTTGGAAACGAAACTCCGGCACAAAGAACGACTTGTTAACGAACGATGGGAGTATATGGGGTTTCCCTAGCTGGGGGCATTTGTGAGCAATTTCGGGGGTTTCGTGTATAAAAAAGCATAGTATTGATGGGTATGCATCGGACTGGCGGATCGAACTCGCCAGACGTGACGGGGCTGTCAAGGGGTTTGTCAGCTCACTTGGCGTCGGGGCCCGGGCGCACGGATAACTTCGTCGGTACGCCCGGCGTTGTGGCTTGGTGCCCAAGCGGAAGTCGACGAGCAGCGAGCTTCCAGAATAACCCACTTTGCCCATTCTCCCGTTGACAAACACGTCCGCTTGCGTTATAAAGGATGCGTATCTCCCGGATCCCGGGATGGTTGAGCGGCGTGATGCGGGGGCCACGGCTGCTCAGCCGGTGGTTCGAATGCGGTACTCGATCAGAAACACCTTTCATCTGAAGAACAAGGACGGTTCATGGCAACTCAGCCCGTTTCGGTCGTGTGTCATCGCCTCGCCGTGCTCGTCGCACTAGTTGGTACCTGCCACGCTGTGGCGGTTGCGGGCGCTTCCGGGGCGATGCGAGCCTTGGAACAGCCTGCTGGCGGGCCAACACGTCCTGCCAACGGTGCCAGGGAAGCAGCAGACCTGACGGTGCCGGATCCGGCGACCTCCGACAAGGTTGAGGCCGCGCGAGCGGGGGAGGTCTCATCGGGCGTGCGCGTCGTGCTTGCCCCGGTGCGTCTGAACTGCACGCCCGGCGTTGATCCTTCCGCCGCCGCGTGGCGGTATGGTGCCAAGCCTTCCCAGTCGCTTGCGGGCTCATTTGTGGGCGACCGTCAACTCACCTCGCTGACTGGCCTGACGGTGCAGCTGCGGCGGGCGGCGGGGCCTGGGGGTGCGGTGTACTTCGATCGTCCGGATGCACCGGGCGCGGGTGGCGGCGAGCTGCGGGCCGTTTCACTCGCTGAGCTTCAGGCCGGACGGCTGGACGCTGAGGCGCCGCAGAATGCCCAGCCCATGCTGAGCATTGGAGCGATCTACCACATCGCCGACAGTATCGGTCGGCATCTGATTGAGAAGGACGGTGTTGTGGGCATCGAGGTCGTGCCCGAGGGAATCGACCGGCAGTACGGCGACCGGCGCACCGATGCGGGCAAAGCCGCGCTGACGTTTGCTGTAATCGCAGCGGACATTTTCTCGCCCGCGGGCATGAAGCAGGTCTATCGCGTCGGCAACGGTTCCGAGCCTGTCGGTGCGATGCCGACGCTCGAGAAGCTCCGCGAACTCCCGGTGACACTGCTCAAACGCGGGGAGGTGTATGTCGGCCCGCAGAGCCTGGATTGGAAGCTCTTCTCCGGATCATCGGGTGCCGTGTCGGAGACACGCACCATCGGGCAGTGGAGTGATGGCAATGACCAGTTGCACATGTCGGCCTACGCGGCAATCGCCGGCGCAACGGCTGATGCGATCAACGCCGCGGGGGTGTACGCGGTGGCTGTGGCCCCGCCGACCCGCGAGGGCAAGGCCGCGCAGATGACGATTGATGTCGGCCGCGTGGCCCGGGTGAACGTGGTGGGGGGCAAGCCGCCTGCCAACACGCCGATCGATTTCCGCGATCTTGGTGCTGCTCACAAGCGCATCGCCGCCGGCTCACCGGTCAAGGCGACCGCCGACGGTGGGACAGGCCTTGTTGACCGTGATGCCCTGGAGGGTCATGTCCAGGCAACGCGCCGCCGCGGCGTGCGAGATGTGTCCGTGGCGATCGGCCCTGGCGAGAACCCCCGAGAGCTGACGCTTGACTATCTGGTGACGGAACTCAAGCCCTGGAGCGTCTACGCCCAGGTGCAGAACACCGGAACCTCGGCTACAACCGAGTGGCGGGAGCGAATCGGATTCATCAACAACGACGTCTCCGGCGTCGAAGACGCGCTGAAGCTTGACTACTCGACGGCGGCCTTCGATCTGTCGCACGCCGTAACCGCCTCTTACGAGAGGCCGTTGGCCGAGCGGCTGTACGGCCGTGTCTTTGGATCGTGGAGCAAGTTCACCGCGGCGGATGTCGGCTTCTCCGGCCGCAGCTTCGAGGGTGAGTCGGCAGATGTGGGCCTTGAACTGCGATACAACTTCCTGCAGAAGCAGGATTGGTTCTTTGACGCGCTCGGTGGCGTCCGTTACCAGCATGTCGAGGCGACCGACCGCATCCTGGGAACCGAGACCGTCACCGGTTCGGGCTTCCTGTACCCGTACATCGGCGTGACAGCCGATGCGCGAACCGACCGGGCCACGACCAACCTCTCGGCGATCGTGGAGTTCCAGACCGGCGGCGTCGGCACGGACAACGCAACGGATCTGGCCGGTTTGGGCCGGCAGGATCCGAGCACCTCGTGGACGACATTGAACCTCAGTGCCGAGCACGCGTTTTACCTCGAACCGCTCTTTGAGTCCTGCTTCACCGGTCGCAACCTGCCCGATGGTGTGAACTGGCAGCCGGGTATGTCCCTGGCCCACGAACTGGCTCTCTCAGCGCGTGCTCAGGTTGCTTTCGGTGACCGGCTGATCCCCAACGCAATGTCAACGCTCGGCGGCCTGTACACCGTCCGCGGGTACCCCGAGGCGGTTGTTGCGGGCGACACGTCGGTGTTCGGCACCGTCGAGTACCGCTTCCATGTGCCGTCCGCGATGCGTCCGGATGCCGGGCAGCGCGGCTTCCGCTGGGTGCCGCAGCAGACCTATGGCCGCGCCGACTGGGACCTGGTGCTCAAGGCCTTCGTTGACGGCGGCCGTGTGATTCAGAACGACCTGCAGGCCGCCAGCGAGCGGAACTCGACGCTGCTAAGCACGGGCCTGGGCGTTGAGACGCAGTTCTCCGACCTCTTTGGCACGGGTCTCCGCGGCTCGATCCGGGCCGACTGGGGTGTTGCGCTCTACGGCATCAAGGATGCGGCCAACAACGTCGTTGTCGACAACGGCGATAACCGGTTCCACTTCTCGTTCACGATTGTGTACTGATGCGGTCCCCCGCCGCGGCGGACGTACTCGCCGCGGATGAGCCGATCACCTGAATGATGGCCGCCCGGTCGCTGACAGCGACCGGCTGACGGCTGAAGAACTTCTGACCAACCCCGACGCGGCGAATCCCACCGCCGCACGATTCAAGGTAACCACCATGCTTAGCGGAACACTCGGCTCGCTGAAGACTCCCCGTGCACTCGTCCTGATTGCCGGCAGCACGCTGGCGCTGGCCAATCCGGTCCTCTCTACGGCGATGGCCAATCCGGAAGGCCCGCAGGTTGTCGCCGGCTCGGCTTCTTTCAACCGCGTCGGCGACCTGATGCGGATCACCGCCAGCAACAACACGATCATCAACTTCCGATCGTTCAACATCCTGCCGCGGGAGACCGTGCAGTTCGTCCAGCCGTCGGTCAATGCCCGCGTGCTCGGCCGCATCACCGGCGGTGCTCCGACCCTGATCCAGGGCTCACTGCTGGCCAACGGTCAGGTGTACCTCATCAATCAGGCCGGCATTACGTTCTCTGCCGGCTCAGTGGTGAACGTCGGCGCGATCTACGCCGGTGCGGCTCGCCTGTCTGACGCGTCGTTCCTCTCTGGTGAGGATCGCTTCACCAATGGCACCGGCGCGGTGCGGAACTACGGCAGCATCAGCGGCGAGTTTGTCGGTCTGCTCGGCCGCGAAGTGGCCAACGCCGGCACCATCATCGCCGACCGCGGCAACGTGGTCATGGCCGCTGGCAACGACGTGTTCATCAGCAGGCACGGATCGAACGTGATGGTGCGGCTGGACACGCAGCAGTTGGCCAGCGAAACCGTCCCGGTCCCACCGTCCGATGCCGCCGGGGCGACCCCGCGCATCAGCAACACCGGGTCGATCGAGGCCCGTGGCGGTGGCGTGCGCATGCTCGCGGGCGATGCCTTCGGTATGGCGGTTGTTCAGTCGGGCCGCGTTCAGGCCCAGCGGGTCGATATTCAGGGGACCGGCAACGGCGATGTCCGTGTGTCCGGAACGATCGACGCATCCGACACCGGTGCTGGCGGCCGCGGCGGCAGCGTTGTGGTCACCGGACAGCGGGTCATCATCGACAATGCGGACATCGACGCCTCAGGCGATGCCGGCGGCGGCAGCGTCCGGATCGGTGGAGACTATCAGGGCGGCGGCACGCTCCGCCACTCCGATCAGACCTTCGTTACACCCGGCAGCACCATCAACGCTGATGCGGTCAGCACGGGCCAGGGTGGCTCCATCGTGCTCTGGTCTGACCAGTTCACCGCGACCGCCGGCACGCTGACTGCCCGAGGCGGCGCTCTCGGTGGTGACGGTGGCTTGATCGAGACTTCCAGCCGCGGTTACCTTGAAGTGGCGGGTTCCAAGATCGATGCGGCCGGCCGCGGCGGCGGAAAGGCCGGACTCTGGCTGATCGACCCGGCCGACATTGAAATCAACAGCACCGGCCCGACTGGCAGCGGAGCGTTCACCGGCGGCACATTCAACCCGGACAACGTCGGTCCCGCCAACACCTCGACGGTGCTGGATACGGACATCAACGCCCTGCTGGCGGCCAACACCAGCGTGACAGTCACCAACGTCGGTTCCACAGGTACAGGTCCGAACGGCGGGCGCATCCGCGTGGATTCCACGGCGTCGCTGGCCAACACCAACTTCGGCTCCGGCGGCAACGCCGCCACGCTCACGCTGACCTCGGCGGGATCAATCGTGATCAACGGCGCGGTGGCCAGCAGCGTGCCCTTGACGCTGACCGCGGCGGGGGCCATCACCGTGACCTCCGGATCGTTTGCTCCACGCTCGTTGAGTGCGACAAGCACGGCGGGCAGTATCGTCATGAGCCAGGCGCTCACGACGATCGGTGCCCAGTCGTTCAGCGTCACTGGCGGTCAGTCCGTCACCCTCAGTGGTGCCTACGCGACGACCAACTCGTCGTTCTCCGTCACCGGTGCGGCGGTGCTCGCGGCCAACACGTCCGTCAGCGTCAGCAGCGGCAACGTTGACTTTACCGGCACCATCACCGGCTCAGCGGCCGGGCGTTCGCTGACGGTGACCAGCAGCGGCGTGACAACCTTTGGCGGCAACCTCGGATCAGCCGGCACGCGGCTCGGCCTCGTCTCAGTCACGCCGATCGCCTCGGTCGGAACGACGAGCTTCAATGGCGATTCGATCTTCGCCTCCGGCGTGAGCTTCAATCAGGTGACCACCTTCGGCGGCTCGGGCTCGGTGAGCATTGATACGTCCAGTGCGGCCCAGACGCTGACGATCAACGGACTGGTGCTGTCCCTTCCGGCGGCTACAGCGCTGACACTCACCTCCGCCGGCGATGTGAGCATCTCCAACGGTGTGACCGCATCGGTCAATGGGCGAACCAGTCTGACGATCAACGCAAGCGGGCGCAGCGTTGTCATCGGTGGCACGGGCATCGGCAGCGCTACCGAGCGGTTGACGGCTGTGACCGTCACGGCGGCGTCACTGGACCTGACGGGTGCCGCAGCTCAGACCACCGGAGCACAGAGCTACACCGTCACGTCCGACTTCACCGCCGCGAGCCTGGATGCTTCAACCGGCACCATCGGGATCGCCGGTGGAGCGACCGCCGCCGTCAGCGTCACCGGGTCGATTGACGCGGGGAGCACCGTCACGACCGCTGGCGCAACCATCTCGCTCGGTTCGGTGACCAGTTCGGGCAGCCAGAGCCACACCGGCGTGACAAGCACCACGCTCGGTGGCACCTACACAACGGGCAACGGCAACTTCACTGTGACGGGTCCGACGCTGCTCGGGACGGACAGCACCGTGACCGCCGGCACCGGCGATGTCAGCTTCACAGGTTCGGTGCTCAGCGGCGGAACAGCCAGAGCACTGACGGTCACCGGCAACGATGTCTCCTTCGGCGGCGCGATCGGCTCGGCCACCGCAGGCGAGGGCCTCACGACGCTGAGCGTGACCGGCACGGCCAACGGCGGCGACACCGCTTCAGTGACGCTCTCGACGGCCAACACATCTGGCGGGATCTCTCTGAGCGGCACCGATGTCACTGCCAGCGGCGCTGTCACCAGTGGTTCGACAGTCGCCGGCAGCGGTACCACACTCTCGCTCCGCAGCGTCAGCAGCACGGGGCTGCAGAGCTACACGGGCAGCACCAGCACAACGCTCAACGGCACCTACGCCACGGGCAATGGCAACTTCACGGTCGTCGGTCCGACGATTCTGGGCGGCACGACGACGGTGAACGCTGGCTCCGGCAGCGTCGGCTTCACCGGGAACATCACAGGCTCGGCCGTGAACCGCGCCATCACAGTCAATAGCGGTGGTACCACCACTTTTGGCGGAAACCTCGGTACGGCGGGAACCCGGCTGGGGCAGGTCCAGGTCAACCAGGTTGCGGCGGTGGGCAGCACGACGTTCCAGGGAACCAGTATCTTCGCAACGACCCTTGGTTTCAATCAGGACACCACGTTTGACAACACCGGGGCCGGCACCGTCTCGGTGAACACGACCAACACGCTGACGATCAATCAGCTGACCCTCAATGTCGGGGCATCAACCGCAGTGCAGCTGACATCCAGCAGCACGGTGAGCCTGTCCAACGGCGTGACCACGGCCACCGATGCCACCGGCGAGCTGGCCATCACCGCTACCAACCAGCAGGTACTGGTCGGCGGCAGCGGGGTCGGCACATCGGGCAATCGGCTCAAGTCGGTGAGCATCAATGGCGGCTCGGTGGATCTGACCGGTGCTGCGGTCTTCACCACCGGCAACCAGTCGTTCACAGCGACCAGTGATTTCACCGCCGCGGGGCTGGACTCCTCCACCGGCAGTGTGACAGTCAGCGGCGGCACCACGGCCATCGTGGCCGTGACCGGTGCGACCACCGCCGGGACGACAGTCACCACTTCCGGCGACACCGTCACCCTCTCGGACGTGACCAGTTCCGGTGCCCAGAGCCATACCGGGGCAACCAGCACCACGCTCAGTGGGACGTACCTCACGAGCAACGGCAACTTCACCGTAACCGGTCCGGCCGTGCTCGGCGGCGCCACCACCGTCACTGCGGGCACAGGTGATGTGAGCTTTACCGGGACCGTGCTCAGCGATGGCACGGCCCGCGACCTCACCATCACCGGCAACGACGTGACCTTCTCCGCCGGAATCGGCTCGACGACCGCGGGCCAGCGGATTGCCGCCCTGGACGTGACCGGTACCGCGAGCGGCGGCGACACCGCCTCGGTCTTGCTGACCACCGCGAACACGTCCGGTGCAATCTCGCTCGTCGGCACCGATGTGTCCGCGGCCGGTGCCATCACCGGGGGCAGCACTGTGACGACGAGCGGCACGACCGTCAGTCTGCGGAATGTGACGAGCGCCGGTGCCCAGAGCCATACCGGCACGACCAGCATCACCTTAAACGGCACCTACCTGACGAACAACGGCGACTTCACGGTCTCCGGGCCAGCAGTTCTGGCGGCTGACAGCACCGTTACCGCCGGAACCGGCGATGTCGAGTTCACGGGAACCGTGCTGAGCAACGGCACTCCCCGCGCTCTGACGGTGACGGGCAATGATCTGACCTTCGGTGGCGACATCGGCAGCTCGACCGCTGGCGAGAAGATCTCGGCACTGACGCTCACAGGAACGGCGAGCGGCGGCGACACGGCTTCAGTGGCCCTTGCCAGCGCGTTCACCTCAGGTGCCGTCCTCCTGACGGGCACCAGCGTGGCGTCAAGCGGCACCATCGGCAGCGGCAGCACGGTGACGATTGGCGGCGAGACCATCAGTCTTGTCGACGTGACCAGTGTTGGGGCACAGAGTTTCACCGGCACCACCAGCACCACCCTCAGCGGCAACCACAACACCGGCAACGGCAGCTTTACCGTCGCGGGGCCGGCGATCCTGGCCGACTCTACAGACATCGATGCAGGAACGGGCGACGTCCTGTTCACCGGTTCGGTGCTCAGCAACGGCACGGCCCAGTTGCTGATAGTCCGCGGCAACGACATCACCTTCAGCGGTGCGATCGGCAGTACCACCCTCGGGGAAGAACTCGGAGCACTCACGGTGGTCGGTGCGGCAAACGGCGCCGACGCGTCCACGCTCACGCTCAGCACGGTCGACGCTGCAGGGGCGATCGACCTGACCGCAACGGACATCGTCGCATCCGCGACCATCACCGGTGGCAGCACGGTTACCACCAACGGCACAACCGTCAGCCTGCGGAACGTTACCAGCAGCGGGGTTCAGAGCCACACCGGGACGACCAGCACCACGTTGAACGGCACCTATGTCACCACCGACGGAGACTTCACGGTCACCGGTCCCGCCGTCTTGGCCGGCAATACAACCGTGACAGCAGGCACCGGAGATGTCGGTTTCACTGGCACGGTGCTCAGCAACGGTACCGCCCGCTCGCTGACGGTCACCGGCAACGACATGACCTTTGGCGGCGGCCTCGGCAGCACCACGGTTGGCCAGCAGCTCTCCACGCTCGATCTGACCGGCTCGGACAATGGTGGTGATACCTCAGCCATTACCCTGACGACCGCGGTCACCTCCGGTGCTGTCTCCCTGACCGGCACCGACATAACGGCGTCCGGCGCAGTGACTTCCAGCAGCACAGTGACGGCCAGCGGCTCTGCGTTGTCGTTCTCGAGCGTGACCAGTCTGGGCAGCCAGAGCTTCACCGGCACCACCAGCACAACGCTCAGCGGCACGTACCTGACCAACAACAGCAGCTTCACCGTCACCGGTCCGGCTGTGCTGGCCGGCAACACCACGGTGACCGCAGGTACAGGTGACGTCGGCTTCACTGGCTCGGTGCTCAGTAACGGCACCGCTCGTTCGTTGACTGTGACCGGCAATGACATCACCTTCGGTGATGCAACCGGCAGCAGCATCGCCGGTGAGAAGATCGCGACCCTGTCGGTGACCGGTACCGCAAACGGCGGTGATGCGGCTTCGGTGTCGGTCACCAGCATCGACACGACCGGTGTGGCCTTGCTCCAGGGAACCGATGTCGTGGCCACCGGTGCGATCACTTCCGGCTCGGCGGTCATCGTGATCGGGTCCACGCTGGTGGTCTCCGATGTGACCAGCAGCGGCAACCAGGCCTTCACCGCCTCGGTCAGCACGACGCTCAACGGAACGTATGTCACCAACGACCGGAACTTCACGGTCACCGGTCCCGCCCTCCTCGGCGGCGACAGCACGGTGACCGCGGGGGCCGGGGATGTCACCTTTGGCGGCACGGTTCGCAGCGATGGAACAGCCCGCTCGCTGACCGTCACCGGCAACGATGTCATCTTCGGCGGCGCGATCGGCAGCGCCACCTCAGGCCAGGAACTGGCGAGCCTCGATGTCACCGGCACCGCAGACGGCAGTGATGCAGCCGGCCTCATCCTCGCCGCAGCAACTGCGTCGGGCACGATCTCGCTGATCGCTGATTCAATCTCGGCCTCGGGCACGATCAATGGCGGCAGCTCCGTCACAACCAGCGGCACCACCATCAGCCTCCGTGATGTTTCCAGCAGTGGCAACCAGAGCCACACCGGGACCACCAGCACGACGCTGAGCGGCACCTACGCCACCGACGGTGGCAACTTCACGGTCACCGGTCCCGCGCTGCTCGGTGGCACTGTGACTGTCAACGCCGGTGCGGGTGATGTAAGCTTCACAGAAACGGTCGCCAGCTCTGGTGGAAATCGGACTCTGGATATCACCGGAGGAAACGTCACCTTCAGCGGAGCGGTCGGCTCGGGCGGTGCGGCCAATCGGCTCTCCAGTCTGGTGATCTCCGGTAGTGGTACCGTTGAACTGGCGGGCGTCACCACCATCGTCGGGCAGACCTATTCAGGCTCCACGGTCAGCCTTGGCGGCAGCTCCGGCTACCTCTCAACCGGCACCGGCTCAATCGTCATCGACAGTGACGATGCCCGTCTGGCCGGCACAACCCAGTCATTGCAGACCACCGCAGGCAGCATCCGGTTTATCTCTTCCCAGCCGCTGACCGTCGAGGACGGCACCGCGGCCACCATCGCCGTTGGTGGTAGTAACAGCTTCATGCTCCTCCGCGGCGGTGCCCAGCTCGGTGCGACCGGGTCGCTGACGCTTGATGGCCGCGGCGTGACCGCTACGGCCGCCAACGTGCCGATCAGGATCGGCGGTTCAGGTGGCGCTGCCGGTGGTACCGCGTTCGGCAGCACGGGTGCCTCGGTGTCTCTGCTGGGAATCTCAAACCCTACATCCACGCTGGGTGCCAGCGCGGTATTTGGTGCCTTTAACGCGGCTGGCGTTGCCTCCGCAACGTCCGGAACGCTGTCCGTGTTGCTGGGCTCAGGCAGCTTCAGCATGGCTCCCTCAGCACGCGTCGTGTCTCTTGGCGATCTGACCATCACCGCAGCTTCAGCCACCCTGTCCTACGTCTCGGTGCTCGGTGATTTGAACGTCAACGCCGCCTCCATCACCGTGGCGGGGGTCAGCTCCGGCCGCACCTCGCAGGCCGATGGATCCGTGGTCACCTACCAGGGTGCCCAGATCGTCGGTACAAACGTGACGTTTACCAGCGTCCCCACAGTTGGCGGGTCTGGCGGCGCGCGGTTCGGTGCCACTACGGCGGTCACCAGTGCCCCGCCGGGTACGAGCGTGCTGCTGACCACCGATCAGGTGGCCTCGGCGAAGTTCCTGGTCGGCACCGACATCTTCGCCCCTGCCGCGGTTGGAACAGTCGCCAGCGGCAGCGACGTCATTACGTCTGCTATCGCCGGTGCCGTTCCGCCCAGCACGCGGTTCCTGGCCGACGATGGCCAGGACTTCCTCTCCAAGTTCAGTCGCCGCACTTCGTCGGGCAGGGGTGTCACCATCAACGCCGGCGGCAAGTAACCACCATCGCAAGTAGGCCCTCAGCAATTGAGTGCCGAGAACTTGGTTCGAATAATCACCCGCAGCCGCCAGGTCGTCCCGGCGGCTGTTGGTCTTTTGGACCTTCGGGCAAGCAAGTGAACCGTGCGAGAGCCCCTGCAGCACAGATGGGGCTCGGTCGCGCAATGGGTCATCACAAGTAGGAAGAGGCCGTCCCGCGACAACGCTCTCTGACACCCCCGTTGCCCTCACACTTTCAGAACTAGGTCCGCCGATTACCTGGCTCAACTTGACGCAAAAAGCAAGAAGCGGAAGCCAAGGGCTTCCGCTTCAAACCAGTGGAGGCAAGGGGACTCGAACCCCTGACCTCATCCATGCCATGGATGCGCTCTACCAAAACTGAGCTATGCCCCCATGATCGGTCAGGTGTAGATCATGGTCGTACTGGTTGTCGCCCGTTCGCTCTCGCGAACAGACTTCCGATGATAGCCGTCTCTCGGTCATTTCCAAGTCTCTGTTCAGAATCTCGCAAAAACCGATCAAAATCCGACCTGCGAGGTTCACCGGCGACCCGCCCCCTCGTGTGATGCGAGGCGGCAAGAGGGCAGACGACACCGGTAAAGTAGAGGGGCACCGGGGGCATCGGTCAGCGGCGGCAACGACACGCCGGAACGCGTGGCGGCGGCAGAACCCGCTGCTGGGTTGGCAGTTGCTGGCGGTGGGGTTCCCGACAGGTCCCGGAAATCAACAGACGCCTGCCGGGGCGGGGGGGTCCGCCATCGTTGGCGTCGAGACCGAGCAATCCGCCCTGTGCGGGGTTCCTGATGATCCGCATCGCTCCGAGGAAACTTGAAATGTCCAATCCGTAACTCGGCCGCGGGCCGATGAACCGTGACTAATCTTCGCCGCGTCGGAAAGGCCGCATGCAAGACGCGAACTGCAGGACAATGCACAGCCGCCGCGGCGGAGCCGCGTGACTCGGGGCAAGCCATGGACGAGCGGACAATGAACACACAGCCAGAATCACAGCCGCAGGCCGCGAATCCCGCGGCCTTGCTTGATGCTCTTCTCGCGCGGCGAGCCGTTCTCCAGGCCGGCGCGTTGCTCGGTCTTGCCGCGGTTGCCGGTTGTGCGAACACTGGTGGCAGCTACCCGGATCCTGTGGAGCCCGGTGCTGGCGTGCGCGGGGGTGAAGGGCCACTCTCACCGCAGAGGCCTGCTGCGACGCCAACGCCGCCGCGACCTCTTCCCTCCGGTCCGGCACCGCAGCCCCAGGTCGGGCCCGTCACGGCGCAGGGCGTCATTCGGCGTTCGAACTGGACCCGCGCAGGTATCGCACGCCCGGGTGATATCTATCCCCTGCGGAGCGTCAATCGCATCACGATCCACCACGAAGGCGTGACGCCCTACACCGCCACAAGCGAAGATGCCACTCGCCAGCGACTGGAGATCATCCGTCGTGGCCACGTGACAGTCCGCGGCTGGGCTGATATCGGATATCACTATCTCATCGACCCGGCCGGTCGCGTTTGGGAAGGTCGTCCGATCCAGTATCAGGGCGCACACGTCAAGGATCAGAACGAGAACAACCTGGGCATCATGGTCATCGGCAACTTCGAGCGGCAACTGCCCAACGCTGCCCAGACGGCCTCTCTTGACCGCTTTGTCGCCAGCCAGATGCGTCAGTACCGCGTGCCGGTCAGCCGCGTGTTCACCCACCGCGAGCTCGCTCCCACCGAGTGCCCCGGCCGCAATCTCCAGCGGTACTTGGTCATGGCTCGGGCCAACGGCGGCTCGCTCCGTGTCGCTCTCGCCGCGGCGGGTGCGCCAGAGCTGGCCTTCGCCTGATCGGGTTCGTGTGACGAACCGGTCCCCTCCGAAGCGTTGCAATTCCCGCGGCCTCCGTCGAGAACGATCCGCACGGTTCGCCGGGCGCGATTTGACATCGCGCGAACGTGTGAGTTCACGCACCATCACGGGCTACGCCGGATCACAAGGGCCTTTTTAATTGTTCGAGGGAAGAGATGCTGCCATGCCTTGCCAGACGCAAGGCAACGACTCACCAGGGGCCGTTGGTTTGCGTGCTCAGCGAGGTGAGCGGAGCGGAGACGGAGTCAAGCTGCCGCCACGCGAGCTCCACCTGATCACGTGCCATCGCGTCGCCCACGTTGCCGGGCAGCCGCTTGACGATCTCGCCCGAGGGGTCGTTGTACCACGCGACGGACCAGTCGAGGCGTCCGACATTGCCACCAACGCGGTGGTTGAAGTCGACCTGAGAGCTCAGCCCGTCAGCGATGAGGGCGAGCCGGTTGTTCATGCGGTTGAGATTGGAATTGCCGCCGGTGAACCCCCGCATGTGGTAGTTGCCGATGATCTCGCTGGTGCCACCAACGGTGAACGCGTTGACGTACCGCGACATCGGATGCTGACCAGCGTGCGCCGGGCAGTAGTACGAGGCGACAGAAACGCCGTAATCGTGCTGCCAGAGATTGCCCAGGCCGTCCCAGCCGGAATCCGGCATTCCGCGGCGAAGCGTCTGCATCCGCTCGGGCCGGAAGTCCTGATCTCCAGACTTGGGCGCAAACTCGCTCGGTGGCAGTTCATCTTTATGGTCGCGGGCCCACTGTTCAGTGCCGATGAGCAACTCGCGAATATGGGCACTGCAGACCACGCGGTGCGTCGTCTCGCGGACTTTGCTCATCGTCGGCAGCGTCAGCGACACCAGCACAGCGATCACGGCCAGAGAAGTCAAGACATCAAGGAGCGTGAATCCGCGGCGCTTCAAATGAGAGCCACCGGCGGATCTTGCCGCTTCGCGTAAGCGTTCGTTCTGGACGTTTTGGCGTTCCACGAGCGTTGCTGCCTCTCGATGACCGCTTCGAGTGTACTCGGAGTTCGGCATGTCTGCAACCTGTTCTTTACATCCAGGCCCGAAAAGCGCACGATTGACCGATAACCAACGCCTGCAGCCGATGTGAATATGCATTATTGCTGCAAGTGTGGCTGCGTCCGAAGAACCGCCGAAACACAGACGCGTGCAGATTCTTCTGCATTCCGGCATCCTTGCAGTACTTGCTGCGTACAACATGTCGCGGACATTCGTCCGCACTCGTGTGGGTCCGGAGGTTTCAAGAGGCTCCCAGTATGCCCGGGACTCCGGAGATTCAGGCCGCCGATCTTGCTTTGATGCAAGCGGTCGCGCGCGGAGAGTCAGAGGCGATCGGTCGGCTCTACGACCGGTTCGGTTCGTTGGTGTATCGAATGGCAACCCAGTCCTTGCCAACCCGGGATCAGGCCGACGAAGCAGTCCAGGAGGTCTTCATCCGCCTCTGGAAGACCGCGGCGAGGTACGACCCCAGCCGTGCCGCCTTGGTCACTTGGGTCATGCTGATCACCCGCCGTTATCTGGTCGACCGGCTTCGCCGAGGCCGCTCGGCCCTCAAGCCAGCCGTCCTCGATGAGAAGATCACTGGTGAAACCGAGCTGGGGGCCGTCCCAAGTCCCTCATGCGGCGTGGAAAACCAGGAACGTTACTCGTCTCTGATGCAGAAGATCGAACGTTTGCCCGAGCTGCAGAAGAAAGTCGTCACCCGTGCCTATCTCAACGGGCAGACGCTGCGGCAGATCGGTGAAGAGCTCAACACCCCCCTGGGTACGGTGAAATCGGCCCTGAGCCGTGCCCTTGTACGACTACGTGAAAATGACGGGACCGAAGGAACGATGGCATGAACCTCAAGCAACTCTTCGAAAACGCGGCCCTTGACTCCTTCGGTCTGCTTGACCGTCGCGAGGTGGAGCTCTTCGAGCAGGCCCTGGCCAAGGCGGCGCCGTCCGTCCGCGCCAGCATCGCCTCGCTGCAGGACCGCCTGCTGAGGATCGACCTGCCCGAAGGGGTGATCGATGGTCAGGGAGCCGAGCAGCCCCCGTCCGATCTTCGCGATCGCGTGCTCTCGACCGTCGGCGCGGAGATCGCCGCTGCGGCGGTGTCCTTCACCACGGCTGATCCCGCCGCCTCGATGATGATCCGCGCCAAGGGTGTCAGCCCCTGGTGGCGTGCAACGGCCGTCGGGTCGATCGCCGCCGCACTGGTTCTCGGCATCACCACCGTGATGCTGCGTTCGGCGTTCAACGATGTCGATGCCGCCGTCAAGGCCAGCGACATGATGCGTCTGGTGGCCAGCTACGGCGACTCGTTTGAGACCGCCCTGCTCGACCCCGCGACCCGCTTCGTGCAGTTTGACCGTTCCGCCAAGACCGATGCCCCCGCCGTTGCTGGCGTTCGTCCGCCCGCCGCCGTGCTGCTCATGAGCGGCAAGGGCGAGGGCCACCTGGTCGCACGCGATCTGTCCAGCGGTGTCTCCAAGTTCGTCCTCGTGGCCATCGATGAAGCCGGCCAGTCCTCGACGATCGCGACCATCAGCGGCCCTCGCGTGGCCCTGAAGATTCCCGCCGCCGCGATGACCAACTCCACCCGTCTGGCCATCGTGCCTGCTGGGCTGGATGCGGGCAGCGCCATCCTCCGCAGCGGCGGCACCGCCATCAGCGGCCTCGACCTGGCCGACCGGTTCGCCATGCTGGCTCCCGTGCTCAATACCGATACCCGGCACTGAGCCGCCTTTCGAGTTCAAGCCCCCTCAACCACCAGCGGCCCGCGTGCTCCCACGCGGGCCGTTTGCTTTCCAATCACAGCCCAACGCACACGTTCTTGGGCTCGGTGAAGAAGTTGATCGCCTCCATGCCGCCCTCGCGACCCACGCCACTCTGCTTGGCACCCCCAAACGGCGTCCGCAGGTCGCGGACCATCCAGCAGTTCACCCACACGATGCCGGCGTGAATCTCGGCCGCCGCGCGGTGAGCCCGCTGCAGGTCGCGGGTCCAGATGCTCGCCGCCAAGCCGTAGCTGGTGCCGTTGGCCAGCGCCACGGCCTGCTCATCATCTTCGAAACTCTGCACGCTGACGACCGGGCCGAAGATCTCCTCTTGCTCCACCGCACAGTCGGGTGCGAGCCCGTCGATGATCGTCGGCAGGTAGTAGAAGCCGCCCCGCACGCGCGGCGGCAGCGCATCGGCCTGCGGCCGCTCCCCGCCGCAGAGCACCCGTCCGCCCAGTTCCCGCGCCACCGCCACATACCGCTCCACCTTCTCGCGATGGGCCTGACTGATCAGCGTTCCGTACCGCGTCGCCGGCTCCATCGGGTCGCCGGGCCGGATGGCCGCCACATGGGCCAGCAGTCGCTGCAGGAACGCCTCTTTGACTGACTTGTGCACCACCAGCCGCGAGCCGCACAGGCAGATCTGCCCCTGATTGCTGAACATCGCCCGGCAGGCAGTCTCGGCCGCCACGTCCAGGTCAGCATCCGCGTACACCACAAACGGGTTCTTGCCGCCAAGCTCCAGTGACACACGCTTGAGTCGGTCTCCCGCCTCCCGGGCGATCCACTTGCCCACCCCCGTCGAGCCCGTGAAGCTGACCGTCGGCACATCCGGGTGGGTCACAATCCCGCTGCCCACCGGCTGGCCCGTGCCGTGCACGATGTTCAGCACACCCGGCGGCAGCCCTGCCGCATTGCCCAGTTCCGCCAGCATCGTTGCCGTCGTCGGCGTCAGTTCGCTCGGCTTGCACACCGCAGTGTTGCCCGTGGCCAGCGCGGGGGCAATCTTCCAGGTCAGCAGGTAGAGCGGCAGGTTCCACGGGCTGATCAGCCCCGCCACACCCCTGGGTGACCTCAAGGTGAAGTTCATCGCCGGCCGTGCCCCCTGCACGCCCGCGCCGTCGTACTGGTGCCACTGACCGGTCGTGTGCAGCACCGCCTGCGCGAAGTACCGGAAGTTCGCCGCCGACCTGGGAATGTCAACGCTCCGACACACAAAGATCGGCTTGCCCGAGTCCAGACACTCCGCCTTGGCCAGTTCATCCAGGTTGCCGTCGATCAGGTCCGCCAGCCGCAGCAGGATCTCACTCCGCTTGCTCGCGGCCATGGCCGACCACGCCGGGAACGCCGCACGGGCTGCCGCCACCGCCCGGTCCACATCGCCGGCGGTTGCACCGGCCACCTCGCCCCGGCGCTTGCCCGTTGCGGGGTCGATCAACTCCAGCACGCCACCCCCGGGCTCGCCCGGGCGGGCGGGGGAAACGGGCTGCACACTTCCATCGATGAAGTTCTGGACCATCGCCGCCAGCGTATGTGCGGGGTGGGCCAGAAGCCCGCCGCCCGGCGTTCCTCTCCGGCACGGCGGCCGCCCTCCCGCAACGGCGGGGGCCTGGTTCCCTACAACTGGACATGGCTGACCGTGCGGCATCATGCGTTTCCACCACCCTCGGCCTGCCCCAACGCCCCCTCCTGCCTCGTCACCTCGGTGGCCGCACTGGTCCGGTACTGCTCCTGCTGGCCGCCGGATTACTGCCCGGCTGCGTCACGCCGGCCGAGCCGCTTGGCGACCAGACGGCAGCCACTGCCGCCGCCACCGTCGCGGCATCCGTCGGCCCGATCGGAACGCCGCCACAACACGGCACCGTCGCCCCGCTCCGTGGCCCCACGGGCATGATCGTCCCCAACGGCAAGTACCTCGGCACGTTCTACACATCGTTCGCCGGTCCGTTCTACGTGCGGTTCGAGGCCGAACCGCTCGACAACGGCCGTGCGTTCAAGGCCAACACCCGTCCGGGCATCGCCTGGAGCAAGCTCAGCTCCACCGATGCCTCCATTGGTCTGCTGCTGGCCCCGTTTCTCTTTCCCAGCGGCATGATCGTCCACATGCGCACAAGCATGCCCGGGGTCGAGCCCCCAACTCCAGCCCCCGCCGCAGATGCCGCCGCCGCAACCACCGCAGCCGCGACCACCGACGCTGCCGCCAAAGTCACCGACCCGGATGCCCCCACGCCCGGCCGCGGCTACATCGGCGTGGCCACCCTTGCCGCACTTCGCGCCAAGGTGGAGATCCCCGCCCTCGGCCCCGGCCGCGTGCTGCAGAAAGACGGCAAGCCGATCGCCCTGTTCAAGTTCACCGCCGACGAGACTGCTCCGGCCGCCGATGCCGGCCGTGGCTATTCGCAGCTCATCGCCGCGATGCAGACCGCCGCGGCAACCCGCTGGTACGACGGCTCCGCCGCCCCCGGCAACCCCGCCGGTGCCGCCTTCACCCAGTTCATGACCGATGCCCAATCCATGGTCGCTGATGCACAGGACGACCTGGAGTTCCTCTTCTCACTCGGCGCCGCATGGCGAAAGCAGAAGGACCTTCCCTTCCCGCTGCTCTACCGGCCGCTCTCGCCCGAAGATGCCTCGATGATGCAGGCGCTCGACAAACGCCTCAAGCCGCTGGATGTCAAGATCGAGAACAACCTGGCGATTCTCACCGCCACCGCCCTGACAGATGTCGCATCGATCGACGCCGCCTTCGAGGAACTTGCCAAAACCCCCGACCTCCGCGGCATCATCCTTGATCTGCAGAACTCGCCCGGTGTGGACACCGCTGCACTGCAGATCGCCCGCTGGATCCTCCGCCGCCCGACCAGCGGCGGCATCTGGTTCGGCCCTGCCGCCCGCCCGGCCGTCGCTGCAGGCACGATGCAGCCCCGAACCCTGACCATCTCCGGGCCGTCCGACTTCGTCGAGCTTGACCGCACGCTCGAGGCCGAGGGCGCCGCGGCAGTCCAGCTCGAGCCGATCGCAACATCGCCGTTCTCCCGGATGCCGGTGGCGATTCTCATCTCTCGCCGCACCGTGACGACAAGCGAAACACTCACGGCCGTCCTCAAGCATCACGCCAGCGAGCGGATTGACGCCGCCGATGGCCTGGACACCAGACGCCTCCGCCTCTTCGGTGAGGCCACAGGCAAGCGTCCCCAACTCACGCGTGAGGTGCCCCTGCGCGTAGACCAGCCCGCGGCCGGCAAGCCCGACCCGCTCCTGACCGGCTGGGCCGTTCGCATGCCTGCGTACGACTGGCGGCTGCGGCTGCCCGCCGCCACCAATCCATCCGCCACCAATCCAGCCGCAACCGAGCCACCCGCCTGGATCCCCGTTGAGCCCGATGAGTCCGGATCCCGCGAAGAAGCCTTCAAAGCCGCCAAGGCCTTCATTGCCGAGTTCGACCTCCGCAAGGCCGATCGATCCCCTAAGCCATAACCGCCCATAACGCCCGTAACGCCCGCCGCGGGCGGCATGCTCACCCCGCACCAGTTCCCTGAATACTGTCGTCTGCTGAGACTCGACCTCGCGCCAGCTTTCGGATCACGCTGATCCGGCCTGATGCTGCAGTCAAGCTCACTGGGAGTGTCCGTTCATGCTGTCATCGTCCGTCGTTGTGCTCACCCTTGCTGATCCCGCGCTCTTCCTGCTGCCCATCGCAGCGGTGGTGCTGGTGGTGCTGTTCGTCGGCATCCTCACCGTCAAGCAGTACAAACGCTGCCCCTCCAACCGCGTGCTGGTGGTCTACGGCCGCGTCGGCACCGACAAGGCCGCCAAGTGCCTCCACGGTGGCGGCACCTTCGTCATGCCGCTGGTGCAGGACTACGCGTACCTCTCGCTGGAGCCCATGGTCATCGAGATCCCCCTCCAGGGTGCGCTGAGCCAGAACAACATCCGCGTCAACGTCCCCAGTACGTTCACCGTGGCCATCTCCACCGAGCCGGTGCTGATGAACAACGCCGCCGAACGCCTCCTGACGCTCACCGATGAGAAGATCGTCGAGCAGGCCCAGGACATCATCCTCGGCCAGTTGCGTCTGGTCATCGCGACCCTCACGATCGAGGAGATCAACAAGGACCGCGAGAAGTTCATGCGGCTGATCAACGAGAACGTTGAGCAGGAAATCAACAAGCTCGGCCTCGAGCTCATCAACGTCAACATCCGCGACATCACCGACGAGTCCGGCTACATCGAAGCCATCGGCAAGCGTGCCGCCGCGGAGGCCATCAACCGCGCAAAAGTTGAAGTAGCCGAGCAGGACCGCGAAGGTGCCGTCGGTGAGGCCATGGCCGTCCGCGACCGCACCGTCCGCGTCGCCGCCGAGCAGGCCACCGCCGTCGAAGGCCAGAAGAACGCCGAGCAGCGTCAGCGCATCGCCGTCTCCACGCTTGAGGCCCAAGCCGTCACTGGTGAAGCCGAGGCCCGCCGCAACCAGGAAATCGTGATGGCCCAGCGCAAGGCCGAAACCGTTGCCGCCCAGAAGCTCGCCGAGCAGGAGCAGCGCATCAAGGTCGCCTCCGCCGAAGCCGCGGCCAACGTCGGTGAGAACGAAAGCCGCGCCAAGATCGCCGAGAGCAACGCCAAACTCGCCGAAATCGCCGCCGAGAGCAAGCGTCGCTCCGAAGTCGCCGCCGCCCAGGCCGCCCGCGCCATTCTCGAGGCCCAGCGCGAGCAGGAACTCGCCCGCCTGTCCAAGGAAACCCTCGCCGGTCAGGAAATCGAAAAGAAGCGCATCGAAATCGCCGCCTCCGCCGAGGCCGAGAAGCAGCGCCTCGAGGCCACGGGTAACGCCGCGGCAGTCCTCGCCCGCTACGAGGCCGAGGCCGAGGGCGTCCGCAAGGTGCTCGAGGCCAAGGCCGACGGCTACCGCAAGCTCATGGAAGCCTGCGCCGCCAACCCGCAGGTCGCTCCCACGCTGCTGCTGATCGAAAAACTGCCCGAACTCGTCCACGAGCAGGTCAAGGCCATCAGCAACCTCAAGATCGACAAGATCACCGTCTGGGACAGCGGCCGCCCCTCAAGCCAGGCTGAGGGCAAGGGCACCACCGCCAACTTCCTCTCCTCCATGATCTCCTCGCTCCCGCAGGTGCACGAACTCGCCGAGCAGGCCGGTATCGAACTGCCCAGCGTGCTCGGCAGGGTCAAGCCCAGCGACGCACCCAAGCCGCCGCAGTAACGCCACCGCCGCTCCATTCTCAAAACAAACCGAGGCCCGGGATCACATCCCGGGCCTCGCTGTTTTATTGGCATCAATCTGTCGCGCCGGTATCTCAACCCGGCCCGCGCATCGTCACCGTCACGCCCCGCTCCGGGAAGCCCTTGGTGATCACGCGGAACTGCTCGGTCGTCCGGAACATCACCCGGCCATCGGCCTCCAGCGTGGCCGAGATCACGTACACGCCCTCCGGCCGCACTTCAGCCGGGTTGTACCGCACGGCAAACGCCACCGGCACACCCGCAGCATCGGTAATCACCTGCTTGCCCAGGTCCACCGCCGGTGCATCGGCCCGGCTCACATCCTGCAGCCGCACCGTCAGCGTGTTCTTGGGCGGCATGGCAATACGGGCCAGGTAGCTCACCTCGCCGCTCACCGTCGCCATCGCGACACCACGGTCATCCACCGTGGTGCCCGCACAGCCTGCCAGCAGCGAGGTTCCAATACAGAGTGCGGCGGCAACGCCCGCGGAACTCAAGATGCGGGCAAAGCGGTGCGGACGTGTGAAATCGGGCGAGAGCGCGGTGGGGTATGACATAGGCTGATTGTTCGCCGCCGCAGGCCCGGCGGCTAGAGAAGCGGAGCAATCAGCAGCACGCCGACAAACCCGCCGATGATCCCGCCGAAGAGCACCAGGGTGGCGGCGATCATGCTCTCGCCGAGTTCCATATCCATCACCGGAATCAGCATGAGGGCCAGAGCCACCCACAGCATAAAAATCCCGAAGAGGCCTCCGAGGGGCACAACGCTCAAAAGGGCGGTGCTGACCATCAGAATGCCGCCGATGCGCAGCAGCGAGTTGCCCACGTCGTACGGCCAGCCGGTCAGCTTCATCGCGGTGATCGCGTAGCCGCAGAACGCACCCAGAATGCTCATGGCGGTCATCCCGGCCCATGCCAGCGCGACCTCGCCTCCCAGATCGATGACGTGCCACAGGCAGATGCCGGTGCCGATGGTCAGCATGGCCGCCGGCGTCGCCCACAGTTTGGTCTGCTCCTTGCGGGCTTTCCGTTTCTTGTGAATGGGATTGTGCTTGCCCAGATTCTGCTCGCCGCACTCAGGACAAACGCGTTGCCGCAGGCCGGTCAGGTCATAGCCGCACGACGGACAGTTGAGCGTTCCGGTCCGGTTCGCCGCCGCATCGACACCGGTGCGGCGGGTAAAGCCGGTCCGCCGGTCAAAGCCGCAGTTGATGCAGATGACCGCGGCAGGCGACATGCCATGGCTGCACGCGGGGCAGAGGGCGGCATTGAGATCACGCCCCGCGCCGGCGGCGCGGGCGGGCGTGGTCTCGGGCTGGGCCAGCGGGATGGGCCCCTCGCCGCCAGACGACGCGGTCGCGGGCCTGCCGCCGGTGGGAGGCTTGGTGCCGCCGGTGCTGCGGCCGCCGGGACGCTGATCTGCCGGGCCCTTGCTGCTCTCGTTCACGTGAGTTCCCCTTCGGTGCCGCTGGCGGTCTGATGAAACTTGACACAGGGTTGCGTCGCCGCGACGCCCCCAATCTGAGGGGATTATACGTCAGCCGGGCAGGAGCGGACGCGGCAGTGCGGGCGAAGCCACTGGGCGAGGTCGCCCGCATTAAGAGATCAACCCGACGACGACTGAGCCCAGAATCCCGCCGCAGATCCACCCCGCCAGCACCGCCGTGGTCACCATCCAGCCATCGTTGATGTCCAGATCCATGATGGTAATCAGCATCACGCACAGCACAAACCAGCCCAGCAACATGGCGATGATCCCGCCTCCCAGTGGCACCAGAATCGTCCCCGCCGTCAGGATCATCAGGATCCCGCCGATGCGCAGCAGCGATTGGCCAAGGCCATACGCCCACCCCGTCAGCAGCATCGCAATCAGCGAGTAGCCCACAAAGGCCCCCAGCACGCAGAAGCTCGTGCCGATCGCCCACTTCACCGCCACCTCACCCCCGCCCAGCCGGGCGACGTGCCAGATGCTGATCACCGAGCCGATCACCAGCATCGCCGTCGGCAGCACCCACAGCGCCACCGCCTCCTTCTGGGCCTCGCGCTGCTTGGCCTTGGCGTTGTTCCTTCCCAGGTTCGTCTCGCCACACTCCGGGCACACCCGCTTCCGCAGCCCGGTCAGGTCATAGCCGCACGATGGGCACGCCAGCGTCCCGGTCTTCGTCGCCGCGGCATCCACCCCGGCCCGTCGCGTAAAGCCCGTCCTGCGGTCAAATCCGCAGTGGATGCACAGCACCGAATCCCTGGCCATACCGCGGCTGCACGCCGGGCAAAATCCGCCCTCCTCACCGCCGCCCCCTCCACCCCCGCCCCCGCCCGAAGCAGGCCGCCCCGCCCCCGCCACAGTCCTCGGCTCCGGTTCAGCCAGCGGAATCGGCCCCTCATCCGCCGGCAGCCTCGCATCCGCCGCGGCGGGCCGTCGGCCGATATCGCCACTCCGGCTGCCGCTGCTGCCGCCGCGGGGAGGTTGACCGGCCGGATCGCTGCTTCCGTGGTTCACTTCAGCTTCCCTTCATCATCCGATGCTGCTTGATCTGCCGCCGCCAGCCGCGGCACGCCATGACTTCATGAATGGTACGTGCTGCCCCAGCAGCAGGATGCAACCTGTCCGCAGCCCCAACCGCTCACCTCCGCCGTGATTGCCCACCGTGATTGCTCGCCGCGGCCGTCCGCGTCCGGCTCGGCAGCCATAAAGTCGGTCTCGCAACCGGCCCCGTGGCGAAACGGCAGACGCAGCGGACTTAAAATCCGCAGTCGGTAAAACGACGTGTGGGTTCGATTCCCACCGGGGCCATTGTCAGCCGTAGTCGCCGCGGTGAGCGCAGGAGAACCGACTCGGCCTGGAAGGAGGTGATGGTGTGATCTCGACTCTGGCGACGAACTACGACCCGGTGATGTCCCTCTTCGCGGGAATCTGGGCAGTTCTGAACTCCGCCGTCTTCTTGATCCTCTTTCGCGTCACCGTGCCGCCTTCGGCACGGACGCCGTTGAGCACAGGTGCCCTGTGGGCACCGTTAATCTTCGTGGGGTTTGCGGCTGGCTGGTTGCCGCTGCTCGGCTTCCTGAATCTCGTCTCTGTGTTCACAGTCACGCCCGGGTGGACGATGGGCGGCTCGCTGGCATTGGCGATCTTCTGGTCGCGGGTCACGCCCGATCGCGCCGCACTTTTCTGGCCGCTGGTTGCCGGCGTTGCGGCAACCCTCGCCTTCGGTCTCTTCGCCGCCATGCAGTCCGGTATTCTGGCTGTTCTCGTGTCCGCGCTCGTGTGGCACCTCATCATCGGTGACCTCCTCGTTCGCCTGCGACGCACGCTGGCCGTCGGCGATGTGGACGCGCGATCATGTCCCAAGTGCCAGTACGACTGCCGCGGCCTCCCAGGCACCCTCTGCCCCGAGTGCGGCGCCAACCTGGCTACCGACGCATCCTCGCCCCGAGTCCAGTGATGCACGCCACGGGCGGGGTCAGCGGCGATGGCCGTTGAGTCGAACCTCTGACTAATCGGCGCCGCAACGCCGTCCCCTACAAGGTCGCGGCTCGGCCTTGGGGGACGGGGTGGGAGCAGGGGGGCAATCACCCCGTTCCCTCCTCCCACCTCGCTTTACCCCACGCCCTCGCACCGGTCTTGCACCCCTCCGCCCGATACGGAACCGGTCCCCCGTTGGCCGCTCCGGCCGCCGCCTTTGTCCGTTTCCCATGGCCGAGATCCAATCCCAACCCGTCGTCGGTGCCGCATCCAGCGTCAGACTCGGCGCCAACGCGCAGGACCTGCCGGATGATGCGCACGTTTCGCTCTGCGAGACCATCGACCGCCTCCTGCACAAAGGCGTCGTCCTCCGCGGCGAGGTGGCCATCTCCGTCGCCGGCATCGATCTGGTCTACCTCTCCCTGCAGGTCCTGCTGGCTTCCACTGATTCTGCGCGGAGCTTTATCGCCCCTTCCCAATCGCCGATAACGAATCCGACACTCGTCGTGTCAACCGGAGCAAACCGTGCAGCCCTCCCAGGTGCTTGAGACCGCACAACTCGAAGCGTGCAACACCCCGATCGAAGTGATCGAGGCCAAGCCGTGCGCGCGGGCTGATGAGGCAAGCACCTCGCACTCTGCATCCGTCACGCTCTGCACGGCCGATCTTGATGCCTCCGCAGTTGCCGCCGCACTCGGCACGTCCGCCGCCGCGGCATGTGCCCGCGTCGCCACCGACACACTCGGCCTGGCCGCAACGTTTAATCCGCAGCCCGGTGACTGCCACGGTGCCCCGATGATCTCCGCCCCGCGCCAGCGGCTGGATGTTGACCCCGCCGAAGTGCGTAAGGGCCTCGGCCAGTTGGTCCTGACCCTGGTCAAGCTCCTCCACGAGACCATGGAGCGTCAGGCCATCCGCCGCATGGATTCCGGCTCACTAAGCGATGAGCAAGTCGAGCGGCTCGGCCACACCCTCATGCTGCAATCGCAGGAAATCTCCCGCTTGGCCAAGGATTTTGGGGTCAGCGAGTCTGAACTCAATCTCGACCTTGGCCCGCTGGGCAAACTGATGTAATTGTCATCCTTACCACCCCTCCACCCCAAACCCCTCCCGCCGGAAGCCCGGCACCGCCCGCCAGACCGCAGACCACAAGACCATAGACCCCAGCCCGCACACCGCCGCTCACGGATGAGCAGCGCGACCAGACCGAACAACGCACGAGGCACGATTCTCACAGCATGGCCGTCCACCGCGGACCATCCCACTCGACCAACAGTTCCAACCTCGCCGATCTTCTCGAGCGAGTGTTGGACAAAGGTATCGTCATCGCTGGCGATATTAAGGTCAAGCTCGTCGATATCGAGCTGCTGACGATCCAGATCCGTCTGGTCATCTGCTCCATTGACAAGGCCAAGGAAATGGGCATGGACTGGTGGGCCAACCAGCCCATCATCGAGAACAAGCCCAAGCAGAACCCCCAGCAGCAGGCCATGATCGACGAACAGGCCGCCGTTCTGGCCACCATGCAGCAGCGTCTCGCCGAGCTCGAGAGCGAGCTGCAGGTCGTCCGCTCCCTGCCCGCGGCAGTGCCCGCCCCGCAATACACGCCCCGCTCCGAGCCGCCACCCCCGGCTCGCCCGCTGATGCCGCCGGCTGCCTGACCCACCGATATCGGACCCCGCAGCCCGTGCTGCGCTGCCGCAGCCCGGCACAGCCCCCGTCGGCCCGCCCCCCGATGCAAGGGGAACCCCTCAGCCCAGGCCAGATCCGGCCGATACCTCCGCGGTTCGGACCCACCCCCGCATCGAGGCAAAGCGAGTGCAGCAGCAACGAACACTCTTCGTACTCCCGATCGTTCACAACGAGGCCGACCTGGGCAGCGCGGCCGCCGCAGTGCGCAGCCAGTTTGATGCTGCCACCTGGGCCGCCCGCCAGAACGCGATCGAAGCCTGGTGGGACGTCGCCCAGAACTGGGTGCGAGATTCAGCCCGGCAGTGGGGGGGCTTGGCCGGAACCAACATCTATCAGGATGGCCTGCCCGTCGATGCACCGGTCTCCCGCATCATCGAGCAGCTCGCCGCCGCCGGCAGCCGCAACCACCAGTTGCTGGCTGAAATGACCACCCTCGGCGCCACCGTACTCGGTACCGAGTCACCCGAACTCCTGCTCCGCGAAGTGCAGCTCGTCAAGGCCTCCGGCCCGCGCGACCCGCGGACCGAGCAGCGTGCCCGCTCCCTGCTCGAGCAGCGCGACAGGTTCATCGGCGAGCGCATCGCCGCCACACTCCCGCCCGGAGCCAGGGGCATTCTCCTCATCGGTGTCGCCCACCATGTGGAGGGCATGCTGCCAGCCGATATACAGACCATCCGCCCCGTCAAGTCCATGCCCGGCATGTCCATGCGTCAGGCCGGCTAAGCCGCGGCACACTTCCCGCCCCGCACACACCATTCGAGATTACCCATGAACAACGCTAACAACCCCAACAACAACTCCAGCGGCGGCGGCTCCGGAACCGGTTTCAGCTTCGGCTTCAACGGCGGCCGCGGCAGCATCCCGCCCGGCTCCCGCGGCAACACCAACCGCGACCCTGCCAAGACCGGCTTCAACGGTATCGAGGGCATGCTTGGCGGCCTCTCCGACCTGTTTAAGACCCTCACCGACCTGGCGGAGAAGGGCCAGGAGCTCAAGAACTCCGGCGACTTTACCACCAAGGACGGCAAGGACGTCAAGTTCCAGTACGGCTTTTCCATCAAGACCATGAACAACGGTCAGGATGTCAAGGTCGAGCCCTTCGGCAACATCAAGCGCGATGAAAAGACCGGCGATGCCGTCGTGCACGAGGTGCGCGAGCCCATGGCCGACGTGATGGAGGAGGCCGACGGCACCGTGATCGTGCTGGAGATGCCCGGTATCGCCGTCGGTGATGTCAAGCTCGCCGCCGAGGGCGACGTGCTGACCATCACCGCCGAACGCGGCAGCAAGCGCTACCGCAAGGAACTGCTCGTGCCCGGCAACTTCGATGCCGCCCGCGCGGCCGTCACCTGCAACAACGGCGTCGTCGAGATCCGCAGCGGCAAGTAACCGCCGATCCTCCCGTCTGCCAGTCAATCGCCCCCGCCCGATCCCCGCTCCGCCAAGGCCACGCCCATGACCAAGCGCCAAGACGCGTCACCCAACTCCTCCGGTGGCACCACCGCCGCCGACCGCCGCTCCCTGACCCTGCGCGTCGGCGAGGCCCTGAGCAAGGATGTCGGCCGCGCCCTGGCCCGCATCGACCCTGAGGATCTCAAGAAGCTCGGCATCAGCATCGGTGATGTCGTCGCCATCACCGGCAAGAAGACCAGCTTCGCCAAGGCCATGCCGGCACTCAAGGAGCAGCGCGGTCTCGGCCTGATCCAGCTCGACGGCCTCACCCGCGCCAATATCGCCGCCGGCATCGATGACACCGTCACGGTCACGCCCGCAACCTGCCGCGAGGCGGATTCGGTCACGCTCCAGCCGACCACCGTCACTCCCGGCCCGCGCGACATGGAGTACATCGGCTCCCTGCTCGACGGCCTGCCCGTCACCGTCGGCGACCGCGTCCGCGCCCAGCTCTTCGGCTCCCGCAGTGCCGAGTTCATCATCGAGCGCACGAACCCTTCGACCGGTGCCGCCACAGCCTCCACCACCGGCGCGGTGCTGATCAACCCGTCCACCCAGCTGCTCATCTCCGGCTCGGCCAAGAGCCAGGATGCCAAGGCCTCCTCCGCAGGTCGCCCCACCATCAGTTACGAGGATGTCGGTGGCCTCAAGAGCCAGGTCTCCCGCATCCGCGAGATGATCGAGCTTCCCTTGAAGTACCCCGAGGTCTTCGAGCGGCTCGGTATCGACCCGCCCAAGGGCGTCCTCCTCCACGGCCCACCCGGCTGCGGCAAGACGCTCATCGCCCGCGCCATCGCCCACGAAACCGACGCCAACTTCTTTACCATCTCCGGCCCGGAGATCGTCCACAAGTTCTACGGCGAGTCCGAAGCCCACCTCCGCAAGATCTGGGATGAGGCCACCAAGAAGGGCCCGTCGATCATCTTCCTCGACGAGATCGACTCCATCGCCCCCAAGCGCGAAAACGCCCAGGGCGAGGTCGAAAAGCGCATCGTCGCCCAGCTGCTCGCCCTGATGGACGGCCTCAACCGCCGCGCCAACGTCATGGTCATCGCGGCGACCAACCTGCCCAACAACATCGATCCCGCCCTCCGCCGCCCCGGCCGCTTCGACCGCGAGATCGCCATGCCGATCCCGGACCGCGCCGCCCGCCGGCACATTCTCGAGATCCACAGCCGCGGTATGCCGCTGGCCCAGTCCGGTGACCACCCGGTTGACCTCGACCATCTCGCCGACATCACCCACGGCTATGTCGGCGCCGATCTCGAGGCCCTCTGCCGCGAAGCCGCCATGGCCGCGCTGCGCACCATCATGGGCCAGATCGACTTCAAGCAGGCCACCATCCCCTACGCCACGCTGCAGAAGCTCGAAGTCACGATGGAGCATTTCCTCCAGGCCTACGGCGAGATCGAGCCCTCCGCCGTCCGCGAGGTCTTCGTCGAGACGCCCAACGTCAAGTGGGACGACATCGGCGGCTTGGCCGAGGCCAAGCAGAAGATCGTCGAGGCCGTCGAATGGCCCCTCAAGCACAAGTCCGTCTTCGATGCCGCCGGCATCAAGGCCGCCAAGGGCATCCTGCTCGTCGGCCCGCCCGGTGTGGGCAAGACCATGCTCGCCAAGGCCATCGCCAACGAAAGCCAGGCCAACTTCATCTCCGTCAAGGGCCCTGAGCTCATCAGCAAGTTCGTCGGCGATTCGGAAAAGCAGGTCCGCGAGATCTTCCGCAAGGCCCGCCGCGCCGCCCCCTGCATCATCTTCTTCGATGAGATCGACGCGGTCATCCCCAATCGCTCCAGCAGCACCGACAACCCCGTGGCCAACCGCGTCCTGAGCCAGTTTCTCAGCGAACTCGACGGTGTCGAGGAACTCAACGGCGTGCTCGTCCTGGGTGCCACCAACCGGCTCGACATGCTCGATGCCGCCATGATCCGCCCGGGTCGCTTCGACCACGTCGTCGAGCTCGGCGTCCCCGATGAAGCCAGCCGCGCGGCGATCTACGAGATCCAGCTCCGCGGCAAGCCCGTCGATGGCCGCATCACCGCCGCCGACCTCGCCCGACGCTCCCCCGGCGCCTCCGGTGCTCAGATCGCCGGCGTCGTCCAGAAGGCCGCCATGCTCGCCGTCCGCCGCGCCGTCGCCGCCAAGGTCAAGGACAACCTCGAGAACCCCCTGGTCCTCATCATGCCCGACGACTTCGCGGCAGCCCTCGCCGACGAGTTCGGTGCCTAAATCGCCTGGGTTTACAGTGGGCGGCTCTCAAAACCCCCAATCGCCCGCCCGACCTTCGGGCGGGCGTTTTCTTGATCCCACCCCACCGCCCGTATCATCCGGCCATGAGCGACAAGCCGCTGACGCCCTTTGAGATCCTTGCCCGCAGCCGCGCCGCGCTGGTCCGCGTCGTCCGCATGGCCTTTGTGGTGCTCATCACCGTCGTCACGCTGCTGTACATCCTCAAGGTTGATCCGCAGGAGGCCAAGGACTCACCGAGCTTCAACGCCATCACCAACTGGTGGGTCCCGCTCTCGGCGGCGTTCGTACTGGCCTTCGTCACGATGGCCATCGACTACCTGACGCCGCAGAAAAAACTCTCGGCCATCAGCGGCCTGGTCCTCGGGCTCATCACCGGCCTGCTGGCCACCTTCGCCATCGGCTTCATCCTCGACCTGCTCGTCACCGCCTGGGACCTCAAGAGCCCCAACCTGGTGGGCACCATCAAGGTGCTCATCGGCATCTCGCTGTGCTATCTGGCCATCAGCACCATCCTGCAGACGCAAGATGAGTTCCGCATGGTGATCCCCTACGTCGAGTTTGCCAAGCAGATCCGCGGGCCCAAGCCGCTGCTGCTCGACAGCTCCGTGCTCATCGATGCTCGCGTCACCGACATCGCCGCCACCGGCTTCATTCAGGTGCCGCTGGTCATCCCGCACTTTGTCATCGCCGAACTTCAGCAACTCGCCGACAGTTCCGACAAGCTCAAACGCACCAAGGGCCGCCGCGGCCTGGAGACGATCCAGAAACTCCAGCGCATGCGCACCAGTGGCTTGGACGTCTCGGTCGATGAAACCCCGGTCCCCGGCAAGGCCGTCGACCAGATGCTCGTCGAACTTGCCCGCATGATGCCCGGCGCGGTGGCCACGTGCGATGCAGCCCTGGTCCGTGTTGCCACCATCCAGAACGTCGAAACCGTCAACATCAACGACCTGGGCAACGCGCTCAAGCCGGTTCTTCTGCTGGGCACCCAACTGGTCCTCAACATCGCCCGCGTCGGCGAACAGGCCGGCCAGGGCGTCGGGTATCTCGAGGATGGCACGATGGTCGTCGTCGATGCCGCTGCCGACAAGGTCGGGGTCGATCTGCGCATCGAGGTTTCCGGCACCGTGCAGACCTCTGCCGGCCGCTTGGTCTTCGCCAAGCCGTTGATCGATTCTGATGCCGCCGACAGTGCATCTGCAGGCACCGCGGCATTGCCCGCGGCGACGCCATCGGCCGCTGTGCCGTCGGCTCCGCCCGTGGCAAACCCATCGGCCTCTCAGCAGTCGCCACTGGTTTCCCCGTCAACCGCTGCCAATCCGGCGTCCCTAGGTGAGCACGATACCGATGCCGACGATCATGCCGGTGACCAGTCTGGCTCCGCACCGGCCGGCCCCCTCGGTCCGCGCCGCATCAATCGCAACCTCGGTCGCAATCCGCGCCGCTGATATCCAGCTGCGTGGGACAGCCCGATCACAATGCAAAGAGCACCGGGGATCACCCGGTGCTCTTGTGCCGATTTACTGCTGAAATCTGCACCGCTGTCTCCGGACATCACGCGTACGCGTGCAGGCCCGGCAGCAGCAGGTTCACGCCGAAGTAGCAGAACAGCATCACCAGGAAGCCCACCACGCTCAGCCACGCCGTGACCAGGCCCTTCTCGCGCACGCCCGCAACACGCACGTGCACGACGATCAGGTAGACGATCCACGTCAGCAGGGCCCACAACTCCTTGGGGTCAAAGGCCCACCAGCGGCCCCACGAGTGGTCCGCCCACCAGGCCCCCAGGATGATGCCCACGCCCAGCGTCCAGAACGCCATCTGCATCATCGTGATCTGGGCCTTGTCCATGTCCACCAGCAGCTTTGAGCTCGCCGCGTTGCCCTCCTTCATGCCCAGGGCGCCTGCCGCGGCAGTGGCAAACGCATCAACCTGGCTTCCGCCCGGCCCGCCGGCACTCAGGACCGCGCCACCGCCGCTCATCGCGACAACGCCGCCCTGCTCCGCCGCCAGTGCCTCGCGACGCTTGGCCGCCGAGAGATAGTGCACCGTCAGGTAGAACACGCTGACAATGAAGCCCAGCGTGATGAGTCCGTAGCTGAACAGCACGATCGACACGTGGTACTTCAGCAGCACCGAGGTGTTCAGGATGGCCGCCTCACGGTTGATCTCACGCCCCGGAATGCCCGTCTGCGTCGCCACGATCAGGATCATGAAGCCCGCCGCCGCCGTCGCCGCGGCAAAGAGCAGTTGCCGCTTCCACAGCGCCAGCGTCACGCCCACGATCGCGGCAAACAGGCTCACGCCCGTCATTGACTCAAACTGGTTCTGAATCGCAAACCGCTCGGCGATGTAGCACCGTGCGATGAACCCGAAGGCGTGCATGCCGACGGCCACGCTCAGGCACGCGATGCCGAACCACTTCAGCCACGGACGCTGCGTGCCGAAGGCCAGCAGCAGACTGACCAGCGAAAGCGCGTAAAACCAGTAGCCGAACTCAAAGGGGTTGGCCGCGTTGTACGCCCGCTCCACGCTCCGGCGGACCGGCGGATACGCGTCACTGCTCAGCGCCGGCAGCTTGGCCGCCATCACCCCGATCGCCGCGTTGACAGCCGCCGCATCACCCTTGCGCCAGGCCGCGCCAAAGTCCGCAACCGCCTTGGCCAGTTCCGGGTTGGTCTTGGCATCAAGCTGAGAAAGGTGCCGCCACGCCTTCGTCGCATCTGCCTCGGGCACCACGGTCCACATCTTGCCCGCGGCCAGATAATCCTGCATCGCCTGGTTCACATCATTGGCCGAGCGCCCGGCCGCTCCGTCCAGCGGCATGTTGTCCAGCACGCTGCGCAGATGCCGGGCGATCCACACCGGTTGCAGCCGGCCGATCTTCTTCCAGCGCTCCCGCTCCGCTTCGGCTTGACCGCCGTTGCCGGGAATCGCCGCGTCCAGCAGTTTCTCCCGCAGCGGCAGGAAGTACACGTGAATCAGCGGCTTGTCGGCGTAGAACACCGGATCAATCGCCAGATCAATGAAGGTGAACATCGGGTCGTACCCGACCTTCTTGAGCTTGTCAGTCTCTCCAGCGGAAAGCAGATCCTGAAAATCCTTCCGCCCGACGAGGCCCGACACAGTCTCCCGTGCCAGCGAATCAAGAATCTTGATCCGCCCGTTGTGGTACACCGCCAGGTCCTTGAGCGGTCGCAGGTCCACCGCGGCGGCAAACTCCAGCTTCTGCTGCGAGTTCATCGTTGCGCGGTCACCCGTCGGTCCGAACGGGCTCGCCAGGTCGCCCGTGACCCGCTCGGTCTGCGGATGCGAGTTGCCGGCCGGCGCGTCGTACTGGCCGAGCGCAGGCTTCGGCCCGGCGGTCAGACCAGCCGTGATGGCCACCAGCACGGCCGCCAGCTTGCAAGCCGATGAGATCCGCGATGAAAACTCAGATGTAAACCGCATGACGCGATTCATGATTGTGCTCCTGCGTGTGTCGAAACAGATGCGTTCTCGCCGCCCCCGACCCCGCTCCCGCCCGCCGTGTTCGCGGCGGTGCCCGCGGCACTCGCGGCGCCGCTCGGCCCCGCAGCCTCGGTCTGCGGCCCGGCCATCGTCACCTTCACCGTCCGGCCCCTGCCGCCCGGGGGCACATACGTGCCGTCCTTGATCTGCTGCTGGATCCGCAGCTTCTTGCGCTGCACCAGATACGGCTTGAACCACAGTGCCCACGGGATCCCGCACAGCGTCAGCGTCGAGCCCACCGCGATGATCGTGATCCCCGGGTTGTTGCCCACACCCAGAATGGTGAAGTTCGCAAACGGCCGCTTGAGTTCACCCTTGTCAACCTGTGCCTTCGATGCCGTCCACCCGCGGCTGTCCCAGCCGCTCTGGGAGAACTTAAATCGCGTCGCCCCCAGCACAGCATTCAGCCACGCGCTTGCGTTGCGGGCAAAGTCGGAGTTCGGGTCCCACACGTCCGGTGCCTGCAGCAGCGGCTCGTTGAGACTTGTCGATGCCAGCAGCCGCTCGACCGACCCGGACTGGATGTACTTGCTCGCCGACGCCTCAAAGCCCATGAACGGAGAATCGCCCACCAGCTTCCGCACGCCCGGGCCGCGGTACACATACAGATCCGATCGGTAATCCCGCGGCTGCGTGCTGTGCGGGTACGGGATCATCTCAAAGTCCTTGAGCTGCAGCACCATCTCCGGCAGCGGCCGCCGCAAACGGTTGAAGGCAACCTCAAGCACCCGTCCGTCAGGCAGCGGAACGGCGGAGAAGTCGTCGCTCCCGAAGCCCACATAGCGGGAGTGGGGGAGCCACAGCGTTCGCGTCCACGGTGTGGCAAGTGCCGTTCCGCCGGCACCCTTGCTCGAGGAGATCTCCACCGCCACAGCCGCCCGATGATGGTTGCCGATGTTGTCTTTGTTCCGCTCCGCTTCCGGCACCACCATCGGCACGCTGACGAGTTCCGCATCGTCGTAACGCTCGCCGATGCGGATCGCCAGCGGCGGCCCAATCGCCAGCGACTGGCCCGTGCGAACCGCCTGCAGCGACGCCCGGCCCGCCTGCGGCATGCGCAGGGCCGCACGAACCATCGGCGGTCCCTTGGGGTTCTCCGGGTCGGGCTGCTCGTCCAGGTTCAGCTGGATGATCGAGGCGTCAACGTACGTCAGTCGGATCGCCCCGTTGGCCGGCGTCCGCTTCGGCCTGCCGTCCGCAGTGACCGCCCCAACGACGAAGTCCTGCGACAACTCGGGGAAGCGGCTGTAAATGTGCCGCTCAAACGGACCGGTGATGCCCTTTGCCGCCAGTTCCGGCACTCCTGCCGGCGGGGTGATCAGCACCACAATCTGGCTGCTCTCGGCGTTCTCGTAGCCCTTGGAAATGATCGGAAACTCCGGCCGCCGCAGCAGCTTCTTGGCCTCAATTTTCCACGCGGGGTTGCCGAAGCTCACGGCCTTGCCGATGCTCACCGGGTAGATTCGCGAGATGCCCCCTTCGCCACCCGGCCCGGCCGGCAGTTCAACGATCAGCGCGTGCTCGGTTCCGTCCGGCAGCGGCGCCGTGATCTCCTGCCAGCGTGAGTCTGGCATGTTGGCCGTGTACTCAATAGCCAGCATGCCCTCAAACTGCATGGCCTGCCGTGATGCCGGAATCCCCGGTGTCAGGTGCAGTTCGTCACGCACCTGCTCCACAACTTTCGCGTCCGCCTCACCCTTGTAAATCGTCCCGGTGTTCAGGTTCGTCTTCTGGATCACCTGCACAAAGCGCATCGGCACCGCGGACTGTCCGGCCGGCGGTGGGGTCCACCGCGTCTGGCCCGGCAGCACGGGCCGCCACACCGGTTCCAGCTTTGCGTACGGCGCATAGCCGACGATCCGCACACCGATATCTTCATCAACCGTCTGGCGGGCCCAGTCCGCCGGCTCCAGCGGAATGTCCAGCCGGCGTCCGCCATCGCCCGGTGCATCCGGTGATTGGGGGACCTTGCCGACAAACGCCTCGAGCACGTCCAGCCCGTACGCGTTGTACCGGGGCAAGTGGGGGATCACCCGCTGCTGCTCGCCCTTGCCAAGCTGCCGCACCGTGATCGCGGTGCGTGTGTTGTCGTAGAAGAAGTCCACCGCCTTGCCCGGTCCGGGATTACCCGTTTCATCCGGCTGTCCGGCCAGCAGCAGCGTGTCACCTTCCTGCTTGCCCACGCTGTAAAACGCGCTTCCCAAGGCAAGCACAATGATCCCGGTGTGCACCGTCAGCACGCCGATGTTCTCAAAGGTAAAGGCAATCCGCCGCACCGTCGCGACGATCATGTTCACCACGAAGAGATACAAAATGGTGTTCAGCGGCCACCAGGCGTAGAACTCCAGTTCGCTCATCTCCATGCCCGGAAGACGCCGCACCGCAATCGCACGGTACTGGGCCACAAAGTCGCCAAAGAGCACCAGGCCGTTTCCGGATCCCGGGTGATACGGCCACGCAAGCAGGGCCCACAGCGTCGTCACTCCGGGCAGCCCCACCAGCAGCATCGCCACAGTCACCAGGTACCGCGACTCCACCGATCGCCCCAGCGTCAGCCTCGTACCCAGCTTCGCCGCACCCCAGCTCGTGCCCGCCAGCAGCAGGATCAGCGGCAACGCAAACAGAAGCCAGGAAGGTGCAAGAGCAAGCAGCCCGACCGGCACGCTGGCCATGATCCCGTAGAACGCCAGAAGGATCATCAGCACCACAGCCAGGGTGATCGACGAGAATGCCCGCAGCACCCACTTCACCGGCAGCAGCACGCCGGTCAGGTTCCGATCGTCCCACTTCTTGACTTCATTCCACTTTGCACTCAACGGTGGGCTCGCTTCCAGTAAGGCTCGGGTCTCAGACGATCAAACGCTCCCTGCCCCCGCCGGTCGAAACTCGCCCGCCGCCCGTTGCCTCTCACCGCCATTGCTGACAACGCCCGCAATTCAAGGCTGATGCCAACTCCCGGCCGAAGTGAACAGATCCGACCTTAACAGCAACCCAGACGACGGCATCCGGAAAGCGATACGAACATAAGCCAATCGAAATTCCAAGCGAAGTTCCCTCGATTGTAGAACATGCAGAGAGTCAGAAACGCGGACGTTCCTGCCCCGCGAGAACATTACGGCTAGGCAGGAACAACCAATACCCTATTTCGGGGGTTCTGGTTCGCCTGCCCTCACATTTCTTGCCTCATCGGGCTTGCCCAATCAGCAGCAACTCATCCTGCCTGCCCGCCGCCCCCTCCGCCACGACACCTGCCAGCAACCCGTGGGCATCCGCAGCCACCAATCCCGCCAGCGGCCCCGGCTCCAGTGAGAAACCCGCCGGATCGAACCCCAGCGCACGCGCCCCGTTGACCGTGGCCATCGCCACCGCCGTCATCACCGGTATCTTCCGCTGGGCAATCAGCAGCCGCGCCTCGTCCAGCACGCTCAGTCCGCGAATCTCCACCTCCCCCATCGGCAGGTTCACAATTGAGTCCGTCCCAAGGCACACGTTCACACCCCTGGCCAGCATCTCCTCAAACCGATGCGGCCCGAAGTGTGCCGCCGAGCCGAAGTACGCCGCCGACCGCGGGCAGTACGCCACGCTGCACCCGCTGGCCACGATCCGCTCAAGATCAATATCACTCACATCGGCAACATGCACCAGCAGCGGACTGCATCCACCGCCCTCACGCTGGGGCATCGCCGCCAGTTCGCCAAGCACCAGTTCAACCGGCGTTCGCTCGCCGCTGAACCTCTCCGCCGCGGCACGGCCAAAGACCCCCAGCGTGCGCAGGAACGCTCCGATCGAGCCTCCACCCGTGCCCACAAAGCTGTGCTCTTCAATCGTCTCCGCCAGGTGCGTGCACACCGGCACGCCCGCCTGAGCGTGATTGAACGCAAACGCATAGCCCGTCGCACCCACGCTATACGGTGCGTGGGGCTGCAGTCCCAGTCTCGCCCGTTGCCTGCGTGATTTGCCCTCGGCCTCCAGCACCGCCGCCATCCGCTGCGGCAGGCTCACTGCCGCCGCTTCGCTCAGCCCGAAGTACTCAACGAAGCTCACGCCCGCCAGCGGGCTGGCTCGCAGCACCTGCCACGGCACCAGCGACGAGCCCGACGCATCCATGCCCGCGATATCGCCGACCAGCACCGTCCCGCCGCGCACGCTCAGCAGCGCACCAAGCGTGACCGACTCGGCCACGGCCCGCGGCTCGGTCTGCCGCAGCGAGCGGACCAGGTCAATGAACCCCAGGAACCCCAGCCCCGCATCGTGCTCGCGCGGGCCGATGTGCGTCAGATCAAGATGCGTGTGCGCGTTGACCAGTCCCGGCAGCAGCACCCGATCCGGCCGGCTGATCTGCACCGTCACGCTGGCCGACCGTGGATCCGCATCCACCGCCTCGGGCGTTCCGATGGCAAGCAACTCCAGCGGCCCGGCCTCCCCGCCCGCCGCCGCCCCGGCCGCCGCCAGCCCGCCCTCATTGAACCAGCACGACCGGGCCGCCGCAACCCGCACCAGCACGCTCGCCGGCCGGATCACCCCCCGCACCGGGCACACCGCCGCCGCGGCATCAACTCGAAGCACAAGTGGTGCTGCTCCAGCGGGAATCGGTCTCTGGCTCGCAGAACTGCCTGCTGCCGGGTGTGGATGGCTGTCCGGAGGACGAGAAGCTTGAGAAATGGGTAATCCTCTTACAGTCGATAAGTCGCAGGGCACGCAGTCGCCGTTGCCTCAGCCTGAATCCTCGCCGCAGCAACGCAGTCGCTCCATCTTACTGCGGCACGGTCAGACAGGGATCGCGCTCCGACGTCGCTACGCCAGAAAAGTTTCCGCCCTCACCTTGAACTTCGCCGAAAGCAGCTTGATGTGGCCTGCCGTCAGCGACCGCTCACCTTTGAGGATCTTCGATCCCATGCTCGCGTGGACGCCCAGGAGCTTGGCCAGCCCCGAGGCGTTGATGCCGTGGTCCGACAGCAGCAACTTGAGCGCATCAAGTGCGTCGCCAGCCTCAACGCTGTGGTGTGTCGCCTCGTATGCGCCGACAAGCTGTACCAGCGTCTCTAGATACAACTCCTGGCCCTTGCTTAGTTTCCGTGTGGCCATCAGGCGATCGATCATCTGGATCGTCTCTTCGTGCTGGGCGTCATCCATGATCGCCTGCGGCGGCATCAAACCGACGAGTTCTTCGAACTTGGCGGGCAGTTTCGTGTTGTGTTCCTGGTTGATTGCGGTCATCGCTTTACTCCTTCCACAAGCCCCTGTCATACTCCGCGTGCGTCAGAACGACCCGGACGTTCACGAGCCTGTACTCGTACCTGATCCGTGCAACAAGGCGGTACTTGTTGCCTCCGATGTTGAAGACTGTCATCGTGCCGCTCGCTGTTTCTACGCCATCGGCGTGCGGATAGGTCTCCCTGGCATCCTTCAAACTCTTCCACTCAGCACCCAGAACGGTTCTGTACCACGCACGCAGCGGTCCCTCAGCATCTCCGTGCTGCTCCCAGAACTCCCGCAGGCGTTTGAGGCTGATCACTCGCACATCGACATTTTGTCTTCTTCGGCGCAGAAAGCAAGCGTTCTGAGACAAAATGTCTAAACTCCCTCAGCATCAACCGCAGCCGCCAAGGACCGACCATGAGCCAAACCGCGTGGCCGGCCGGGTGCCGCGCCCGGCGGCGTGCTCCCGGTGCGGGGTCAACACCCAAAAACCCATCCGAAACTCCCCGTTCTGCCGATCTTACCTTTCCCGCCGCACCGGAGGGCCCCAGATCGCTGCCACCGTGCGTATTATCACACTTGTCCGCTGCGTCACCCTGTGGCGTTTCGGGCCGCTGGTTCCCCGTCCGTCTGCACACACCCGGGCACTGCAGGATGCAGGCCCTTTTGGAGCTCGACATGACTCGCTTCGCGTTCACCAAGACCGTCTCCCTCACCCTGGCCGCCTCCATGCTGCTCGCCCTCGCCGGCGGCTGCGTCAACCAGGAGTCCTACGACAACCTCCGCGCTTCCAACGATGCGCTCAAGGCTCGCAATCAGGAGCTGATGGAGCAGGTCAAGTCTCTTGAGGAGGCCCGCCGCCAGCTGCTGGAGCGTTACCGCTCCGGCGACCTCTCCCTGGATCAGGCCAAGAGCCTCATCGCCCAGCTCGAGGCCCAGCTTGCCGACCGTGACCGTCAGCTCGCCGACCTGAACAAGCGTCTCGAGGGCATCGCCGTCGGCCCGCTCGATGAGGCCACCGACAAGGCCCTGGCCGACCTGGCCGCCAAGTACCCGCAGATCTTCACCTACGACTCCGCCCGCGGCATGCTGCGGTTCGCCAGCGATCTGACCTTCTCCTCGGGCTCCTTCGAGCTGACCGCCGATGCCCGCACCAGCATTCAGGCCCTCAGCAAGGTCCTCAAGGAGCTCCCCTCGGCCCAGCAGTACGACCTCCGCGTCGTCGGCCACACCGACACCCAGCGCGTCTCCCCGCGTCAGGGCCGTGTCTTCCAGAACAACCTGGAGCTCTCCGCCTTCCGCTCCATCTCCGTTCGCAACGAGCTCGTCGGTGACGGCCTCTCGGCCAACAAGGTCGAGATCGCCGGCTGGGGCGAGTTCCGTCCCTCCGTCGAGAACTCCGCCTCCGGCAACACGCCATCCAACCGCCGCGTGGAGCTCTACCTGGTCAAGAGCAACTGGGACAAGGCCATGCCCCGCATCCCGGCCCCCCGCGCCGCGACCCCGGTTGCCAAGCCCGCCGCCGGGACGGCCGCCAAGCCCATCGCCGGTGGCACCGCCGCCACTCCGGCAGGCACCACCCCGGCCAACACACCGACCGTGGTCCCCGGTGCCGCCAACCCGGACGTCATCAAGTAAGTTTGCTCGCCGCCACAAACGCTTACCCATCGCCAGCCCGGGCCACCCCCGGGCTGGCGTGTTTTTGCCATCGCAGGTCGTCTGCGGGTCTCCACCTCGACCGGCCCGGCCACCCGCCGGCCCCCCCGGATCCAGTCTCTCCGCCCCAGCATGGGGCGTTCGCCCGTCGCGGCCGGGCCGGCCCCCGGCCGATTTCATGACAAGCTCGTAATCTGTGCCCCGCAAGGGCGGTACACTTTCCAGCTGTCAAACGACCTTTCCGAATCGCGACAACGTCTTATGGCCCATCCCACTTTCGCCCGCTCATGAGCGCGGGCCTATCCAAGCCGAACCGTACCGCACGTGGCCTTCCTTGCCGCAGTCCTTTGGGGCGCAGCGAGGTTCTGTCGTTTGAAGTTCCCTCGTTCTGTGTTGCTCCGCGTCGCGTGACGCGGGCTTGATCCCGTTCTGGTCTCAGGAGTTTCCGCCATCTCTCGCTTCCCCCCTCGCTTTGGTTCTGGTGGTCCGCCGCAGCGCACCCGCGTCAATCACATGATCCGCATGACGCCGATCCGCGTGATCGGTGCCGACGGTGAGCAGGTCGGCGTCATCGAGACGCCCGTCGCCCTCCGCATGGCCGAGGCCGCCGGGCTCGATCTCGTCGAGATCAGCCCCGATGCGCGCCCGCCGGTCTGCAAGATCATGGACTTCGGCAAGTTCAAGTACGAGACCAGCAAGAACGAGAGCAAGAACAAGAGCAAGGCCAGTGAGCTCAAGGAAATCCGTCTCGGTCGCTCGGTCAAGATCGACCCGCACGATGTCGGCATCCGCATCAACCAGGCACGCAAGTTCCTGCTCGACGGCCACAAGGTGCAGGTGACGCAGCGGTTCAAGGGCCGCGAAATGGCTCACCGCGAACTCGGCATCGCTCACCTCCGTCAGTTCCGCGACGAACTCGCCGACATTGCCAAGTGCGAGACCGAGCCCCGCTTCATGGGCGCCCAGGCCAGCATCATCCTGGCCCCCGACAAGCCCAAGTGCGAGGCCTACAAGCAGAAGCACCAGAAGGCCCTCAAGGCCGCCAAGGCTGCCGATGCCCGCGCTGAGAAGGCCGAAAAGGCCGAGAAGGACCGCCGCGAGGGCAAGATCCCCGCTGCCGCTACGGCCGGCCCCGCCCCGGCTGATGACCACGATGAGGACACCGGGCTGCAGCAGCCGCCCGATGCACCCGACACCGATCTCGATCACGATGACGGTGATGAAGCCGACAAGGATTGATCACCGCGGAACGGCCCCGCCGGTCTGATGCAACTCCCTCGCCTCCCTCCAGCCCTCCCCCGCCGGGAGGGCTTTTCATTTCATCCCGCCCAGCTGCGAAACTCCCAGGTGACTCATGTCCAACACTTGACCGCCATGCACCTCACCTCCGTCTCCCCCATCCTCAACGTCGCCGATGTTCCCGCCAGCATCACCTGGTTCGAGAAGCTCGGTTTCGCCCGTTCCTTCACGCACAACAGCGGGGGCATGATCGCCGCCGCGGCCTCCTCCGACCACCACGGCCCCGCAAACTTCGCCGGCGTGTATTGCGGCGACGTCATGATCTTCCTTTGCCACAACGCCCAGGGCCTCCGCGGCGGCAAGCCCGCACGCTTCGATGGCAGCGACGACTTCGGCGCAACGTGGATGTCCCTCTGGCTCGGTACGCCCTCGGAAGTTGACGCCGTGCACGAAACCGCCCGCCAACTCGGCATCACCATCACCCGTCCGCCCACCGACGAACCCTGGCGCGTCCGCGAGTGCCGCATCATGCACCCAGACGGTCACGTCTTCCGATTCAGCGCGCACATCAAGCTGGTATAAAGCCAATGGAACAATCACCAACTGACCCGATTCGCCCGCACTCCGCCGAGTACTTCGGCGAGCAGCGGGACTATTGGTGGAACAGCGACTTCCTCCAGTTGATCGCCCGGCGACTCGACTTCGCCCGTATCTCCATCGTGCTGGACATCGGCTGCGGCGTCGGCCACTGGGGCCGGGCGCTCAGCCCGATCCTCCCGCCGGATGCTCGCCTCATCGGCATCGACCGCGAGCCCGAGTGGGTGCAAGGTGCCACCGCGCGGGCGGCCGCCGCCGGTCTGGCCTCGCGATTCTCCTACCGCCAGGGTGACTGCACCGCACTGCCATTCGCCGATGGCACCTTCGACCTCGTCACCTGCCAGACGGTCCTCATCCACGTCGCCGATCCCCGCGCCGTCCTGGCCGAGATGCTCCGCGTCACCAAACCCGGCGGGTTGGTTCTGGCAGTCGAGCCCAACAACCTCGCCAACGGAGTCTTGGCCTCCAGCATCCACGCCGCACTCTCAACCGATGAACTCGTCGACCTCTTCCGGTTCCAACTGACCTGCGAACGTGGCAAGCAGAACCTCGGACTCGGGTTCAACTCCGTCGGTGGCCTGGTCCCCGGCATGCTCGCCTCGCTCGGCGCGGGCGATATCCGCGTCTGCACCTCCGATCGTGCCGCGGCCATGTTCCCACCCTTTGCCGGCCCCGCCCAACAGGCCGATGTCCTCCAGACCCTGGACTGGGCCGAGCGCGACTTCTGGATCTGGGATCAGCGGGAGACCAAGTCCTACTACCTCGCCGGTGATGGTGATCCCGCCCGGTTCGAGCCGCTCTGGGCCCTGGCCATGTCAGTCAACCGCGCAACCGCCGACGCAATCCGCGCCGGCACCTACCACTCCGCCGGCGGCAGCATGTCCTTCATCATCTCGGGCCGCAAGCCCGCGGCAGCCCTCTAGCTGCCACACGATCAAACCGGCGGTGCTTCGTATGCATATGCAGTTATGCGAGAGCGAGCTATTCTCAGCTCCTTTACCCGCCCACCCCCGCCCCCTAAACTCCGCCCCTTCCAAGTCCCTCACCCCGGAGTCGCCATGGCCGGCAAGACCTTCCAGTTCCGTCTCATCACCCCCCAGGGCAAGCTGCTCGACACCCAGGTCGAGTCCGTGCAGTTCCCCGGCCACGACGGTCTCGTCGGCATCCTGCCCAACCGCGCCCCGCTGGTGATGAAGCTCGGCGTCGGCTCCCTCCGCGTTGATGTCTCCGGCGCATCGGGCACCAAGTCCTTCTTCGTTGAGGACGGCTTCGCCCAGATGATCGCCAACAAGCTCACCATCCTCACGACCAAGGCCAGCGAGGCCGAGGCCATCACTGAGGCTTCTGCCTCCGCCGAACTCACCACGCTGACCGCCAAGACCCCGACCGACCGCAACGAGCTCGCCCGTCACCGCGTGGCCGTGCAGCACGCCAAGTCCAAGGTCGCCTTCGCCAAGGGCCGCAAGAAGTAAGCGACTCCCGCATTCGTCAAGCATTCGACACACCGCCCGGCCCGCGCCGGGCGGTTTTCATTTCTGCCGCGTGCTGCACAGCCCGCCGCATCGCCACCCTGCCAACCATCGCCCATGCCATCGCTCTCCGCCGCCGAAGCCCGACTCTGCCAGGTCATCAGCACACGCTTCAGTGCCATGCTCGCCGACCTGCGGCAGTTTGTGCTCTTTCGCACCGGCCCCGGCCCGGGCCAGGCCGAGCAGCTCGATGCCTTCCGCACGGCCATGCTCGCACGCCTGGCATCAGTGGGGGGCTCATGGCACCTCATCCCCGGCAACGCCTCGCCCGCCTGGCTGAAAAAGCCCGGCGATTCCGGTCCCTCCTCACCTCCGCCCACCGCCATCATCCGCAACTTCAACCCCGCCGCTCCGGGCTCCGCCGCAGGTCGCGCCGTCCTGCTCGCCGGCCACCTCGACACTGTTCACCCCACCACCGGTGACTTCGCGGGCCTCAACATCGCCGCCGATCAGTCGACCGCCACCGGCCCCGGTACCGTCGACATGAAAGGCGGCATCGTCCTTGCACTCCACGCTCTCGAAGCCCTCGCCGAGTGCGGCATCCCCGTTCACTGGTCCTTCCTGCTCAACAGCGATGAGGAAACCGGCTCCTTCGCCTCCGACCAGACCATCCGCAGCGAGGCTTCACTTTTACATAACCAAACTCGCATCTTCGCCGCCGGCCTTGCCTTCGAGCCCGCCGTCGGCGGTGCCGCCCGTGCCGATGCCCCGCGGCCATCAACCTGGAAACTCGCCCTCGCCCGCGGCGGCTCCGGTCAGTTCCACCTGGCCACCACAGGCCGCCGCGCTCACGTCGGTCGTGACTTCGCCGCCGGCGTTTCCGCGGTCGATGCCCTCTGCCGCACCATCATCGCCGCCCACGCCGCCTCCGACCCCGCCCGCGGCATCTGCGTCAACATCAGCCCACTTTGGTGCCCGGATGCCACCAACGTCGTCGCCGGCGAAGCCGCGGCATGGGGCAACGTCCGCTACCCGGATCCTCAGGCCGGCCAGCACCTCCAGGCCGCGCTGGCCGCACTCGCCACCGACCCCGCGGCCATGCCCGCCGTCGCCGTGAACTCCACCTTCAGCCGCCCGGCCAAGCCCGCGGATGATGCCACCCGCGCACTGGCCGCCCGCTACCAGCAGTGCTGCTGCGACCTCGGCGGCGAGCTGGAGTTCATGACCTCCGCCGGCGTCTGCGATGGCAACAACATGCAGGCCGCCGGCCTGCCGACCATCGACACCCTCGGCATCTGCGGCGGCGGCCTGCACACCACCACCGAGTGGGTCGAACTCTCCAGCATGGTCCACCGCTGCCAGTGCCTCGCCCTGCTCATCGGCCGTCTGGCCCGCGGGGCCTGATTCGGCCTTTTCTTCAGCAGCCAAAATAGAGACGGCACGCAGAACCACTCTGCGTGCCGCCGGACATCCTGTGAGCTCGCCGCTGACTCCATTCACGCGGGGCCCTGTTTTGACTTCATGAATCGAACATCATCGGCGGCGGCGGAACGCCAGGAGGCCGCCAAGGCCGATCACCGCTGCCGCACCCGGCGTCGGGATGGCAGTGCCGAACACCAGCGTCTCGCCATAGCCCGAGCCAGTCAGCATCGGGTCATTCAGCCCGGGGTTGCCCGCCCACATCCAGCGTGCATCGGTGGTGATTCCCGGCACCATGCCCCACGGGCCGTACGAGCCGTTCTGGCCACCGACAAACGGTGTTTCCCACGCGTTGCCGGTATCAGCCAGGTTCACCCAGTTCGCCACCGTGCCAGCAGTAGGGTGGGCACTTCCGTCACCAAGGTCGTTAAACGAGTGGTACACGCGCCACGCGGCGTCGCCGCTGTGGTACGTCTCATCACCGAAGTTGATCTGGGCCAGCAGTCCCTGAGCCGAGCGGTTGTCCGACCAAGCCGCGATGTACAGGTGAGTGGGGGCCGAAGCGATGTTCCACACCTCCGGCAGCGACCAGTTGTAGTTGCCCGGGCTACCGCCGGAACCAAGCTCATTGCCGCCGATGTAGGTGAAGTTGCCGTTATCGTCCGACACATAAAACGCGTAGTGGTTGTCTGCGGTGATGGTGGCACTGATCGTCTGGCCGCTGGCGGCCCCGGCAGCGGAAAGCAGCAGGGCGGCGGCGGAAACAGCGGCGAGAAGGGAGGTCTTCATCTGAATCACATTCCTTGCGTGCTCCTGCCGCCGCGGTCCGGATCTCCTGCACACTCAGCAGGTTCCGTCGCACGGGTGTGGTGCACACTTCAAGAGTGCGATTCAGCCCGCCGCCAGCCACCTGAAGGCTCCTCGCCACCGCCACTTTCTCGTCAGCGGCGCGGTGCAGGCAACATGGGAAACAAACCGGCCGCCCGAGAAGGGCGGCCGGTCCTGAAAAACTCGAGTTTGCCGCAGGGCCCTGGGCCCAGCGTCCGGAAACCAGCCCGGCTTAGTCGCCCGGGTTCCGCTGCAGCTTCGTCAGCAGGGTACCGATCACCATGATCAGCACACCAGCGCCGCAGCTGGTCAGCACGAACAGGGCGTAGAAGTCCGCCGATCCGCCCAGCAGGCTGTTCCACGGCAGCTTGATCTTGCCGTCGATGATCGGCTCGACCAGCTCGCCGACCTTGCCCGCGGCAAGACCCGCGATGAACGAGCTGATGAACCAGATGCCCATCAGGCTCGACATGCTCTTCTGCGGCGCGGTCTTGGCCACGTACGACAGGCCTGTCGGTGACAGAATGATCTCACCGACGGTGTGCAGGAAGTAGCACCCGGTGATGTAGATCATGCTGACCTTGGGGATGCCCAGGTTCAGCCGCATCGCCGCCATCACCATCACGATGTAGCCAAGGCCGACGAAGATCAGGCCCATGCCGATCTTAAACGGCTGAGCAATGAACTTCTTCTTCCGCGCCAGCGACGCCCAGAACACGCCGGCGATCGGCGCGAAGATGATGATCAGCAGCGGGTTGATGGACTGGAACCACGGCGCGGGGATATCGCCGCCGCCGATCGGGTTCGTACGGATGGTCTGCTCTTCAGTAAAGGTGTTCAGGGTGTTCCCGGCCTGCTCAAAGGCCAGCCAGAACAGGGCGTTAAACAGCATGTAGATGAAGATGGTGGCCACTGGCCCGCGGTCCCCTGGTCCATGTTTGAATATGAACCACAAGGCGTAAGTGACAGCCGCTACGGCGATCGCACCGAATACCGCCGGCTGGCTCACCACATCGTCGAAGACCTTCAGGATCCCCGCCTGATACGCCAGTGCCACCAGCGCCGCAGCCGCAATTCCGACAGGGAGGAACCAAACCGCCTTGCCGCCCTGTGTGCCCGGAGGATCGCCGATGAGCCCCATGAGGGAACTTCGGGCGGCAAGGTAGGTTGCCAAGCCCGCGATCATGCCGAGCGCAGCGAGGCCGAAGCCGTAGTGCCAGCCATACGCCATCGCGAGACCCGCGCAGAATATGTTGCAGAGGAACGAGCCCAGGTTGATGCCCATGTAAAAGATGCTGAACGCCGACTCACGCCGCGGGTCGCCGATGGGGTAGAGCTGTCCCACCATCACCGAGACCGACGGCTTGAAGTGCCCCGTACCGATGGTGATCAGCGCCAGGCCGAATACGAACACCGTCATGCCGGTGTCGCTCAGCGCCATCGTGCCGATGCCCGACAGACCCAGCACAACGTGGCCCAGTGCAATCAGCAGCCCGCCCACAACCATGGACCGGTGCGTGCCCAGCAGCTTGTCGGCAATCAGCCCGCCGAGAATCGGCAGCAGGTACGCCATGCCGGTGTACCAGCCGTACAGCGTGCTGGCATCACCCTTGATCCACGACCGCCCGCTATCCACCCGGTTGACATCGATCTCCAGGTCGTACGGTGCGTTCCCCGCCTTCTCCCGCTTGGCATCGGCCTGAATCGTTGTTGAGACCACGCCGGTGCTGTCGTTGACCTTGAAGTAGATCTTGTAGTTCGGGTCGCCCTTCTCGCGGGCCGCCGTCTCGATTTCCTTGAGCTTCTCTGCCGTGACCGTCGCGTCCTCCGCCTTGGCCTTGGCAATCGCCTCCGCCGCGGCCTTGTCCGCCGCTTCCTTGCTCATCGGCCGCTGCACCCGCACGGTCAGCTTCACGTCGCGGTCCGTCGGGTTGGTGATGCGGTAACGCACCGCCGCGCCGTCGTACGCCGTGTCCGCCTTGACATCAAACACCGCGGGGCTCAGCCCCGTGGCTCCCTCCGCCGCCGGCTCCCACAGCTTCTCTTCCGGGTTCTTGGGGTCCGGCTTCTGGGTCTGGACCATCCGCACAATCTTCAGCGGCCCCGCCTCACCGGTAACAGCTCCCGGCGTCGCGGCAGGTTGTCCCACCGCCGCCGTCAGGGTCACCGTCTGCCGCTTCGCCTCAGGTGCAGGCCCCTTGGCGGCTATCTCCGCCTCGGTCTGGATCAGCGTCTGCTCCACCTGCAGGGTGTTGGAATAGGTGCCGGGGGTGAGCTGGTGAACCGCAACCGCCGCCGTCATGTACAGAACCAGAAGGCCGCGCATGCCGTAGTAGCTGAAACGCTCCCACATCTCGACCAGGAACAGCAGGAAGAGGCCCTTGGGGTGGCCAAGGAACTCACCGCCGGGAGGCGTGATGTGGGCAGGGGATTGCGATCCGCTTGGTGTTTGCATACGGGCGTTCCGAGTGGACGTGGGGGGGCCGGCAGAGTGCCTGACAGGCCCCGGATGTATCCCGAATATAGCCGCGTCTTGACGTTGTTATTCCGGAATTTTGGCCGCCAAGCTCCTACCCTCGCGGCCTATGGAAACGACTCTCATTATTCTCAAGCCCGACGCCGTCCAGCGTGGCCTGATGGGCCGCATCATCACCCGCTTCGAGGAAAAGGGCCTCCAGATCGTCGGCGCCAAGCTGATGAAGATCAGCCCCGAACTCGCCGCCACCCACTACGAGGCCCACAAGGCCCGTCCCTTCTACCCCGGCCTCGTCCGCTTCATGACCAGCTCTCCGGTCCTGGTCATGGCCGTCCGCGGCATCGGCGCTATCACCATCGCCCGCTCCATGATGGGCGCCACCTTCGGCTCCAAGGCCGCCGGCGGCACCATCCGCGGTGACTTCGGTGTCTCCAACAGCTTCAACCTCATCCACGGCTCCGACAGCCCCGAGGCCGCCGAGCGTGAACTCAAGCTCTTCTTCCGCGACGGTGAAGTCCTGGACTTCAAGCGCGACGGCGAGACCTGGATCTACGACTCCTCCTCCGGCAAGCCGGAGTAAGTTCCCGCCCCTTCCCAAGTTCAAGACTCACCAGCCGCCCCGCGTCACGCGGGGCGGCTGTCGTTTCCGGGCGATCCGACATTCGAACCCCGCGACTCTACTTCCTACTCCCGCAGCGTCCTCCGGAAAAAACTCACCAGTGCCTCTCGCACCTTCGGCTGCGACTGCGTGATCCCGTTGTGATCCCCGCCCGGCACCAGCATCACCGTCGCCGCATCCGCACCCCCCGCCGCGGCAGCCAGTCGCCCCGCATGCGCCACCGGAACAATCTCATCGGCCATGCCGTGCACGATCAGGTACGGTCGCCCGCCAAGCCGCGCCGCCGCGTCAACCCCGTCAACCCCGGATGGCATCAGCAGCCAGCCCAGCACCGGCACATGGTCATTGGCCACCCGCTGCCACGAGGAGAACGCGCTCACCGTCGCCACACTCCGCACCTCCGGCCGCTCCGCCGCGGCAGCAAGCGCAAAGCTCCCGCCCAGCGACACCCCGTACAGCCCGATCCGCTCCGGCACCACATCCGGCCGCTTCGCCGCGTAGTCCACAACCGCCAGCGTGTCCTCCAGCAGCATCCCCCGCCGCAGCGAGCCCTCCGCCGCATCCGACTGCCCATACGACCGGTAGTCAAACAGCAGCACATGGCAGCCCGACTCGGTCAGAAACGACGAAAAGTCCAGGTGCGAGCCGATATCCCCCGCATTGCCGTGCGAGTGCACAATCACCGGCCGCCTCTCGCCCGGTGCCGCATCGCTCGCCCGCAGGAACAGTCCGTGCAGCCTTCGATCCGGCCCCGCCTGAATCCAGACGTCGCGTCCGCCCTCTGGCACCGGGTAGTTCGACCGGTCCGGGTGATAGAACGCCAACTCGGCAACGCCCGTCAGCCGGACGATCAACACCGCCGCGAGAATCGAGACCAGAAGGATCAGCAATCGCAGTACCGCCGGGCGAGTAACCATCGCACGCCTCCCGGTGCTGGCCCCAGCGGCCAGCCCGGTCTGCACATCACGCACTGTCGTGCCGCCTTGCACGCCGGCAGGGTAGCTCCGCTCGGTCCGTTTCGGCTCAGCAACCCAGCGCAAAGGCGTTGATGAACGTGATGAAGTCACCACCGTCAATGGTGCCGTCACCGTTCATGTCCGCCAGCCCGTCAACGGTCGTATCACCGATCGAGAAGCTGTTGATGAACGCGATGAAGTCGGTGCCGTCCATCGTCCCGTCTGGCGAGCGGCCATCCGCCCCGCCGCCGGCGATGTCACCCGGGCAGCACACCGGCTCAGGAGCGTACCGCACGCGGTACAGATTCGCACCGCGGTCAATCGGCGATGCCGCGTTGAGGTCCTTGTACAGGTCCGTGAAGTACAAGCCGTCCGGCCCTGCCGCAATGCCCACCACCGATGCGCGGCCAGCACCCGCGTACTCCACCAGGCTGATCGGCCCGGCAGTCACCGCGCCGGTGCTGTCAATGACAAACTCAACGATCCGCTTGCCCAGCTCCTGCGGCCCGTCGCCGTAGGTCGGCCCTGACTCCGTCACAAACGCGCGGTCAAGCTTGCTCGCCGGGAAACCGCTGCCGCCGAACGTCGCAGTCTCGATGAAGGCGATATTCACCGGTGCGTGCGCCGGGTCCCACGTGTAGGTCGCAAAGTTCCGCATGCTCGCATCCGAGCCGTTGTACCCCATGTTCCGTGCCCGCACCAGCTTGCTCATGCGGTCCACTGTCGGGCCGTTCTCCACGATGTAGTGCGACTGGTCGCTCGCCCGCCACGCCCCGCCGAACGGATTGCGGTAGCCCAGCGCAAACACGTAATCCCGTGCCGTGATCCCGTCCGTCGCGTTGTAGAACGGGTTGGTCGTTGCCGCCAGCCCGCTCCGGGTCATCCGGATGATCTTGCCGCGGAACAGCGACAGGTCCTGCCCTGAGTTCGCCACAAAGCCGTCGCCCACGTGCACGTACACAAAGCCGTCCGGCCCGAAGGTGATGTTCGAGATCTGGTGGGACTGCCCCTGCGGGTCGTTGGGCATGTTCAGCATCAGCGTCAGCGATGAAGCCGTGCGCCCGCCGTCGGTGCTCCGCAGTCGAATGACCCGCGGGTAGTGCGTGCCCGTGCCGTTGTCGGCCAGCACCGTGGCCCACACGTCACCGTTCAGCGGATCAACCGCGATGCATCCCAGCCCCTGCTCGCCCGAGCCAGGGAAGTCGCCCGTCGGGTTGAAGTTCACCAGCCCGGTGCGATAGTCGCTGATCGTGCCGCTGCGGGTCACCATCTTGATGATGCCGTACAGCTCCGCCACATAGCAGTACACGTCATTGGGGTTCGGTCCGGGATTCGGCACAAACGCCACGCTCACCGGAAGCTGGAACCCCGTCGCGAACTTCTCCACCACAAAGCCCGGCTGCGTGGCGACGAACGGCAACTCAGTCCCGCGGGCCAGAACAGTCAGGTCCGAATGGTCCTGCCCGGGAGCCGCCAGGTACGAGCTGCCGGCCGCCGAGATCCAGTACGAGCGTTCCGCCCCCGCCGCCAGGGTGACCGCCGGCAGGAAAATCGTGTGCTCATCGCAGTGCGCATCGGTGAAAATCATCACCGATACCGGCACGTTCAGCCCCGTCGCCCCGCCGCGGAACCGCGCCTTGAGCTGCGCATGCTCCATCAGCGGCTCAGGATTGACGATGTTGTTGCCGATCCCGTCCCGCCCCGAGACCGACAGCAGCAGCCCGGCCATCTCGCTTTCCAGCCGCAGCTGCGCCGGATTGCCCGGAGCACCCGCCGCCGAAGGCAGCACAACCGCCGCACCCGTTCCGGTCGTCCAGCTCCGGAACGTCGAAACATCCTCAATCAGCAGCGGCAGATTCGAGCCAAGCGCCCCGGTGGTGAAGTTCCGCGTCGCCCACGCCGACCATTCCGTCGCCGTGCCTGAGTTGTCCCGGTGCCGAGCTCGCAGGATGTAATCCGTCGAGGGCAGCATGTCCCGCCGCCCTGCGTGCGAGCCGATGAACGTCCCGTCACCCATGTGGATGTGCAGCCGCTCAACGCCGCCGATGCAATCCACAAACCACACCCGCTCGTTGGTCGCGGCAACCCGGATCTCCCAGTCCGTGCACAGGTGCTGGGCACCCACCGGGCTGAAGAACGTCCCGCACTCCATGTGCACGTCCTGCGCGTTGACGATCCGGCCCTCAAACGACGGCTCAGTAATCACCGGAATCCGCGGCCGCGCCGACACAACCGGCGCACCCTCAGTCAGCGTCCACGACAGAATGTCATGCCGCTCCGTCGCCCCGCCCGTCGAGCCCGTAAAGCCGACCCACGCCCGACCGTTGCTCAGCGCCAGCGTCGTGGCGATGTTCACCCCGGTGTCGATCACCGGCGTCGTCATGTCATCGACATACACGATGATCTCGCCCGGCACATAGTCAATCATCACCGTGTGCACGTTGCCGTCGCGGAAGTTCGGCAGCGTCGAGTTGATCCCGATCGAGGCCGACTCACCGGCACTGTTCGGCAGCGTGCCGCGCGTATGAATCGAAATGTGGTTGTTGTTCGGATCCAGTCCGCCGCCATCGCCGCAGTTGCCCTGATAGGTATCGAACTCAACAGCCAGGCTGCTGGGCATGCCCGAGTACCCCAGCGCACAGCCATCCCCGCCGATCGCCGCCGGCCCGCTGTTCTGAATCACGAACGCAAACCCGTCGGCGCCGCCGCCGGTCGGCTGCGTGATCCGGAACGTAAACGTGCAGCGGAACCCGCCGCCCACGTTCTGCTGCACACTCGCCCATGAAGCGCCGACCTGCGTGTTGGCATTGCTCGTCAGCCGCAGCAGCCCGCCGGTCACCGCGGCATTCCCGACCATGTTCAATCCCGTCGTATTGGGAAACGACGGAAAGCTCAGATCCGCAAACGCCGTGGTGGCAGGCAATATCACACACGCGGCAGCAGCGACGATGGTGTGCGCAAGGCAGCGGGCAGACTGAAGCATATTGACTCTCCGTAACGGCACGAGACCGCCGAGCGGAATGGCCCGGCGGGTGATCACTCTCGGAACACACTCCAACATCAGGTTTGGACTAGCGCACGTGGGTGAAGAGTAAACGGTAGCCACCACTTGACCTCCACTCCGATCAGGGTTTGTCACATGGCCTGGTCCGAGAAGCCTGACGCCGCCGCAGGCCAGCCCGGCCAGCCCGGGACGCTTCCGATCGGTCCCGCCCGTCCGCCGCGGCACACCAAACCCCGCAACAGTCCCGCCCGCTCCCACATCGCGCCGCGTGGCCGGTCCACCTTGCCGGCCCACGCTCAGCGTTCCGGCAGGATCCACTCGGCGATCATCTTGAAGTACGGAGGGTGTTTGGTCCAGCGTGGCTGCTCCGATCGCGACCACCATCCCGACTCACGCTCCCGCCCAGGCACGTCAACGGCCCGCGGCACGCCGCCCAAGCCGCCCACACCTCCCGCACTCGCAGCTTCCGACCCGCCGCCTGTGATTTGCACACCTCCATCCTCTACACTCGTCCCCCATGTTTACCAGCAACCGCGGCAGCATCTCAACCTGGAACCAGACGCTCATCCCCACCACGCGCGAAGCGCCCAGTGATGCCGAGAGCCCCTCGCACATCCTCCTGTCCCGGGCCGGTTACATCCGCAAGCTCACCGCCGGTATCTACGACTACCTCCCGCTCGCCCAGCGCGTGCTCAAGAAGATCTCCGCCATCGTCCGTGAGGAAATGGACGCCGCTGGAGCCAGCGAACTCCTCCTGCCCGCCCTCTTGCCGACGGAGCTCTACAAGGGCACCCGCCGCGATGTGGACTACGGCGACCTGCTCTTTAAGCTCTCCGACCGCAAGGGCGGCTCCTACGCCCTCGGCCCCACACACGAGGAACCCGTGACCGAGCTGGTCATGGGCTCGGTCTCCAGCTACAAGCAGCTCCCCGTCACCGTCTACCAGATCCAGACCAAGTACCGCGACGAGGCCCGCCCCCGCTCCGGCCTCCTCCGCTGCCGCGAGTTCATCATGAAGGATGCGTACTCCTTCCACATGAACGTCGAAGGTCCCGGCGGCCTCAACGAGATCTACGACAAGATGTTCACGGCCTACAGCAACGTCTTCCGTCGCTGCGGCCTCTCGTTCACCGCGGTCGAGGCCGAATCCGGCCCCATCGGCGGCTCCGCCAGCCACGAGTTCATGGTCAACGCCGAAAGCGGTGAGGACACCATCCTCAAGTGCCCCGTCTCCGGCTACGCCGCCAACGTCGAGAAGTGCGAAACCGGCCTCCGCCAGGCCCCCGGCCGCGGCTACTTCGCCGGTGAGCCCTCCGGCACGCTCGAGGAAGTCTCAACCCCCAGCTGCCCCGGCATCGAGGATGTCGCCAAGCTCATGAAGGTCAAGCCGGCCAACATGATCAAGACCGTCGTCTTCCAGCCCGACCTGCTCCCCGAAGCCGCCGCCGCCCACTCCGTCAAGTTCGTCGTCGCCGTCGTCCGCGGCGACCACGATGTCAACGAAGGCAAGGTTCGCGACCTCGCCGGTGTCAAGCTCAAGCTCGCCGATCCCGCCGCCGCCCGTGCCGCGGGCTTCGAGATCGGCTACGTCTCGCCCCGCTCGGCGGTGAACAAGCCCGGCGTCGTGCTCCTGATCGACCGCGACGTCGCCATCGGCTTTGATGATGCCAAGGCCAAGGGCTGCTTCTGGGTCACCGGTGGCGACAAGAAGGATGTCCACGTCAAGCACTTCAACTGGGAACGCGACCTGGGCATCGACCCTGTCAAGGCCCTGGCCGAGCGCGTCACCGTGTTCAAGGTTGGCGATGTCCGCAACGCAATGGTCGGTGACCCCTCACCCCGCGCCGAAGGTGTCAAGCTCGAAGCCGGCAAGGGCATCGAGGTCGGTCACATCTTCAAGCTCGGCACCAAGTACTCCGAGGCCATGGGCTTTAGCATCCTCGATGAGACCCAGCAGAAGCGCTCGGTCATCATGGGCTGCTACGGCATCGGCGTCTCCCGCACCATGGCCAGCAGTGTCGAGCAGAACCACGATATCGACGGCATCGTCTGGCCCGCCGCCATCGCTCCGTTCCACGTCCTGATCACGCTCATGAAGCCCGAGCTCGCCGAGCACGTCAAGCTCGCCCGCGACCTGGCCGACCAGCTCGCCGCCCGCGGCATCGATGTGCTCATCGACGACCGCGACGAGCGTGCCGGCGTCAAGTTCAAGGATGCCGACCTCATCGGTGTGCCCATCCGCCTGACCATCGGCGACAAGGCCCTGGCCGCCGGCGCGGTGGAGTTCAAGAAGCGTGCCGACCGCACCGGCAAGGGCGAACTCTGCCCCGTCGCCGATGTTGTGGACTGGTGCGTCGCCGGTCTTCGTGCGGAAAAGGCATCATGAGCGGACAGGGCAGGCACTTGAAGTCAAAGGCCCAGCGCGGCACATCCGATCCGGTCGATCACCATCTGGCGCTCTACGAGCGTGAGCTTGCCCCCGGTCTGTTCTCCTCCAGCGTCGAGCGTCGCTACGAATCGCTGGTCTACCGCGCCCGGCTCACCGTCTTCCACAGCGGCCACTGCCTCTGCGTCATGACCCACCGCGGCGCACTCTGCGAGGCCGTCGTGCCCATCAAACTCCCTTTGCCTTCCAACGGCCTCATCGCGGAGCTCGGCTGCTCCGGCGAGCGCAACTTCGATCACGAACTGCCCGAACTCGGCCTGCACTACTCCGTCGAGCTCACCGGTGAGCGTCTCGGCCGGGCCGACTTCCAGCAGGTCTGCTTCGACCTGCTCTCCGCCGCCGAGGACGAGCGTGCCGTTGTCGTCCGCGGCACCCCCGGCACCATGGGTGACTCCGTCTCGGTCGTCGAAGTCGCCCGCTTCAGCGGCGAGATCCACGCCACCGCCGTCCACGCCGATGCCACCAGCGGCACCGTTCTTCGGACGGTCACGCTCGTCCGGGTCGTCTGATCCCGCCCGGCTCCCCCGCTGGTCGCCAACCCCCTCCGGGCATATCCTGTTTGACTAAGCATGGCCATTTCCCTGCCATCTCGCCGGCTCATTCGAATTTGACCGCCCCGCAGCGGCAATGTCGCCCTTGCGACATCGTCCCGCGGGGCCTGTCCTGTTCGTCCGCCGCCGATACCCTCGTACCCCAACCCGAATCACCACCATCCGCCGCGCTGGCCCATTTGCCTGCCGCGGTGTCAGAGAGCACCCGCGATGTCATCCGCCCCCTCCGATCAAACTCCCGCCTCCTCCAAGCCCGGTGCCGCCGCGGCCAGCAAGCCCGCCGCAGAGGCCTCCGCCTTCCCGTCCCTCAAGGACACCCTGAACCTGCCCAAGACCGGCTTTGCCATGAAGGCCAACCTCGTTCAGAACGAGCCGGCCAGCATGAAGCGCTGGGACGCCCTCCACGCCGGCGGCGCCACCGGTCTCTACGCCAGCCTTCGCCACCGCGAGCAGGCCACCCCGTCGCCCCGCGGCCGCTTTGTGTTCCATGACGGCCCGCCGTACGCCAACGGCTCGATCCACATGGGCCACCTCATGAACAAGGTGCTCAAGGACATCGTCGTCCGCAGCCGCACGCTCATGGGCTTTGATGTCCCCTATGTCCCGGGTTGGGACTGCCACGGCCTGCCCATCGAGCACAAGGTGATGACAGAGATGGTCGCCAAGGGCAAGTGGGACAAGCTCAAGACCCTCGGTGAGGAGCAGCGCAGCACGGTCATCCGCAAGGAGTGCCAGGCCTACGCCGAGAAGTACATCAAGCTCCAGGGCGGCCAGATGCAGCGTCTGCTGACGCTGGCCGACTATGCCGATCCGTACCTGACGATGCAGCCCCGCTTCGAGGCCGCCTCCATCGAGCTGCTGGCCGACCTGGTCGGTCAGCACCTGGTCTTCCGCGCCCTCAAGCCCGTGCACTGGTCCATCGCCAACCAGACGGCCCTGGCCGAGGCCGAGCTCGAGTACGAGGACCGCGTCGACCTGTCCGTGTACGTGGACTTTGAAGCCGCCGATGCCGATGCCGTCTACGACGCCTTCGGCCTGCCGCGCGAGAAGGAAGCCGCCGAGGGTGAGGAAGTCGAGATCGATGAGGGCGGCGCTCCCGAGCCGGGCAACCGTCCTGGCACGCGCCCCAGCTTCATGATCTGGACCACCACCCCGTGGACCCTGCCGGCCAACTGCGCCATCGCCGTGAACCCCAAGTACGAGTACGCGCTGGTCTGGGTCGATGGAGCGGTGACCGTGCTGGCCACCGAACTGGCCGAGAAGGTCCTGCAGCTGGCCCGCAGCGAGGAAGTGGTGATCCTGGCCCGCACCAGCGGCGAGAAGCTGCTGGGCCTGAAGTACCGCCACCCCTTCGTTGACCTCGCCCGCGGCGAGGGTGCGCCGGTTGCCGCCGGCGGCAACCGCGACAAGCTCTTTACCATCATGGGTGCCGACTACGTGACGCTGGAAGACGGCACCGGCCTGGTGCACACCGCCCCCGGCCACGGTGCCGAGGACTACCAGACCGGCCTGCGCGAGGGGCTTCCGGTCTATTGCCCGGTCCAGGGCGACGGCACGTACGACGCGACGGTTCCGTCGTGGCTCAAGGGTCTCGACGTCTGGGCCGCCAACGAGAAGGTCGCCGAGCATCTCCGTAACTCCGGCCACCTGTTCTATGAGCAGAAGTTCAGCCACTCCTACCCCCACGACTGGCGGAGCAAGACGCCGACGATCTTCCGCTGCACGGAGCAGTGGTTCGTGGGCGTGGACCGGCCGACCAAGCACGGGCGGACGCTGCGCGAGCTGGCCCTTGACAGCGCGGGCCACAGCCGCACCGGCCCGGCCGGTGCACCGCCGGCCAAGCCCACAGGTGTGGACTTCGTCCCCGAGTGGGGCCGCAACCGGATGCGCGGCATGCTCGAGTCCCGGCCCGACTGGTGCATCAGCCGCCAGCGCAGCTGGGGACTGCCAATCCCGGCGTTCTTCCTGCCCGATGGCTCGGTCTTCATGACCCGCGCCAGCACCCTTGCCGTCGCCGCGGTCTTCCGCAAGCACGGTGCGGACTCGTGGTTCAGCATGACCCCGGCCGAACTGCTCGCCGGGTACGACGCCAGCAAGGATGCCGATGCGCCGGCGGGCGTGGCGTCCAAGCTCGGTGACCTCAAGAAGGGCAAGGACATCCTGGACGTCTGGTTCGAGTCGGGCTCAACCTGGAACGCCGTGATGCGTGAGCGCTCCGGCGGCAAGGACTTCCCGATCGATCTGTACCTCGAAGGCTCCGACCAGCACCGCGGCTGGTTCCAGAGTTCCCTGCTGCCCAGCGTGGCGATGATGGGTGAGCCGGCGTTCAAGACGCTGCTGACCCACGGCTTCATGGTCGACAAGGACGGCCGGAAGATGAGCAAGTCGCTGGGCAACACGCTCGAAGTTGAGGACATCCTCAAGGAGTTCGGTGCCGATGTCTGCCGCTGGTGGGTCAGCACGCTGGCCTTTGAGAACGACATCAAGGTCGACAAGGCCTACCTCGTCACCGCCGGCCAGGCCTACACCAAGATCCGCAACACGCTGCGCTTCATGCTCAGCAACCTCTACGACTTCGTGCCCAGCAAGCCCGGGCTCGAGGGCCACGGCGGCAACTCCGATGGCCACTGCGTCAAGCTCGACTCGCTGTCGCCGACCTCGCTGGAGGCCTGGGTGCTCGGCGAGTTCGATGAGCTCTCGACCAAGGTGACCGAGGCGTACGCCAAGTACGAGTTCCGCACCGCCAGCACGCTGATCTACGACTTCTGCAGCGACACGCTGTCGGCCCGGTACCTCATGGCGATCAAGGATCGCCTCTACTGCGATGCCGCGGGCTCGACCCGGCGGCGTGCAACGCAGACGGTTCTGTTCGATCTGACCGACGGCCTCTGCCGCCTGCTGGCCCCGGTGATGTGCCACACCGCCGATGAGGCGTACCGCGCCCTGCACCAGTGCCCGGCGGATGATGCCTCGACCTGCGTGCACCTGCAGCGGTTCATGGGTTCGCTCTGCGTCAAGCGTGATGACCGCTGGCCCGCGGTGATGGCCCTGCGCGAGCGGGCACTCGCCAAGATGGAAGCGGCCCGCGCGGGCATCGACAACCCGCTGGACATGGGCGTGGTGCTTCCCAATGAGAACGGTGTGCTGACCGGCTTTGATCACACGGATCTGGCCGACCTGCTGGGCGTCAGCCGCGTGCAGGTCGTTGCCAGCGGCGAGATCAGCGTGGCTGATCTGCGCAGCGAGCCCCGTTGCGAGCGGTCGCGCAAGCGTGACGGCACAGTCAAGCCTCGCGAGCAGTTCGGCGGTGCCCCGCTCAGCGAGCGCGATGCCCAGGCCGTGGCGATGGCGCGGCTCTGATCCTCTCCGGTTGCCGCGTGCCTCGCAGTTCGCGTCCCTGTGTTGTGCTGAACCTGTCAGACCCGACCGAGTATTCGGAGCGATGAGCCCATGAGCCAGACTGCCGCCAGCGGAGTGCGACCGATCAAGTACGCGATGGTGGGGGGTGGACAGGGGGCCTTCATCGGTGCGGTCCACCGTGCCGCGGCACGGCTTGATGGCCGGTGGGAACTGGTCGCCGGGGCGTTCTCCAGCACGCCGGAGCGTTCGCGGGCCTCGGGCGCGGAACTCGGGCTGGATGCGTCCCGGTGCTACGGCACCTGGCAGGAGATGCTCACCGGCGAACGCGCACTGCCCGAGGGAACCCGGGCCGAGGCCGTGGTGATCGTCACGCCGAATCACACGCACTATTCCATCGCCAAGGGCTGCCTGCAGCATGGCTTCCACGTGATCTGCGACAAGCCGCTGGTGGCGACCGTTGAAGAAGCCCAGCGCCTCGTCGAAGCCGCCGAGAAGTCCGGGCTGGTCTTCGCCGTCACGTACAACTACACCGGCTACCCCATGATCCGCAAGGCCCGGGAGCTGGTGCACACCGGGGCGATCGGCCCGGTGCGGAAGGTCTTTGTCGAATATCACCAGGGCTGGCTGGCGACCGACCTGGAAGCAGCCGGGCAGAAGCAGGCGAGCTGGCGCAGCGACCCGGCCAAGAGCGGCGGCGGCGGCAGCATCGGCGACATCGGCACGCACGCCGAGAACCTGCTGAGCTTTGTCACCGGGCTGGAGATCACCTCACTTGCCGCGGAGCTGACGAGCTTTGTCCCCGGCCGGCGCGTCGATGACGATGCGACCATCATGCTGCGGATGACCAAGGGTGCGCGAGCGGTGATCACCGTCTCGCAGATCTGCGTGGGCGAGCGGAACAATCTGACGCTCCGGGTGCACGGCGAAACCGGGTCCTTGTTCTGGCAGCAGGAGCGGCCGGAAGAACTGACGGTCTGCAAGCTCTCCGGCGAGCGGCTGATCCTCAGCCGGGGTGATGACCACGGCCCCATCGCCGCGGCAGCAACGCGGCTGCCCTCCGGCCACCCGGAAGGCTTCCTGGAAGCCTTCGGCAACCTGTACCGCGGTGCGGCAGAGGCAGTGCTGGCCCGCAAGGCCGGCACGCCCGCGGCAGCGGAAAGCCCCGCCGCTCTGGTCCCCGGTGCCCGCGACGGCCTCCGCGGCGTCCAGTTCGTCGACGCCTGCCTGCGCAGCGCCGATGCGAACGCGGGGTGGGTGAGTTTGGACGGGGAGTGAAGGGCAAGAGAGTCGGGATGTGCGAGGGGAACGCGGGGAGGCGGGAATAGGAGCCCGAGCGGAAGCGAAGGGACGGTGGTCGTGGCTGCGTGAGTGTAATTGATCGCGGGCACGAAGGTTGTTGTGCTTGCTGGGCACAAGAACCTTCGTGCGAGTGGGGAGGTTGGGGTACGGGCCTTGGGATCACCGGCCCTCCCCATTGGAGCCCCGAGCGGCAGCGACGGGCCGGTGCACGTGGACACGTTCGTTGAACTAACCGCGGGCACGAAGGCGGTTCTGCTCTGAGAGCACGAGAACCTTCGTGCAAGTGGGCAGTTTTATGAAAGTGCCTTGGTTTCTCCGGCCCGGGCGCTTCCGCTTCGGGCTCCAATAAGGCGGGTGCTTGTTATTCGAGTTTGTGGCCGAGTTGGGCGAGGCGCTGGCTGATCGTGTATTGACGCATGACGGTGGGGTCGAGCTTCTCGCGGACGCAGCGGTCGAACAGGTCCTGGGCCTGGGCGGCCCAGGCGGGGGTGTGGGACTCGTGACGCTTGCGGCACTGCAGCGCGGCCAGTTCGTTGCCGATGCCGAAGCGGAGATCCTCGAGCGTGGCCCACTCCTCTTTCAGGGTGGCGACTTCGCGCGCGGTTGCCGCGGGGTCGGCGGGGTCGGTAGGGAGTGCGGGCTCGGATTCGGATGATTGCGAGGTCGCGGGCTGTGCCGCGGCTGGCACAGTGGCGGGCGCGGGGGAAGGGGTGGGCGACGAGGGGCTGATGATCGCCTGGGCGGCGACGAGTTGCTGCTGGGCGGGGGTGAGGTCGTCGCGGGTGATTTCGGCGGCGAGGTTGGTGAGGTAGAGCTTTTCGGCGGGATCGGTGGTGGCTGCCGCGGCGGACTGGATGTTGCGGAGTTTGTCGGAGGCCTCGGCGATTTCGGCGGAGAGGGTGATGATGGAGTTCAGGGCGGAAGTCGTGTCGGTGGCTGCGGCAGTGCTCGCGGTGGCGACGGGCGCGGCTTGATTGTTCGTGGTGGGCTCGGTCGGTGTGGGCTCGCTTGTTGTGGCGTTGGTTGCTGCGAGCGAATCTCGCATTGCGATGGATTGTGCGAGGCGATCCTTGGTTTCGGCGAGTTCTTGGCGGAACTCGGGGAGGTAGTTGGACTCAATATCGTCGGCGCGGTTGCGGAGGTACTCGCGCGTGGCGGGGTTCTCGGCAACGGTGGAGCCGGTGCGGTCCCAGCCGAGC
>CAILKP010000101.1 GCA_903834785.1 uncultured bacterium
CAGCTCCTCGAGCGTCTCCGCGGCGCGAAGGTCACCCTCACCGTCGGTGACAAAACACTGGCAGGCACGGTGCTGAGCACCGAGAACCGCAAGGTTGTCGACTCCGCCGGCAACTCCGGCGTCGCCGTCGATGTCCCTCACGTCAACGTACTGACAACCACTGGCATCCGCTCCGTCGCCGTCCGCAACATCACCGACTTCGTGATTGAGGACCGCCAACTCGCCGACGACCTCCAGCGTGCCCTCTCGGCCATGGCCGAGAGCCGCGCCGAGCGCGTCAAAGCCGTCGACCTGACCCTCTCGGGCACCGGTGCCCGCGATGTCGTCGTCGGCTACATCCACGAGACTCCGGTCTGGAAGACCAGCTACCGCCTGGTCCTGCCCGAGGCCAAGGAAGCCGCCGCCAAACCCGCAGACAAGCCGGCAGACAAGCCCGCCGACGCGACCAACCCCCAGGGCATGCTCCAGGGCTGGGCCATCGTCGAGAACACCACCGACCAGGACTGGTCCAATGTCCGCCTGTCCCTCGTCTCCGGCCGCCCGGTCAGCTTCAAGATGGACCTCTACGAGCCGCTCTATGCCTTCCGTCCCGATGTCCCCGTCCCCACCGTCCCCGGCGTCTCTCCCCGCCAGTATGACGGAGCTGTCGGCACCGCCACACCCGCCGCTGCCGGTTACGGCGGCCCCGGTGGTGCCGGCGGCGGCCGCGGCGCACCCGGCTCGCCCCCTCCCGCCCCACCCACGGCCTCCGGCATGCCCCGCAAGGATGCCAAGCCCGGCGACCCCGGCAACGCCAAAGTCCGCCGCAGCGAAGCCGGCACCGGTGGCCTCCCTGCCCTGAGCGAACTGAGCGAGAACGCCCCCACCAGCGAGGACATGCTCAACTACTCCCCGCGTTCCCAGGCCTCCGGCCAGGAAGTGGGGGAGGTCTTCCAGTTCGCCCTCGACAACCCCGTCACTATTGAGCGTCAGCGTTCCGCCATGATCCCCATCATGAACGCCCCCGTCGGCGGCCGCCGCGTGAGCATCTACAACGCCTCCGACTCGGCCAAGAACCCCATGCGCGGCGTCGAGATCGTCAACACGTCCAATCTCCAGCTCCTGCCCGGCCCCATCAGCGTCTTTGATGGTGCCGCCTACGCCGGTGATGCTCAGATCGGCCAGATCCCACCCGGCGACAAGCGCCTCCTGGCCTACGCCGTTGATCTCGAGGTCAACGTCACCACTTCCAACGCCGGTGACAGCAACATCGTCAGTCTCAAGTTCGTCGATGGTGCCCTCATCCAGACCTACAAGCAGCGCCAGGGCCTGGTTTACAAGCTCGACAACAAGGACATCAAGCGCAGCCGCACCGTGCTCATCGAGCACCCCAAGTTTGACGGATGGACCCTCGTCGACCTCAAGGCCGAGCAGCAGACCCAGAACCTCTACCGCTTCGGCATCGATCTCGCCGCGTCCGAGACCAAGGAACTCAAGGTCATTCAGGAGCGTACCGACCGTCAGATCATCGAGATCAACAGCTACGACCAGCCCGCCCTGCTGCGGCTGAAGACCGACGGCAAGATCTCCGATGCCGTCCTGGCCGCACTGGCCAAGCTCATGAGCAAGCAGACCGAGATCAACACCGTCGCCCGGCAGATCGAGGAGTCCGACGGCAAGGTGAACTCGCTCCGCCCCGACCAGACCCGCATCGCCGGCATGATGGAAAAACTCGACCACACCACCGACACCTATCAGAACCTCCTCAAGAAGCTCAACCGCCAGGAAGGCGAGATCGACACGCTCACCACCAACCGCGCCAAACTCGCCGAGCAGCTCGAGACCCTCCGCCGCCAGTACGCCGAAATGCTCAAGGGCCTCACCATCGAGTAATCGAGCAACGCCCGCTCCCAGCCCCCACGCCTCCCTCCCGCCCGCAGCCCCCGCTTGCCCCGCCGCAACCCCTCTTTGTGCGGCGAAACCCAAGGACCCACCCACGTGAACGCGTCCCGCCCCTTCATCCCCTCCCGCCCCTCCCGCCCCTCCCGCCTCCACCCCCTGGCACTCCTCCTGGCCGCCGGCCTGGCCATCGCCAGCACCCCGGCCCTGGCCCGGCCCGATGCCGCGGCAGCCGGCGACACCACCCAGCCCGCCGGCGGCGGTGCTGCCACCATGACCATCGACCAGCTCCCCATCCGCCGCATCACGCTCTACCGCTCCGGTGTCGGCGCCTTCCTCCGCCAGGCCACCATCAATGGTGACAGCAAGGTCCAACTCAAGTTCGATGTCTCCCAGATCAACGATGTGCTCAAGAGTCTCCAGGTCCTCGACCGCTCCGGCGGCCGCGTCGACAGCGTGACGTACGGCAGCAAGGACCCGCTCTCGCGCCGTCTGGCCAGCTTCGCCCTCCAGGTAGGTGACAACCCCAGCATGCCCCAGCTCCTCGAGCGTCTCCGCGGCGCGAAGGTCACCCTCACCGTCGGTGACAAAACACTGGCAGGCACGGTGCTGAGCACCGAGAACCGCAAGGTTGTCGACTCCGCCGGCAACTCCGGCGTCGCCGTCGATGTCCCTCAC
>CAILKP010000102.1 GCA_903834785.1 uncultured bacterium
CCCGGAAAGACACAGATCTCCTCGTCCAGAGCGACGAGGGGATTGTGGCACGGGAGGAGGGCAGGCAGGGTTCGGGACGGTCTGTCTCGGCTGGCCAGGGGGTCCAGCATGCTGATGTTTGTGGTAACTTAAGTCGGCAAGTTGTTTCCAGGCGAGATGAGCCCGGTGAAGGCTGCGAGTCGGAGTGCGGCTTTCCGGTTTGCCAGACGAGCCCAAGTTCGGCAACGCGTTTGAAGAACATCACGCCGTGGGCCGGATCAAGGCCACCCATATGTCGTAGATCTCGCGCAGTCGGCGGCCGGTCCACGTGCTGTCCGCGAGACCATATGCGTACGTGACCATCATCCGGGTTGGATTCAATGGCGCGGAACGGAACTCGACCAGTACGGGTTGTCCGTAGTCGACGAATCGTTTGCTTCCGAACGGTTGATCCCAGCGCAGCATCGGATGGTTGTGCAGGAACACCTGGCTGAGATACATGCCGGTATCGATTGCCAAGGAGAATGTTCTGTTGGTCAGTTCCTGTGCCGGAATGTCGATGGGAAATCGCAACTGGCTCTCGATCTCGCGCAGTTCCTCGCCCGTGCGGGGTCGCATCGCGACCTGACCTGCCAGCCACTCTCCCAGCGAGTCCAAGGACGCGGGCGACTGGGTGGGCTGCCACGCCGTAAACGCTGGTGTTCGCTGGATGGCGGCCGTCAGTTCAGCGATCCGCTCAGGCATGACGTCCATGAACCACTGGCGATAGTCACGAAGTTCCGCTCGCGACATCTCGCGAAACTTGAGCGTGAACGGGGGCTGGATGATCCTGTACTGCATCGGAGTTTGCTCACCACCTTGACGCCGAAACTCTACCGGGCTTTCCGGATGGAAGAGACGGTACGCGGTGAGTATTCGCTGGCGTTCGGCGAGGGCTCGGTCGGGCGAGTAAGGCCGCCGCGGTCTGAAGCTAGCCAAGAAAGGCACACAACCCCTCGTCCAGAGCGACGAGGGGTTGTGGCACGGGGTTTACTTGTGTGAGCGTGGCAGCCGGAATCACGTCGGTCGCTCGTCGCCCCACTGCCGCTTGCGCGCCGCAAGGGCTCGGGTGGGCGGTTGAGGCCGCCGCGGTCTCAAGCTCACCAGGAAAGGCACACAACCCCTCGTCCAGAGCGACGAGGGGATTGTGGCACGGGGGTTACTGGTGTGAGCGTGGTAGCCGGAGCCGGGTCGGTCGCTCTTCGCCTCACTGCCGCTTGCGCGCCGCAAGGTCTCGGGCGGGCGAGTGAGGGTGGAGAATGATCCGACACCGGTCGCTTAACATCGATTGCGCAATCATGCAGGAGGAAGCGATGCAGGTGTGGACTGTTCAGCCGCGTGAAGTGATGGATGAGGCGCGGAAGTGTCGGCAGTTGGACGGGCCGTATCTGCCGATGCAACTGTCGCGGTACAGCCCCGGTTCTGCGTTGGCGGTGGCGTGGATGGCGTATCAGCTGTACCAGCGGAGGGCCACTGAATGTATCGGGGGCATGTTCTGGTTCTACGTTTCAACGCGGGAGGAGGTGATCCACAGCGAGTTGGCGCGCCGCACTCACGTCCACGAAGGTCCGCAACGCCGTCCCACACTGGCAGAGATGTATGCGATGGAAGATCGGCCGATGTGCGTCGCGCGGCTCAACATCCCGGATGACCGGTTGCTGGTCACGGCAATCAACCTCTGGGAGAACGCCATGGTCGGTGTACCGCTGGCATGCAGCCTTGAAGAAGATGAGGGGTTTGTGGCCCAGGACCGCGTGGATTTTGCGGTGGTGAGCAAGACATGGGAACGGATGTTCGATCGGAGCTTCACCGCAAACGGCTACTACGGAGACCCAGCGAAGTTCATCTGGCAGGCGACCAGCGGCATGATCCGGCGCGAGTGGATCATCGACGTTGAAGAGCTGGAACGCCCGATGAATCCCTGACGCGGCAATCAGCCCACTGCTGCGGCGGTGCCGCTGGGCTTGAGGTCGACCAGGGGGCCGGCGGGGAGGCCGCCGGGGTGGCTGGCGGCTTCGATGACTGAGCGGGTGCGGGGGCTCAGGGTGTCGGCGATGCCGAGGCGCTGGGCGAGCTTGCTGGCGGCGATCTGGGCAGACAGGAAGATGACGGGGAGGCCGGAGCCTGGGTGGGTGCCGCCGCCGGCGAGCCAGACGTGCTCGACACCGGCGAGCTCGTGCTGGGGGCGGAGCATGAGCATCTGGGTGAGGTTGTGGGCCAGGTTGAAGGTGGCGCCGAAGTTGATGTTCATGCCGCGCCAGGTTTCGGGGGTGTAGATGCGTTCGGCACGGATCATGGGGGCGATGTCGCGGCCGGCGAGCTTGCTGATGCGGGCCAGTGCCTCCTGACGAAGCTGCGGACCCTGGGTGGCCCAGTCGATCTTGCCATCACGCATGTTGGGCGTGGGGACCAGCACGTAGAGGGCGGACTTGCCGTCCGGGGCCATGGTGTGGTCCGTGGCGGCGGTGTTGCAGGCGTAGACGCTGGGGTCGTGGCTCAGCACGCCGTTGTCAGAGATGTCGGCGAGGTTCTGCTGGTAGCGCTCGGAGATGTAGATGGTGTGGTGGGGCAGGTTCAGTTTGCCGTTGAGCCCCAGATACAGCATGTAGGTGCTGCAGGAGTAGCCCATGGAATCAAGCTTGCGGTCGGACCAGCCGAAGAGGCCGGTGCGGAGCGAGGCGGGGATGAGGTTCTTAATGGCGTAGCTGGCGTCGGCGTTGATGACGACGTGGTCGTGGCGGAACGTGCCGCGGGAGGTGGTGACGGACTCGGCCCGCCGGCCGGCGAAGCCGATGCGCTCGACGGGCTCGGAACAGCGGATCTCGACCCCGAGTTCATCACAGACGCGGGCCATGCCGGCAATGAGGGCGTTGCAGCCGCCCTGTGGGTGCCAGACGCCGTATTCGTACTCGATGAAGGGCAGGATGGTAAAGAGACTGGGGCACTTCATCGGACTCATGCCCAGGTACTTGCTCTGGAAGCTGGTGATGAGCTTGGTGTACTCGCTGTTGAAGCGGCGGGTGAGGTCGCCGTAGACCGAGCGCGTGGGGCCCAGGTGGGGCAGGGCGGCCAGAAGCTTGGGATCCAGCAGATCGAGGAACGAACGGAAGGGCTTGCGGAGGACGGGCTCGAAGGCGGTGAGCTTGCGGCGGTTGTCGGCGATGAAGGCGGCGAAGGCGGGGCCATCCTGCGGGTCGATCTCGCGGGAGATCTGGGCGGACATCGCCTGGACATCCTGCGTGCAGTTGATGGTGATGGGCGACTGGCCCTGGCGGCCCATGACCAGGCGGTACATGGGATCAAGCCGGGTGAGGTTGACGTAGTCCATGAGACGCCTGCCGCAGGCGGCGAAGATCTCATCGAGCACGTAGGGCATGAGGAAGAAGGTGGGCCCGGTGTCGAAGGTGTAGCGGTCGTCACCATCGTCCAGACTCAGGCGGGTGGTGCGGCCGCCGATGGCGGGTGCGGCCTCGTAGACGGTGACCTTGATGCCCTTGGCGGCCAGGAGCATGGCGGTGGCCAGGCCGCCGGGGCCGGCGCCGATGATGGCGACATCGCCGCGGGAGCGGTCGGCGGTGCGGGGCGCGGAACGGGATGATTCTGATGCCGCTGAACGAACCATAAGAGTGTGCCGACGCTACACGGGACTGATCGGAACTGTCCGCCCGCATGGGGGCCGAAGGGCCCGGGGCGGTGAGAAGACCTGGCTTCGGTCAGGGCGAAGAAGATACCATAGGTACCACCTTGGCAACGACCTTGAATCAGTTTCGAGCCGTGAGCGTGCCGCGGATGCAGGACCGCGTGCGCTGGCTGGCGGCCTTCCGGCGGCTGGTCACGGCCGCCCGGGACGAGCTTTGCGACCTTGCCGGTCAGGAAGTCCACAAGCCGTACTTTGAGGCCCTGACGGCCGATGTGCTGCCCCTGCTGGCGGCGGTGCGGTGGCACGAGCGGTACGGGCCGGGGGTGCTGAAGCCCCGTAGGGCGGCTGGAAAGCCGTGGTTTATGGTGGGGCAGCGGGCAAGGCTGACGCAGCAGCCGCTGGGGACGGTGGCGATCATCGCGACGTGGAACTATCCGGTGCAGTTGCTTGGGATTCAGCTGGTGCAGGCGGTGTGCGCGGGGAACCGGGTGATTGTCAAGCCGTCGGAACGAGCACCCCGGACCCAGGGGCGGCTGATGGAGCTGGCCCTTGCCGCGGCGGCGGATGTGAAGCTGGGCGAGGGGCTGATTGAGGTTCGGCCGGCGACGCGGAAGGCAGGTGCGGACCTGCTGGAGGACCACACCAGCGGGAAGGTGAAGCTGGACCATGTGGTGTTCACGGGATCAACGGCGGTTGGGCGGCGGATTGCGGCCTGGGCGGCAGAGCACCTGGTTTCGACGACGCTGGAGCTCTCGGGCTGTGACTCGGCCCTGGTGATGGCGGATGCGGACCCGGTGCTGGCGGCGCGGAGCATCTGGCACGCGGCGACGACCAATGGCGGACAGACGTGCATGGCGCCGCGGCGGGCGCTGGTGGATGCGGCGGTGTACCAGCGGTTTGCCAGGGAGATGGGGACCCTGGCGGCGGCGGCACGGCCAAGGCGGCTGATTGATGCCGCGGCGGCGGCACGGTGCGTGGAACTGGCACAGGAGGCGGTGAAGGGCGGGGCGCGGCCGGCCAGCGGGCTGCTGGAGTTGCCCGCGGCAGGTGACCCGGCGGTGCTGCGGCCGATGGCGATGCTGGACTGCCCGGCGGCGAGCGAGGCGGTGCGGGGCGAGCACTTTGGCCCGCTGCTGGCGGTGGTGCCGACGGGTGGGCTGGAGGCGATGCTGGCGATTCACCGGCGGTGCGGGCAGCACCTCTCGGTCAGTGTGTACACGCGTGATGCGAAGGGGGCCGCGGAGCGGATTGCGCCGCTGCTGGGGGCCTCGCAGGTGAACATCAACGACTCGCTGATTCCCACGGCGATTCCGGACACGGCGATTGCGGGGCACGGGGAATCGGGCTGGGGAGCATCTCGCGGGCGAGCGGGGCTGCTGGGGCTGAGCCGACCGGTGGCGGTGTCGCGGACATCGACGCGGATCCGCACGCCGCTGGATGCGCCGGATGCGAAGTTCGTGAAGCGGTTCAGCGGGTTTGTGGGGTGGATGTTCCGGTAGGCGGCTGGGGAGAGGGTGCCGCCGGGCCTGGACGCTGGAGGAAGCTGTCGTCGGTGAGCGTCTTGAGGAAGGCGATGAGGGCGGCACGATCGTCCGGCGAGAGTTTGACACCGGCACGACGCTTGTCGGCAGGCGCGGTGACGATGTGTTTGGCCAGATTGGGATCGAGGGTCTTTGCCGGCTGGATGTGCTCGCTGTAGTGCTCCAGGACGGCTTCGAGCGTTGCGAAGCGGCCGTCGTGCATGTAGGGGGCGGTGCGTTCGATGTTGCGGAGCGAGGGCGTCTTGAAGCGGCCGCGGTCGGTGGGGCGGTCGGTAACACCTTCGCGGCCGGGGTCGGCGGAGTCAACATCGAGGCCACTGGAGCGGAACTGGTGGTCCGTGAAGAGATTGCCACCGTGGCAATGGAAGCAATCGGCACCGAGCTGGCCCCGTGCCGGGTCGAACTCAGTGACGAAGAGGAACTGGCCGCGTTTTTCCTGCGGGGTGAACTGCTCGGTGTTGGCCAGGACGCGATCGAACTTGGAGTCCGCAGAGATGAGCGTGAGGAGGAACTGCTCGATGGCGAGGCCGACACGGTCGGCCGTGATGCCCGGAGAGCCGAATGCAGCGGCAAACTGATCGGGGTAGGTTGCATCGGCGCTGAGCCTGGCCACGGCGGTGTCGAGCGGCAGGTGCATTTCGCGGGGATCGGAAATGGGGGCCAGCGCCTGGTCGCGGAGACGCGCGCGGCGGCCATCCCAGGTGAAGCCGGAGTCTGCCGACCAGGCGAGGTTAAACAGCGGCATGGCGTTTCGCGAGCCGGAGACGCCGCTGACGCCGATGCTCAGCGCCTTGCCGGCATCCGCAAACGCGGCATCGGGCTGGTGGCAGGACGCACAGGACTGAGCATCCCCTGCGGAAAGACGCTGCTCGTAGAAGAGCCGCTGTCCCAGGCGAACGCCTTGAACTGTGAGCGGGTTATCCAGCGGCAGCATGGGCTGGGGGAAGTGCTTGGGAAGCGCGAGCGGGAAGGGTGTGGTGCCGAGGGGAGGAGGCGGGGCGGCACGGTGCGGCCGCTGGGCGGATGCGGGCGGCGTGCGTGCAGCCGAGACGAAGGAGAACGCCGCGGCGGCATTGGCAGCCAGGTGGCCGGCAAGCGGGTCATCCTTGCCAGAGTGGGTCGAGTGGGTCGCGGCATCGCTGGTGATTGCGACCGTGTGGACGGAGGAAAAGAGCCGGGCGGCATCGAACTTCAGCCTCAGCGTGGTATCACCGGTGATGTTGAACGGTGCTTGAAGGCGGACCCGGGTGCGGTGGGCCTCGGTAGCGATGTGGTACGAATAGCCACCCAGCGCGTCATCGGGCTGCACCCATCTGCCTTCGATCGCCAGGAACACGTAACCGCCCTGCCAGCTCCAATGCAGGTTGTTGACAGTTGGATTGAGCGGATGGGTGGGGCCGAAGGATGCGGGATCGGCGTGGTTGAGCGCTTCGGGCAAGCCGATATCAAACTCCAGGACGCTGTACGGCCCCGGTGCGACTGGCGGCAGATCGATGGAGACGGCTCCGGTCAGGGCGTTGATCAGCCCCAGCGTCTGGGGGAACTCGACTCGTGCCCCGTCAGCCGTGAGGAGGGCGAAGTGAGAGAGGAAGTAGGTCAGCCGCGAGATGGAGACTGTGTTGCCGGCTGCGGTGCGGCAGGAGACATCCTCCGCCCTGATTGGCGTGGTGCCGAAGGTGTGAACGATGGAGACCGACAGGGCAGCCGGAGCCGGCTGCGATGCGGCGGCAAGCAGCGGCACGAAGGCGGCAACGATGCCGAGCAGCAGGGCCGACAGACGGACCGGGCACGGGCGGGATGCAGGGGCGATCGGTTCCATCTCAGAATCGAGGATCTCGACGACACCGGGTGCTTGAGCCCGAAACATGGAGCGACAGCCGCGGACTATCAGCGGAGGCGCGGGGGAAGGATGAAGGTGTAGGAGAAGGGCTTGTCAGCCGGACCGCTGACCATGCTGCCGACGGCGAAGGGGTTGTTGGGGTTGCGGGTAGTGGCGGCGCGGCGTTCGAGCTCGAGGTAGTCGGCATGACCGTCGAGGAAGCCCATGACGGACTTGTTGAGCTCGCCGAACTCGCCGACTCGCTTGGCCGGCGGGGTGTCATCGTCGGAGATGAGGGCGTAGGAGGTCTGATCGGCGAACATGACGAGCTTGGTGGGATCGACGCTTGCCGTACCGAGCTGGCGAGTGGCCCAGCGGAGGGCGACCTGGTTGTTCTCGACGGTGTTGGCACCGATGACGGCGAAGCGCCACCAGTAGATGTTCATGGGGTAGGAGGTGCCGATGTCGTCGTAGCCGGAGAAGCGGTAGTCATACGAGACGGAGTTGCCGGCAGCGGTGGGCGAGTAGGTTGTGCCGCGGTCACCGGGGGATTTGAAGGCCACGAGCTCGGTCTTCTCACGGTTGCCGGGGATGACGTTGGTGTCGAAGGTCTGGTCGGGGTAGATGTAGCTGTTCAGGACGCGGCGGCCGGGGGGAATATCTGCCAGCGGGGCGACGCCCCAGCGGTTGTTGTTGTACTTGCCGCCGTAGGTCCAGACGGAGATGGACGTCTGACCGTTGAGGGTGAAGAAGGGCGAGGGCACCTGGTCCTTGTAGTCGTTGCGGTAGCCGATGTTGGCCGTGCCGATCTGCTTCATGTTGCTCAGCGAGACCGACAGGCGGGCGCTGTTGCGGGCCTTGCCCAGGGCGGGCAGGAGGATACCGACGAGCAGGGCGATGATGGCGATGACGACGAGCAGCTCAATGAGCGTGAAGGCGGCGGATTTGTTGCGGATGCGAGCCATGACCAGAGAGTCCTTTCCCCGCGGATGATGATGCGGAGCAAACAGAGAACCCCAACGTCCCTCCCCCAAATTACTCTCCCCCACTGCTTGAGTTGCCGCTGCGGGGACCGGGGACTCCGGCGGCGGGCGGCAACGCTGAGGAGTCGAGGAAGACGAACGAGGTCAAACTAGCCGCCCAGGGTCTCGGTGCCTTGACGACGGGGGTTGACGGGTGCGGCAGCCGGTGGCGGGGCGGCCGGCTGGGCCGGCGCGGGGGGGTTGGCGGCGGCGGCGGCGGGCTGGGCGGGCGCTCCGGCGGAGGTATCGGGCACCTTGGTGCCGGGGCGGTCGGCGGGCAGGAGATTGAAAATGACCAGTGACGCACCAACCAGCAGCGCGACTGCGGCGACGAGCACGACCGACTTGCGGGAGCCACCCTTTGGAGATGCGGGCTTATTCATTTGAACTTGGGAAGCGGACGGGGACACGTGGAGGACACGGGGGCTGGCTGGACGCGGCCGGGCCATGGGCCGCGCGACATGGGGACTCGGAAGAACCGCGTAACGGGACGGTCGGCAGGCAGAGGAGGATTTAGCAGGCCGGTGCCGGTGGGCAGAACGCCCGGCACAAGGGAGAGATAGACGTACGAACGCGTCGTCAAGACTGTTCGACCGGTTCGTCCGAACAGATTCTACGAGTCGAGGTGCCAAACGGATCCAGGTGCCGCGGGAATCCGCAGGGCGATGCCGCCGCCGGGGGCCGGGAGCGGCCGGCAACCGGCGAGATGATCGGACGTCGGCGATCAACTGACGGCGGCGAGCGGGCGACGGCGAGGCTCGGGACAAGGTGTCGGCACGGGCAAGACGGGTGTTGGGAGAGACAAAAAACAAGCCGCGGCGGCTGGGAGAGCCGCCACGGCAAGCTGGGCCTGCGGGTGTGGTTACGTTCGGTCCGTGCCTGGGGGATTGACGAGGATCTCAGCGCAAGCGGGGCTGCAGAATAAAGGTGTAGGGGAACGGCTTGTCCTGCGGGCCGCTGACCATGCTGCCGACGGCGTAGGGGTTGTAGGGGTTGCGGCCCGTCGCGCTGCGGCGTTCGAGCAGGACGTAGTCGGCGTGGCCATCGAGCAGGCCCATGACGGACTTGTTGACGTCGCCGAACTCGCCCATGCGCTTGCTGGGCGGTGCATCATCGTCGGAGATCAGGGCGTAAGCGGTCTGGTCGGCGAACATGACGAGTTTGGTGGGATCGACGGTGGAGGAACCCAGTTGGCGGGTGGCCCAGCGGAGGGCGGTTTCGTTGTTTTCCAGCGTGTTGCCGCCGATGATGGCGAAGCGCCACCAGTAGATGTTCATGGGGTAGGAGGTGCCGATGTCCTCGTAGCCGGAGTAGCGGTAGTCGTACTGCACGGAGTTGCCGCCACCGGTGGGCGAGTAGGTCGTGCCGCGGTCACCGGGGGATTTGAAGGCCGGGAGGTCGACCTTCTCACGGTTGCCGGCCACGACGGTGGTGTCGAAGATCTGGTCGGAGTAGATGTAGGGGTTCAGGGCGCGGCGGCCGGGTGGGATGTCGGCCATGGGCACGCCGCCCCAGCGGGCGTTGTTGTACTTGCCGCCGTAGGTCCAGACTGAGAGCGACACCATGCCGTTAAACGAGTAGAACGGCGAGGGGACCTGGTCCTTGAAGTCATTGCGGTAGCCGAGGTTGGCCGAACCGATCTGCTTGACGTTGCTGAGAGAAACCGAGAGGCGGGCGCTGTTGCGGGCCTTGCCCAGGGCCGGCAGGAGGATGCCGACAAGCAGCGCGATGATGGCGATGACGACGAGCAGTTCGATGAGCGTGAACGCACTGAAACGCCTGTTGGAGTTCATGTGATTCCTTTCAGAACGGCGTGACTCGGTGGCCTCGGGCGGAGGCGGGGGGAGGGGTGGGAAGCGCAAACGCGAGGGCGATCTCTTTCTTCCAGCGAGGCGGAAGACAGGTCGGGGGCAAGGCCCCTTAGCTGCCGAAGGTCTGGACTCCGGAGCGAAGCGGTTTGGGCGGCTCGGCGGCGGGCTGCGGCTGGGCGGGCGAGCCGGCATCGGACACGGCGGGAGCGGCTGCTGGGGTGGCAGCTGCGGGGGTGGCACCGCTGGAGGTTGTGAACGTGGCCGGCTGGGATGGGATCTTGGTGCCCGGCAGGTCGGCCGGCATGAGGTTGAGCACGACGAAGCCGCACCCGACAAACAGGGCGCAGACGACCACCATGGCGACGCCGCGCTTTGTTTCACCTTGAGCAAGGACACTGGTCTTCATGACAACAAGCTCCTGAAGGCCGGCGAAGTGCCGGACCGTGCCGTCGTCTCATCCTGCCTCGAGCGTGCGGCCGAGGCAGGGCTGAAGAGCGATGCCTCGGACGGAACTGACCGGCTGGGCAGAACGCCCGCCGGAGAAGACTTCCCTCTCGCCACCAGCGCACCCTTGGGCCCTTTGGCGCAGCGTGCCAGAGGGCACGCTCAGGGCCGGTGAGAAGTTGCATCGACACTTCAGTGAATCAAGTTCAAGGTTTCGTCAAGGAGTGAGGCGATCGCTTCAGCCCCGGGGCGGCTTGAAGGGTGCCGCGGTCGGGAGCGGTGCGGTCGGGTGGGATCCGTACAGAATCCTTCCCCGGGCGTGTTTTTCCCTTCTGCGGAGCATCCAAGCGGGGCGGCAGGCCCGAACCAGAGCCAGAGGGGTGCGGTGGCACTACGCGCTAAGCTCCCGGTGGCTGGGGCGGATGGCCGTGGTCGCCAGATGGCCCGTTGCTTGCCGCTCGCCACGACTTTCTGCCCGCTGCGTTCTGGAGTTCACCTTTGCCTACGACCAACTCGATGACAAATCCGTCCGCCTCGACCGCCAAGGGGGGCTCCGGCCCGAAGGTTGTGGTTGTCGGCGGCGGGCTGGCCGGGCTGGCCTCGGCCGTGGAGCTGGCCAGCCACCTTGGCGGCGAGAATGTGACGCTGGTGGAGAAGAACGACCACCTCGGCGGCAAGATGAATGTGCTGACCGACAAGGGCTTCACGTTCGACATGGGGCCGACGATCATCACGCTGCCGCAGGTGCTGCGCGGGATCATCGCCCGGTCGGGCCGGGACCCGGTCAAGTACATCGACCTGCGGCGGCTGGACCCGCAGTGGCGCTGCATGTTTGAAGACGGGACGGTCATTGACCTGCAGGAGAACGTCGAGGCGATGTCGGCGGCTCTCGATCGCCAGTTCCCCGGCACGCCCGGTGTGGGGCAGGCGTGGGGCAAGTTCCTGACCTTCTCGCGCCGGATGTACAACCTCTCGGACAAGGTGTTCTTCTACAAGGACCTTGGCTCCGTCACGGACATGATGCGGATGAGCCCACTGGGCGACCCGAAGCTCCTGGGCGATGTGCTGGCGATGCGGATGCACAGCACGGTGGGCGGCACGCTGCACAAGATGATCCCCGAGCCGCACATCCGGCAGGTGGCCGAACACTTCCTGCAGTACGTGGGCTCGTCACCGTTCCTAGCCCCGGCGATTCTCTCATTGATTGCCGCGGCACAGCTGGACCACGGCTGCTGGTACCCGATGGGCGGGACGCGGAAGGTGGCCAAGTCGCTGGAGACCATCGCCCGCGAGCAGGGCGTGACGATCATCACCGGCTGCCGCGTCAAGCGGATCATCAGCAAGGGCTCGCGAGCCAGCGGCGTTGAACTGGCCGATGGCCGCGTGCTGCGTGCCGATTCGGTCGTGAGCAACTGCGATGTGCAGCGGACGATGACCGACCTGGTGGCCACACCGGCGGCCCAGAGCGAGCAGCGCAAGATCGCCGGCAAGTACACCCCGGCGTGCTCGGGCGTGGTGCTGTACCTGGGGCTTGACAAGCAGTACGAGCATCTCGCCCACCACGACTTCCTGTTCAGCCGCGACTCACAGGCCGAGTTTGACGACATCTACAACAAGGGCGTGCCGGCCAAGGACCCGACGATCTATCTGGCCGTGCCCTCGCGGACAGACCCGGCCCAGGCGCCGGCGGGGTGCGAGTCGCTGTACGTGCTCATCCACACCCCGTACCTGCGGCCTGGACAGAGCTGGGACGGCCCCGACGGCCTGCTGGCCAAGTACCGGCCGACGATCATCAACAAGCTCAAGGGCTGCGGCGGCATGAAGGACATCGAGGCCCACATCGTCACCGAGAAGTTCCTGCACCCGGGGCTGATCGACACGATGTACAACGCCGAGGGCGGGGCCATTTACGGCCTGGCCAGCCACGGCAAGCTGCACGGCGGCTTCAAGCCGCGGAACCGCTCACGCGTGCTGGGCAACCTGTATCTCGCCGGCGGCTCGGCCAACCCCGGCCCGGGCGTCCCGATGGTGCTGATGTCGGGCGTGACTGCGGCCCGATCGGTGCTGGAGGATGCCGGGATCACGCCGACATCGGTGGCCTCACTCAACGGCGACCCGATGGTGCAGCGCCCCGTGGTGGAAACCAAGCTGCGTGCAGCGGTGACGGCGGGGGCCTGAGGCGGGGGCCGGGCCGCGTGCCGCAAGGACGCTGGCGTGGCCACCTACGGTCGTTTGCATGACGTCGGCAACGCTCATCCCGGATACGCCGTCGCCGCGGATCATCGGGTTCTTCGGGACCTGGATCACCCGGATGCTGCGCAGGGACTTTCACACGGTGGCGATGGCCCGTGGCGGGGCCGAGGTGCTTCGCGGGCTCGACAGCGACAACCGGCCGCTGATGGTGATCATGAATCACAGCAGCTGGTGGGATCCGCTCATCGGCATGTATTTGTCGCGAACGATGATGCCCAACCGGCCCATGCTGGCGCCGATGGAAGCCGAGCAGTTGATGAAGTTCGCGTTCTTCCGCAAGCTGGGGATCTTCGGAATCGACCCCGACGCGCCCGGTGCGATTGATGCGATGGGCACGCACGTGCTGGGGCGGTTCACCGCGCGGCCCAACACGGCTTTCTGGCTGACGCCCCAGGGCGAGTTCACCGATGTGCGAGCCCCGATCCGCCTGCGGCCGGGCGCCGCGGCCGTAGCGGCCAAGCTCGACGGGTTCACCGCCTCTGGCGCACATGGCTGCCGGTGCGTTGCGGTGGCCAGCGAGCTCGTCTTCTGGACGGATCGGCGGCCGGAAATGCTGCTGCACGCGGTGGAACTTGCTCCGCCAGCAGCGGGCCAGGGCCCGGGCTCGACCCTGGACTGGACGCGGCGGATGACCACCGGCCTGCAGGACGCGTGCACGCACCTGACTGGCCTTGCGATGGCTCGCGACCCCGACGCGTTTGACGTTCTGCTCGGAGCCGGCGACGGGCGGATCAACCCTCTGTACAATCTCTACCTCACGCTGACGGGACGCTCCGCGGCGATCAACGCCAAGCGGCGGACGCGGAAGGCGGATAGCGCACGCGGTACCCCTCCCACCCCCCCCACCGCCGCACCGGCGGCCGCAGTAAAAGAGAGCCAGCCATGATTCTGACGGTGTTGCTTGGTATCGGCTGCTTTGCGGCTCTGGTCGCGCTGGTGATGGTGATCGTGAACCTGGCGCAGTACCACCCCGCGCCGGAAGTCACCGGACCGGACCAGGCCGCAGGACAGGGCCAGGCCGCGGACGAGCCCCTGGTCTCAGTGTGCATCCCTGCGAGAAACGAGGAAGCCAACATCGAGCAGTGCGTGCGGTCACTGCTTGCCGGAAACCACAAATGGCTTGAAGTGCTGGTGTATAACGACCAGTCGACCGACCGCACGGGCGAGATCCTGGCCCGTCTGGCCGCAGAGGACCCGCGTGTGAAGGCCGTTCCGACGCTTGCGCTGCAGGATGGCTGGAACGGCAAGCAGTTCGGCTGCCAGCAGGCCGGCAACTTCGCCACCGGCTCGTGGCTGCTGTTTACCGATGCCGATGTGCGGTTCGCACCCGACGCGATCGCCCGGACCCTGGCCGCCGCTGCGGCGAGCAAGGCCGATCTCGTGTCCACCTTCCCCCGGCAGGACACCGTGACGGTCGGTGAGAAGCTGGTGATCCCGTTGATTCACTTCATCCTGCTGAGCTACTTGCCCATTCCGCGGATGCGCACGACCAATGACCCCGCGGCGTGCGCCGGGTGCGGCCAGTTCCTGTTCGTGCGCAGCGAGGCCTGGCGGGCTGCGGGCGGGCACGCAGCGTTTAAGGACTCGATGCACGACGGCATCAAGCTTCCGCGGGCGGTACGCAAGGCGGGGCTGAAGACTGACCTGTTCGATGGCACGGAACTGTGCCGCGTGCGGATGTACAACGGCTTTGGTGCAACATGGCGCGGCTTTGCCAAGAACGCCTTCGAGGGGCTCGGCTCCGTTACGCTGCTGGTGGTGATCACCATCATGCACATGCTGGGGCACGTGCTGCCGTGGCTGGTCGTGGTTCTGGCCCTGCTGGGTGCGGCAGCATCACCGCTGCTGGATGCGGCTGGCCTGGGCGGCCTGGCGGGGGCGTTCACGCAGACGCAACTGGCGCTAGCAATCAGCGCGGTTGTAGCCGCGACGCTGGAGCGTGCGATGCTGGCGGCGCGATTCCAGCAGAGCCTGCTCTCCGTGGTGCTGCACCCGGTGGGCATCACACTGATGACGCTGATCCAGTGGCACTCGCTGATTCTGGCCAAGACCGGCCGCCGGAGCTGGCGTGGCCGCACGCAGGTGGCCGCTGCGGGCTGATGCGGTTGTGTTGGAAAACGGAGTTTGGCCCGGACGCAAGCGGCTGGTCAGTTCTGCCGCAGCTGTGCACTGCGGCGGTGGGCGGCCAGCCCCTCAAGTTCCGCAAGTGCCGCGGAGTCGGCGTACACCCCCTGGGCCGCCGCCGGGTCGTCGATGCGGATGAACGTACGAACCGCCAGGAAGTGCAGCACGCTCAGCCCGCCGGTGAAGCGTGCCGTACCGGAAGTCGGCAGCGTGTGGTTCGGGCCGATGCCGTAATCACCGATGACCTCCGCCGCTGATGCGCCGATGAACGCGCCGCCGTACGTACCAACGCGCCGCGTCACCGCCTCGGCATCCCGCGTGTGCACCTCCAGGTGCTCGGGAGCGATGTAGGCGGCCAACTCGGCCGCGTGGCCGGTATCGCGGCAGAGTGCGGCAAAGCTGTTGCGACGCAGCGCGGCCTCGGCCACCGCCCGAGTGGGCAGCGTGGCAAGCTGCACGGCCAACTCACGGCCGACACGGTCGATCAGACCGGCATCAGTCGAGAGCAAGACGGCCGAAGCATCGGTGTCGTGCTCGGCCTGCGCGAGCATGTCGGCGGCAATCGTGCGGGCATCGGCGGTGTCGTCGGCGATGATCAGCACCTCACTGGGGCCGGCGAGCATGTCGATGCCGATCGTGCCGACAAGCAGCTTCTTGGCCGCGGTGACAAACCGGTTGCCCGGCCCGGCGATGACATCGCACACTGGTACCTCCACCCCATACGCGGCGGCGGCCACCGCGTGCGCACCACCGATCGGCAGCACACCGTCGGCCCCGGCGATTGCCGCGGCGGCGAGCATGAGATCACCCGGGCGGGGTGAGAGCACGTACACCTCAGGCACACCGGCCGCCCGCGCCGCCAGAACGGTCATCAGGACGGTGGAAGGCAGCGGATACCGGCCGCCGGGGGCATAGCAGGCAGCTCGCCGCACCGGTGTCACGGTGTGCCCAGCGACACCGCCGGGAACCGGAAGTTCGAGATCCGTCACCGCAGCACGCTGGGCCCGGGCGAAGGTTTCGATGCGGCCGGCCACACGCTCCAGCAGGGCGCGTGTCTGCGGCGTGATTCGGCCAAGAGCCTGCCGCAGCACGTCCGGTCCGAGCAGCAGCGGTCCAGAGTCTTCGCCGGAATCAGCCGGTGGCAGGTCACCAAATCGCCTGCCGCAGTCCAGCAACCCCTGGCGACCCTGGGCGCGAACCGTCGTGATAATCTGCTGGGCACTCTCCAGCGTTGCGCTATCAAGCAGGTCCGTCCGCGGCAGCACGGCCTGATCGGCCGAGACGATGCGGAGAAGCTCAGGGCCACTTGGTACGGATGCGGAAGCGGGCATCGGGGTGTTCACGGGTACAACTCTGCTGCCGGATCGAAAGGGAACGAACACACGGGGGACCAACCGGATGCGAAACGGTGAGCACGGGCAGGGGCGGCATCTTGAGTCAGCCGGCCCGATCGGCACACCTTACGGCTTGGCATCGCCGGGCCGTCGCTGCAGCTTCAGCGCACGGCGGTCGAGCTCACGCTCGACATCCACCAGATTCACACCATGGGCGCGAAGCTTGACCAAGGTGAAATACAACACATCGGCCGCTTCCGATGCAACTCGTTCTCGCGAGGTCTCAGCGGAGAGCTCCGCGGCTTCCTCCTTGAGCTTGGCACTCAGCAGCGTCGCATCTCCCAGCAGTCGGGCGGTGTAGCTGGCGGCATCACCGGTACCTGCCGCGGCCTGGGCGGCGGTGGTGATGAGCCGCCGCTCAAGCTCACCCAGGCCGCCAGTCTGGCCGAAGCACGACCACGTGCCGTTATGGCAGAAGCCCGCGCCGGTCTGATCGATCGTGAACCGCAGGCAGTCGCGATCACAGTCGGCATCGATGCGCAGCAGCCGCTGCGTGGTACCGCTGGTCTCGCCCTTGCGCCACAGCCCTCGCTTGCGCGAGTGGTAGATGCCCCGCTGTTCGTCGTACGCGGCCCGCAGCGACTCGGCATCGCTGTAGACCAGACCGAGCGCGGTTCCGCGGGCATCGCACACCATGGTGGGCACCAGCCTGTCGGCGCGATCCGTGCGGAGGCAGGCCCACAGAGCGTCGGCCGGGTGTATCAGCCCGGTGTACACAGCCATGCCCACCTGCGCATCGACACCGATGGCATCCAGCGCGGCAACCTCGGCCGGAGTCCGCACACCGCCGGCAACAGTCAACCTGCAGCCCAGTGTGCGGCAGAGTTCCGCCAGTTCGCTGGCCCGTTCAACAGGAAGGCCCGAGAGCGTGCCTTCAGTCTCAACGAAGGTCACCAGGAACCCGCCGACATACTGGCCGAGTTCACGCATCCGCTCGGCCACCTTCGCCCCGGTGCCGCGGGTCCAGCCCTCAATGACGATGTTCCCGTCCCGCGCATCCAGCGCGGCGATCACCCGATCCCGCGGCACCTGGCTGAGCGTCTCAGCGGTGGCCGCGGTTCCGAGGATCACGCGCGCGGCCCCGGCATCCAGCCAGCGGCGGGCAGACTCCGCCGTGCGGATGCCACCACCGATGCGGCAGCGGCCCAGCGGCAGCAGATCACGGACAATGTCCGCATTGCTACCCCGGCCCATGGCGGCATCCAGGTCAATGACCGCAACCTCGCCGAGCATGTTGAACCGCTCGAGAATCGGCCGCGGGTCACCGGCATCAAGCACTTTCTCGCGGCCCTGACGGAGCTGGACCGTCTGCTGGTTCATGAGGTCGATGGAGTTGATGATCACGCGATGCTCTCCTGCCGCGGGGCTGGGTTGGTCCGGGTCGTCGATTCAGCCAACAGCGCAGCCCGTGCGTCGCTGACGGTGTAAAGGCCATCGTGAAAGATTGTGGCCGCCAGCACCGCATCCGCGCCGCCCTGGCTCACGGCAACGGCCAGGTGCTCCGGCCTGCTGGCCCCGCCCGAGGCAATCACCGGTACGGTCACGCGGCGGCCGATGGCCGCCAGAAGCGGGATGTCGTAGCCCTCACCGGTGCCGTCGCGGTCAAAGCTCGTCAGCAGGATCTCACCTGCGCCAAGCTCCACCACGCGACTGGCCCAGGCAATCGCATCCATTCCGGTGCGCTGCGTGCCGCTGGCGATGACAACTTCCCAGCTGTGGCCATCTTCGCTCTCCGCTGGCTGCGGTGCGGGCGAGGCCTGGCCCCTGCGGGCCGCATCAATCGCGGCCACCACGCACTGCCGCCCGAAGCGCTCGGCGAGCTCACCGAGCAACTCCGGCCGTCGCACCGCCGCGGAGTTGACACCGATCTTGTCTGCACCGGCGTCGAGCATCGCCGAAGCATCCTCGGCGGTGCGCACGCCGCCGCCGACGCACAGCGGGATGTCAATGCTTGCCCGGATGGCACGGATCGTCTCCAGGCACGCCCGGCGGCCCTCCGGCCCGGCCGAGACATCGAGCATCACCAGTTCATCGGCGCCCTGCGCGGCGTACAGCCGGGCCCGCTCCGCAGGGTCACCTGCATCGCGCAGATTGGCGAACCGGGTGCCCTTGACAATGCGGCCATCGCGAACATCCATGCACGGGATGATGCGGACATCGGAGCGACTTGCCGGCCGCTGCGAGGTTCCAGTCCCGGCGGACACCCCAAGCCAGTGGGCAAACACTGCCGCCCCCCACGAGCCCGACAGTTCGGGATGGCATTGGCAAGCCATGACGCCGGGAAACGCGCGGCTTCGCACCATCGCGGCAAAGCGCGTCCCCGTGTACTCCGACTCCGCGACCATCCAGCGGCTTGCATCGGGCACAACGGCAGGGATGATGTACGAGTGCGCGAAGTACGCCTGACCATCAGCGAGCCGCTCACCCACCGCCCCCCCACTTGCGCCACACCAGTCTGGCGGAACACGAACCGCCGACCAGCCCATGTGCGGCACGCGCCACGGGCCGCTGGCGAATCGCTCCACGGCCCCGCCAATCACACCCAGACCACGGGTATTCCGCGGCGGCACGGACTCGTCGCTCACCTCCAGCATCAGCTGCATGCCAAGGCAGATGCCGAGCGTCGGCAGCCCGGCAGCCAGCCGCTGCTGCAGCGGCTCGAACCATCCGCGGCGGCAGAGTTCTGCGACGGCGGCATCAAACGAGCCCACACCGGGCAGCACCACACGCTCGGCGGTGGCGATCTCGCCAGCATCGCGGCACATCGTCACAATGGCCCCGGCCCGCTGCAGGGCGGCAGCGACGGAGGCAACATTCGCTGTGCCCGTGGGCACCAGCAAGACCCGGATCCGATCAGTCCCTTGGGAGCTGCTCATCACAGCACTCCCTTGGTGCTGGCCACCGTGCCGACCAGCGCAGGATCAATCGCAACCGCCTGCCGCAGCGCAAGGGCCAGCGACTTGAACGCCGCCTCGACCTTGTGGTGGTCGTTGCTGCCCTTGAGTACATCCACATGCAGCGTAAAGCGGCCGCTGATCGCCAGACTCCGCAGCACGTGCGGCACGTTCTCGCAGCTCAGTTCGCCCAACTTCTCGCGCACCAGCCGCAGGTCGCACTCGCAGATCGGCCGCGTGCACAGATCGATCACCGTCCGCGCCAGGGACTCATCCAGCGGGGCAAACGCCGCACCGTAGCGGGCGATCCCCGCGCGGTCACCCAAGGCCGCATCGATCAACTGTCCGAGCACGATCGCAACATCCTCCGCGGTGTGGTGATCATCGACCTGAAGGTCGCCGGTGCAGCTGACCTCAAGGTCCAGCCGGCCGTGTACCGCCAGCGCCGTCAGCATGTGATCCAGGAACCCGATGCCGGTGCAGATCGCCGCGTTGCCGCGGCCGTCAAGGTTCAGCGTTCCGCGAATCGTCGTCTCACGCGTTGTGCGGGAGATGGTGGCCGTGCGGGTCCGGCTTGAAGCAGCAGCGTTTGTCAGAGGGTTGGAACTCATTGGGCGGCCTCCGCCGCAAGTGCGGCCAGTTGGGCAGATGATGAAACAACTCGGGCCGCACCGGCACGCAGCAGCCCCTCGGCACCGCCCACGGCCTCCGCTCCCAGCACGCCGATGGAAACCCAGCTTTGCGCCCAGGCGGCCGCCGCAGCCTCCGGCGTGCTGCAGGCAACCGGCAACGCCCCGCCCGGAGCCAGCACCTGCCGCAGTGCGGCACACAGCCGGGCAAACTGCCCCGCCTCACCGGGCAGCGTGATGCGGAGCTTGTCGAGCAAAATGGGCTTGGAGAAGCACCGCACCGAGATTCCGACTGAGGCCAGCATGTCAGCCACCAGCGCGGCCCTACTGCCGACCGCACGCCCCGGCTTGTCAGTCAGCGTCACCAGCACGAAGTTGGCCCGGCTCTCAACAACATGCAGCCCGAGCCCGCGCAGCAACTCAGTGATCGATGCACGCTCGTGCTTGACGGTTCGCACAAACGCCCGCATGGTGCCCTCACCGCGCCGCAGCCACTGCTCGGCGATGTTCAGACTCGGCCCCGCCGCGGCATAGGGCTGTCCCACGGCAATCATGCGGCTCAGGATCTCCGGATCACCAATCGCGTAGCCCACACGCAGGCCAGCCAGCCCCCAGGCCTTGCTCAGCGTGCGGGTGATCACCACCCCCGGCTCGCGTGCAAAGCGGGCCGTCAGGTCGTTGTCGCCGAACTCGGCATAGGCCTGATCGAGGCACAACACGGCCCCCGCAGTGCGGCACATGGCCAGCACCGCTTCAAGCTCAGCGATCGAGGCCTCGGCCCCAGTCGGGTTGTTCGGCGTCACCACCACAACCAGTCGCGCCGGCGGTGTGCTGACATCGCCCGCAATCGCCCGCTGCAGTTCAGCCAGCGGCAGCGCACCTTCGAGCCACGGGATCTCTCTGGCCGCACCGTTAAACAGCGCGATGTACCGCGGGATCATCTCAAACGTCGGAGTCGTCAGCACCGCCGCCGACCCCGGTACCGGGCCCAACGCCGCGGCAACAAGCCGGTTGATCGCGTCATCCGCGCCTGCTGCCAAGATCAACTGCTCCGCAGGTACGCCCTCACGCTCGGCCAGCAGCACACGCAGCCGCTGCGTTGAGGGGTACGTCCGCACGGAAGTCTCCCCCACGGCCTTGGCAGCCATGTCGGCCAACACATCCGCCGGCACGCTCACACCCTCGTTGGCATCAAGCATCAGATCAATCGGCTGCAACCTGGACGGCTTGCAGTAACCACTGGCCAGGATGCCCACCGCCGGTGGAAGCTGCCCGCGAGTAGCCGATGGCCCCGATGCTGGCGACTGGCCGGCAGTCTCCGTTGATTGACAAGAAGCGGAACGCGTGCTGTTTACTGCGTTCATGGAACCACCTGCGAGATGGGGGAAATGACCACATCGGTCCCGCCGCGGGCTTTGAGCAGCGGAATAAGCGTTGCGAGCTGGTCTCTTGGCACCGCGGCCTTGACGGCGTATCCGTCCGGCCCCGCCAGGCGGCTGACCGTCGGCCGCTTCATGCACGGCAGCACCGCGATAACAGCTTCCAGGTCCCCCTCCGCCACGTTGACTTCCAGCATCACCCGCCGCCGGGCCGCCAGCACGCTCGAGAGCAGCAAGGCGATGTCGCTGATCCGCTGCCGCTTGGCGGCATCGCCCCAGGCCTGCCTGCTGGCAAACAGCCGCGTCGATGAGCTGAGCACATCCTCAACGATGACCAGCCCGTTGGCCTCCAGCGTTGCACCCGTGGCCGTCACGTCAATGATCACGTCCGCATCCTCCGGCGGGAAGACCTCCGTCGCCCCGTACGAGCGCACAAACTTGTCTCCCATGCCGCGGCGGGCAATCCACTGCTGGGCCAGCCGCACATACTCGCTGACGACCACCAGCGGCCGGGCCGGCAGCTTGCCGCCCTCAAGCAGCTGCCGCGGCGCGGCGGCGACCACGCGAACAACGTCCAGCTGGGTGTCCATCACCTCAACCACATCGGTCCCCAGTTCGGCCACCCAGTCAGCACCTGCAAAGCCGGCATCGCGGGTTCCCAGAGCCAGCATCTCCAGAATGTTCTGTGGCTTGAGCAGCTTGGCCTGGATGCCGGCCAGACTCACCTGCGGGCGGTAGCCGCGGTCACTGACGCTCACCTTGATCCCGGCATCAGCCAGCAGCGCAAGCACGCCCTGGTTCATGCGGCCCTTGGGCAGTGCCAGGTGCAGCGCGGCGGGCACCGCCGCACGCGGGTCACCCGCGGAGCTCGAGGCCATTGCCGCCGCACCACCACCGGAAGAAGTCGCCGACATAACGCAGTCCTTTCCGCAATCGAGACTATGCACTGGAAGAAAACTCAGAACAACGGGAGATCACCTGTTGCAGGGAGCCCGGTCGGTTCGGCGAGGTGCTTTGTTTCGATTGGGCCCGGCCGCGGCGGGGGAGGGAAGAGCGGCAGGCCGAAAAACAAAGCGACCCCGGCGTGTGAACCGGGGTCGCTGCTGAAAGTCGCTTCAGGAGGCCTCACCATCGTGGGCCAGACAACACCGTTCACACACATTCGTGGTGATGATGATGCTGGTGATGATGGAGCTTGGAAACCATGTTAGAGGAGTATTGCACCGCAAGCCGGCGGTGTCAACTGGCGGCAGATGAACCCGCCGCAGGGACTACGGACAGATTACTTACCGCCAGCGGGCTTCTCGTTGCCCTTGTCAGCGCCCTTGTCAGCCCCCTTGTCAGCCTTGGGCTTGGGGTCAGCCTTGCTCTTGCCCTTGGCCGGCGACACCAGCTCAGTGCCCGTCAGTTCACCGAGCTTGGCCGCAAAGTCGTCGCTCGACGGGTGGCCGATGAACGCGATCTTGCCCGCACCATCGACGATGAACGCCGTGGGAATGCCACCGGCGCCCGCGGCTTCCATCCAGCCCTTGGCCATCGCGCCCTCGTTGCCCTTCTTGCCCTTGGGCACATCGTCGGTCGCGACGGAGTACTTCATCTTGTCACCCATCGACGTCACGAACGGGCCGACGGCCGACTGGTCGTTCTCCCACACGCTGACGCCCAGGAACTTGGCCTTGCTGCCGACCTTGCCGGCCAACTCCGTCAGGTGCGGAATCGTGGCCTTGCACGGGCCGCACCAGGTGGCCCAGAACTCAACAACGTAGACCTGACCCGCATCAAACTTGGTGATCGTCTCACCCTTGATCTGGCTGCCGAGCTTCAGCGCAGGAGCCGGGTCGCCGACCTTCAGCTTACTCGAGGACTTTGCCTTGCCGTCCTTGGAATCCTTGCTGTCCTTATTCGCATCCTTGCCGCGGCTGGGACGCTCCTTGGGCTGCTCCTTGGCTGGCTTGGCCGGGGTAGCGGGGGCGGCAGGGGTGGCCGCGGGAGCAACGTCATTGGCCGGCTGGGCCAGGGCCAGCGTTGCGGGCAGGCACAGCCCGGCGGCAACAACAAGCCCGGTCAGACGGGCGGCAATGCAGGACAACACAAACGATGAAGCGTTGCGCATGGGATAGCTCCGAAAGAAAGGGAGGGGACAGATGGCATTCAACTGTCTTCTCAGACGGTTGCAGAGATTCCGCGTTCACAACCCCGAATCAGGGGATCGCCGCACCGCCCGCCGCCGGACACTGCGAGCGGGCCAGCCCAACCTGCTCACAGCGGCTTTCTCATCTGATACGTGAACTTCACGGCCTGCACCGTCTTGCTGTCCAGCCCGCCCCACAGGGTGCCGATCGGATAGATCTGCACCATGATCACACTGTTGCCCGGATCAGCGATGGTCCCGCTGCTCACCGAGAACGTGCGGCTGGTCGGCTGTGCTGTCACGTTGGGCATGTCCAACTGCCCGGCAATCACCGTGAAGTTCGGCACCAGCGGGTTGTACTGCAGCACATCAGCACGCAGATCACCAAACAGGTCGCTGTCGCGGAAGTAGAAGGTGACGCTCAGCAGTTCCGCCCCCTGCGGCAGCGGAGCGGTGGCAATCAGCGCCGTGCTGCTCGAAGCAGGACCGGCCACGCCGAAGCTCGCGTTGTTGAGCACTGTGGACTCGTTGCTGCGCATGCGGAAGTCCGTGTACCCGACCATGAGACTTCGCGTCTGCGGCGTCGCGTACTCAAAGTCATCGGACCGGGTATTGCCCACGACGTGCAGCTTGGTCCCCGGCGTCAGGGTGCCCACACCCACGTTGCCGTTGTCGGTCCGCATCGTCAGCGACCAGCCGCCCCCGGCGTAGCCGAAGAAGCCGACGTTGGCCCCGTCTGCCATGCCGACAAAGGCACGGGCGATGGGGTTGTCAAGCGGTGTGGCCAGGATCAGGCCCGGGCTGTCGCCGCTCGCGCCGGACTCACCCCGCAGCAGGCCGCGTGAGAACAGATCGATCGCGTTTGCGGTCCCGGCGGTGGAAGCGAAGTTGGCCTGGCTGGCCGTTCCAGAGTTGTCCGCATAGTCAGCGAACCCCGCGCGCACTGCCGAAAGGGCACGCGGCGCGGGGGCCACCCGCTGCCGCGGCGTGAGCACTTGAAACGGCTGGCCGGAGCCGGTCGGCCGAACCGAAAGCTCCAGCCAGCGGGCGTCGGCCCCGATCCACGGCGCATCACCGAAATCAAACGAGGCGGTGAACACACCCGCCCGCAGCGGCAAGCTCGGCTGCTCGCTGACAGCCGCGATCGGCACGCCGCCGGTCGAGTCGGCGTACAGACCGCCCCGAACATCGACAAAGCCGGCCATCGGCACCCCGCCCTCATCAAGCCGCCCCTGATACGTAATGGCCGACGGCGGCAGCGGGAACCCGCCCAGCGTCAGCGAGAAACCAAACGTGCCGGTCCACGGGTCCGACGCGGCGAACTGATAGTTCAGCGTGTACGTGCCCGCCGGCAGCGTGCCGTTCTGCGTCAGCGTGCGGCCGGAGATGTTCACCGGCGGCCCCCCGCCGCCCGTCAGCGAGAAGCTGCCTGACCCCGTGACACCCAGCGTGTCGCTCACCGCCAGCACATAGTCCGCCGGCTGGCTGAGTTGAAACTGCGCCGACAGCACAAACAACCCTGCCGAACCCAGCGACGGACTCCCCGCGGCACGGATGGTGCTCGTCGCCGAGCAGGAAATGGAGGTGGCAGCAAGATCACTCTGCAGCTGAATCTGATTCTGCTGTCCCGGCACCCCGCCGGCGACCACATTCTGGTTCCACGGCCCGGTCGATGAGCTCACCTGGCCGTTGAAGTCACCATCAATGTTCGACGTGGCAAGCTGGCGAATCTGGCTGGTATAGACAATCTGCGCCGACACCCGGCTGCCCCCAACCAGGCCCGTGGCCAGCAGCACCAGTGCGGCAACATACATCAACTGAGACAATCGCAGGAGCGGAGCGGAAGAGGTCAACGAGGTCTGCATATCAACTCTCCTATCCGAAATGTCGCCGCCCGGCCGGGAAAAGTGGGCGAACTGGCGGCGAAAAAATGATACCACGCGGCCACAACTGGGGCAACGGTGGGTCGAACCGAGGCCGTCACTAGAAAGCGTAAAGAGGCACTCACGCACGCCACTTCGGCGCCACCGGCGGATCGAGCCAACGGACCCTCAGCCCGGTGTGCCCGCCTGATCTGCCCCGCTCGTCGCCCCCGCCGCCAGTTCGGCGTGCAGCCACGTCCGGGCCGACTTCCAGTATCGTCGCACCGTGGCTTCGCCGATGCCCATGATGTACGCGATCTGATCCTCGGTGAGTCCGCAATAACACTTCAACTCGACAACGTCGGCATACAACGGCAGCTCGCCCCGGAGCTTGTCGAGGGCGGCATTGACATCCTCAACCGGCGCGTTGCCGAAGTCCGCACTCACCGCAGCATCCATGCCGGGTTCAACCGCCTGTCCACCCGCGGGCAGCTTCCCGCGGCGGGAGCGGTCGATCAGCAGCCGCTTCATCACCAGCCGGAAGGTGTTGATGAGGTGCTGCTGATCCTTAAACGCCGGCGGCGTCGGTGACCCGTACAGCTTGATCCACGCGTTGTGAAGCAGCGCTGTGGCCTGAATGGTTTGGCCGGGCTTCTCTCGATCGAACAACGCCTTGGCGATGACTCGCAGCTCGTCGTACACCACGGCCGCATCAGCCAGCGTGACTGCCTTGCTCCCTGAGGCGGTCTCAGTCAGCATCTTCGAAAGCGTCGCGTAGGCGATGTCACTCATGGGCCGACGGTAGCCAGTTCCCGCCCTGCCGCCCATCGGGCCGCCTGCAGACGAGCGGCTCGACCTCGGTTGACCAGCTAGGGCTTTCACTAGGTGCCAACACGAGCAACCTTCCTTGCGGGAACATGCGCCCGACGTGAACGGGACAGCAGTAACCACCGTGCACCGGCGGCCGGGCAGACCGCCCCTGCACGTGGCGGCGAAAAAGAAAGTGTTGTTCAACGTGATCGCCTCACCCCCTCCTACTCGCTCAAGGGGGTGTGGACGCCACCACCACCGCCGCACGAGTCCGAGTTGGACTCCTGCGGCCCGGCCAACAGGCCAGCCCGGGCTTTTCCGGGGCGTGCGAAGTGGCCTGCCACGAGGAGTTTTCTATGAAGAATGCGATGCTGTCTAAGGTCCTTGCCGTTGCCACCCTCCCCGCCCTGCTGTTTGCTGCCGCGGGTGTGACGGCGGTCGGCTCCCTGACCGTCGGATCCGGTGCGGCCGTCGCCGAGGCCTCCCCGGTCCGCAACTCGCGGTTCACCACCATCGCCCACCCGCAGGGTGTCCGTGGCCAGGTGGCAACCTGGCGCATCCGCCTGATGGCCAACGGCCACCCCGTTGCCAACTGCCCGGTCGCGGTCACCTGGCAGTCGCGAATCCGCTCGGCCACGCCGCTGCCCGCGGTGCGGACCGATGCCAACGGCTACGCCACCATCAGCTTCCGTATCCCCACCAACGTGAACGACGACAACGTCCACCTCACCGCAATCTCCGGTGGCGGCCCCTTCACCGCCGTGATCACCCAGCGGGTTGCGATCGGCCGCTGAGCTCGCGGGCCCAAGGCGTCCCGGATCAGGGTTTCCAGACGCCGCCGCGGCCCACAGCACACTACCACCCCACCCCGGCAACTGCCGGCGGTGGGGTGGTGGCGTTACGGCTTCGTTCACCCTCTGGCGATGACTCTCCGACGACTGAAGTTCCCCAGCGCGGCGTCGTCAAGTGAATTCCGCTTCCGCCGTGCGGCACGCCATGACGCTCGCCACACAAGCCGCTGCTGACTCTCTCCAGTCGCTCCTTTCTCTCCCGGCTCACCGTCCCCCCCCACCACCATGCCCGACTCCATCCGCCGTCAAATCGAGCTCTTTGAAGCCGCCCTCGAACTTCCGCCCCAGCGGCGGGAGGCGTTCCTTCGCGCTCAGTGCGCCGGCAATGCGCGACTGCTGACCGTCGTCTGGCAAATGGTCTGCCAAGCGGAGGCCACCGAGACACCGCCGCGGCCGTCGCCGCCTGGAGGTCCATTGAGCGGCCCGTCAGTCGATCCGAGTGTTGTCAAATCCAGGGTGGACGAGGGCGGCCCCGCGTAGCCCGTCACTTCAGGGTGTGAAATAGAACATTTCGCAGTCGGACGTTCATTCCGCGGCATCACAAAATCGTTTCCTTTCACTTCTTGATGATCGCCTGATCTCCTCCGCTTCGCTTAGGGGGATGTGGAAGCCACCACCACCGCCGCATGAGTCCGAGTCGGACGCACGCGGCCCGGCCAGCCGGCCGGCCCGGGCTTTTCCGGGGCGTGCGTTGTGACCTGCCACGAGGAGTTCACCATGAAGAATGCGATCCTGTCCAAGGTCCTCGCCGTTGCCACCCTCCCCGCCCTGCTGTTCGCTGCCGCGGGCGTGACTGCGGTCGGCTCCCTGACCGTCGGCCCCGGTGCGGCAATCGCCGAGGCCTCGCCGGTCCGCAACTCGCGGTTCAGCACGGCGAGCGCCCCGCAGGCCGCCCGCGGCCACATTGCCACCTGGCGCATCCGCCTGACGGCCAACGGTCATCCTGTTGCCAACTGCCCGGTTGCCGTGACCTGGCAGTCGAACATCCGCTCGGCCACCGCGCTGCCCTCGGTGCGGACTGATGCCAACGGCTACGCCACCATCAGCTTCCGCGTCCCCACCAATGTGCGGGAAGACAATGTCATCCTCACCGCAATCTCCGGTGGCGGCCCTTTCACCGCCGTGATCAGCCAGCGGGTTGCCATCACCCGCTGAGTTGGCACCTAGCACATCCCCTGGCGCAGTGCCCTGTCAGCCACGCCATTTGAGCCCGCAGAACCACCGCCCCACCGTGGCCTATCCGCTGGTGGGGTGGTGGCGTTGACAGCCCGGCGGCTGATGCCGAGGCTCCCGAGGCGGAATCCCTGACAGAACTTCTAGTTCCGGCGCAGGGTCCGTCCACGGATCTCGCTTCATTCAGTACAGGAAGCCCGTAACCTCCTGCTTCACAACCGTGCTTTCCACCTAACCCGCCGCCCACCGCCTCCCCCACCACAATGTCCGACTCCCTCCGCCGCCAGATGGAACTGTTCGAAGCCGCAGTCGACCTGCCGCCGGAGCGGCGGGAGGCCTTCCTGCGGCAGGAGTGTGGCCAGGACACGCGCCTGCTCGAAGCAGTCCTGCAGCAGTTGGCCAAGGATGCCGAACTGGGCGATGAGCCGCCCGAGACGACGGCTGACCCCTTCATCGGCACCACTGTCGGCCCGTACCGGGTCAAGTCATTGCTCGGCGAGGGCGGTTACGGCTCGGTCTATCTGGCCGAGCGCAAGTCCCCCATGGTCCAGCAGGTGGCGCTGAAGATCATCCGCGCCGGGAGAGACTCCAAGTCAGTCCTCGCCCGCTTCGACCAGGAGCGGCAGGCCTTGGCGCTGATGGATCACCCCAACATCGCCCGGGTGTTTGATGCCGGGTCCACGCCGGACGGCAGGCCCTACTTTGTGATGGAGTACGTCGCCGGTGAGCCCATCACCGAGTTCTGCGACGCCAACCGGCTCACCGTGTCTCAGCGGCTGGAACTGTTCATCTCCGTCTGCGAGGCCGTGCAGCACGCCCACCAGAAGGCGATTATCCACCGCGACATCAAGCCGCGGAACATCCTGGTCAGTAAGGTCGATGGCAAACCGGTGGCCAAAGTCATCGACTTCGGTATCGCCAAGGCCACTGGCGAGCGGCTGATCGACCAGACCATCGAGACCATGCAGGGCATCGCCGTTGGCACGCTGCTATACATGAGCCCCGAGCAGGCCGATGGCGGCAAGCAGGATGTCGATACCCGCTCGGACGTGTACTCGCTGGGCGTTGTGCTCTACGAGTTGCTGGCGGGCATCCTGCCACACGATGCACAGACGCTGCTGGCCGCCGGCCAGGCCGAGATGCACCGCATCATCCGCGAAGTTGACCCACCCAAGCCCAGCACGCGGCTGGAGACCATCGACGGCCAGACCGGCACCGCGATCGGCACCGCCCGCGGTGAGGACCGCTCGAAGCTGGCTGGCAGACTTCGCAAGGAACTGGAATGGATCCCCATGATGGCCCTGCGCAAGGACCGCGCCCGCCGCTACGGCAGTGCCGCGGCCATGGCGGCCGATGTGCGGCGGTATCTGGAGGGCAAACCGCTTGACGCCGCGCCGGAGAGCCGGGCGTATCTGGTTAGGAAGTTTGTCAGGCGGAACCGGGTGGTGGTGGGAGCCGTCGGCGCCGTTTTGCTAACCCTATCCATTGGCGTCGTCACCACGGGCTGGGGACTTTTGCTCGCGGAAAAGAACGCAAAGGCAGAGCGGGCGGCGAAGATCGAGGCAAAGCGGAAACAGGCTGTTGCGGAAGCATTCAGCAACTTGATTCGTGAGGACATCGTCGGTCTTGGAGTCGAAAACGTCCGTCCAGATGCCGCACGCCTCCTTTCGGATGCTGCGGGGCGAATCGCGGAGCGTTTCAAAGATGAGCCACAACTCCGGGCTGAACTCAGTATCGCCTTCGGCGAAGCCCTTCTTCGTGCCGGAGATCCGCGGAACGCCGTGCTGCTCTTCGAGCAGGCCAGCGCGTCCGCCGTCGAGTTGGATCCAACGACGCGACTGCAACTGAGCAGCGGACTCGCCGATGCCAAGCTGCGCCAGTCGATTTCGGACCGTGACCTCGCCTCCCTCCGCGCAGCAATCACGCGAGCCAGCGAACAGGCTGGCCCCCGCGCACCGCTGACTTTGTCGTTGAGAAACGACCTTGCCGGACTGCTCAAGAACCAGCAGGCCGCCTCCGAGCCTATTGGGCAGGCCAATCTCGATGAGTCGGAGCGAATCTACAACGAGGTACTCACTGATCGCACCGCCGTGCTTGGGTCCGCTCATGTCGATACGCTGATCACCAGGCACAATCTCGCATTGCTAGATCTGAAACGGGCACGAAAGGCCTTCAAGGATCTCCCGGCGGACCAGGCGATCGCCTCCTACAAGCAAGCACTCGGCAACCGGAAGCGCGTCACGCAGGACACTGAGCAGTCGCTTGGTCTGTTGCATCCACAATCGCTTGCATCATTGGCCGAGCAGGTCGCTCTCACCGCTGAGGCGGGCCGCCTCGAACCACAGCTCCTGTCCGAAGCAGTCGATCAGTATCCCAGCGTCCTGGGCAAGCTCTGGGACGTGCTGGGTTACACGCACTTTCGCTCGCTGGAACTGTCAGCTCGATACGCCCAGGCACTCAACTGGGCCGGGCGGTACAACGAGAGCGCGACGGTCGCCTCATCCATGGTGGAGGCGGCACGGCCTTCGCTCGGCGCAACCGCACCGCTCGTGCGGGCCGCGACGTCGCTGCTGGTGGAGGTACACGAGAAGCGTGGCGCGATCCTGGAGGCTGAACGACTGCTTCTCCGATGCCACGACGATGCCGTCCAGCAGGCGGACGAGCAGGCCAGCCGCAACGCTGCCTGTGTCCTCGCGGCTTTCTACAGCCGCAGCCAGCGGCTTGAGGACGCCGCACGGTGGACGGAACTGTGCGAGGCTCCCGGAGGCGCGAGGTGAGTCTGGCGTTGATCAGCCCGAGGTCAGTGTCGCTGAAGCACACAGCGGCGGGGCAAGTCGGAGATTGCTGGATCGTAACGCCTACCGGATTGGTCAGGCCATGGAGAGACGGGCCACCGCTGGGGCTTTCACCAGAAAGGAGTGTGAAGCCAGGATGAATGTCGATCCCAATGTGAAACAGATCGCTGTCACAACAACTGTCTTGTCATCGGCTAGCTTGGAGCGTCGACATCGCTTACCGTTTTGCACCAGGCACGGGAGCCCGCCGAGCCGTTGGTTCAATCTCACTCGCCCCAAACGACCACTGCCAATCGCCGAGCCTAAAACGAACGCCGCCCGCCGGCAGTCTTGAGGACTCTATGAACGTTATGAGAAACAGCTTTCTCCTTCTCTTCGCCCTTCTCGCGGTTGCTGCGCCCGCGCACGCCCAGCAGGTTTTCACTCGGTTTGCCACAAACGTCCCCAACGTCGACGGATGGAACTACGAACCCCAGGCGCGGTTCGAAGCCTCGGACAACAGCGCGTGCTGGCAAGGCAGGTCTCCCGACTGCTCCGCCAACTGCCCAACCGGACCTGCGGGGTCCAACGTCTATCTCTGGGCGACCGACTTCGCGGATTTTGCCCAGCAGGCGTGCCCAGCCATCACGAAGGTGAAGATCAGCGTTCGAACCGGCTTTGGCGCTGACAACAGCTCCACGGCGGCAGGGGATATTCAGGTTCGCGTACGTGGGCCATTCGCCGAAGTTGCGCTACCGGTACTCCGAATTTCCGGCAACCAGTCTTGGCGTGGACCGGACGACGGCGGCTGGGACATCACGAACCTGCTCGGTCGGGCATGGACCGCGGCCGATGTGAATGCACTCCAGGTTGGCATCCAGCGGGACAGTCGCAGCGCACCAGCTACGTTTCTCTGGGTCGACGGCTACCGCGTTCAAGTGGAGGTTCCGGTTCCGCCCACGCTGATTCTTACCTCGCCGGCGTCACAGCAGATCCCCGTCGGGCAGACCGCCGTGCTGACCACGACCGCCAGCGGCACAGCACCGAACTTTCGGTGGGCACTTCAGGACCCTTCCTTTGGCAATGGGTGGCGGCCATTGGCGGATGGCCCTTACTCAGTCGGTGGGACCACGTTGTTCACGGTACAAGGGGCGACGGCCCCGCAGATGCTGGTGACACCATTGTCACCGACCCCAACAAGCTTCGTCTTTCAGAACTCGGCCGCGAACCCGTGCTCGCTGGTTGTCAGCCAGACCACAACCGTGTCAACGTGCTACCCGGCGAGCATCGCACTTGCCAGCCCGGCGACACAGCAGGTCCCCGTCGGACAAACCGCGGTGCTCACAACCACCTCTGCCGGCTCGGCTCCGATCAACTACCGCTGGGCACTACAGGACCCGTCCTACAGCAACGGGTGGCGGCCACTGGCGGACGGCCCTTACTCAGTCGGTGGGACCACGTTGTTCACGGTTCAAGGGGCGGCGTCGCCGCAGTTGCTGGTGACACCGCTGTCACCGACACCAACAAGCTTTGTCTTTCAGAACTCGGCCGCAAATCCGTGCTCGCTCGTTGTCAGCCAGGCTACAACGGTCTCGACGTGCTACCCCGTGAGCGTCTCGATAGGAGGGCCGACCTCTCGCCAAACACCAACTGGACAGACCACGATCCTTTCGGCAAACACGAGCGGATCAGCACCGCTTACCGTTCGGTGGCGGGCTCGTTTTTCATCGTCCGCTCCGTGGACCATGCTGTCCGATGGCGTTTCGACGATGAACGCGCTCTTCGTCGGGACGGGCACGCCGTCATTGCAGGTGACTCTCTTGAGTGACTACGCGCGATTGGAGTTCCAGTGTGTCGTCAGCAACCCGTGCTCCTCAGCCACCAGCCCCCTTTCCTCCTTGACCTCCTGCACGAGCTTTGCACGAGTTCCTCTGGTTGGCCAGTCCGAACGAATAGTCGTAGCAGGATCCCCGACTATTATTTCACCTAGTCCGGACGCCTCCTTAATCAATGATGCATCCGCTCAGTTCTCTTGGGAAACCGAGGATCCGAGTTATCCGGGCACGGGGTGGAGACCGCTTGCCGACGGCACTTCTGTCATGATCCGCGGCCAGCCCTTCTTGCTTGCGGGCACGTCTTCCAGAAGCTTGACGGTCTCTCATGTCGGGAACGCCCCCAGTACGGCGTCATTTCGGCTGCGTGCGTCTCGGATCAATGACTCATCGAACTGCGAAGGCTGGTACAGCAGCACGGCGACGATTGTGAGTTGCGTACAGCCGGCAGGTCTCTCGGTATCACCGATGGACCAGATGGCATGTCCAGACTCGACAGTGACGATCTCAGCGACAGAAACACTGCCCGATCCAGTGACCTACCAGTGGCTTCTCGAGCTGCCCAGCTACTCCAACCACTACGTGTTGCTGACCGATGGACTGTTTGCCGATCCGCAGTCGACCCTCTCATTTGTTTGTTCCGGTTCGCGGACTCCAACGCTGATGACTTCGTCGTTCCGACGTGGCCGTGGAGTTGGTCCACTCCGCTTCAAGGTAATCGCCAATGGTGCGACCGGTGCATCGACGAGTTGTGCCGCTTATGTTCGTCTCGATCGGACCTGCTTTACTGGCGGCATGATCGATCTGGCTAACGGGAGTGGCCCCCCGCCTTTCAGGTCAACACCTGGCGTGGTCGGCCCGCGTGGCGGACAGGGCAGCGGGTCCACCAGCGGCGGGCTTGCCAGTCTTGCAGTCATGCTCAGAAGTGACGACAGCGGCACCCAGATCGAGATCAGCGGTGACGCCCGGCATTCGGGCAGTGCGCTGACTGGTATGGCAACAATTACCCCAGTCACATTTGAGCTTCAACAACCGATCGCGTATCGGATTCAACGATACGGGACCTCGACATTTATTCCGATCCAACTGCAGCCAATCACTGGTGCGATTCGAGGACAAACCGGCAACAATGACGATGGCATGCTCTTTCCGGGCACGTACAGCCTGAGCAGCACCGTGACCGCATCTTCTAGCAATTCTGGCTCTGACTGGGTTGATGATCTCATTCGACTTGAACCAAGCCCCTCATGCGGTCCTGCCGACGTCACGGGCGGCGGCAACAGCGGCCTTGTTCCTGATGGAACCATCGATGCCGCCGACTTCATCGCCTTCATCAACAGCTTCGGCATCGGGGATCGGGATGTCGATGCCACCGCGGACGTCGCAGGCGGCGGCTTCGACGCGCGCGAGCCAGATGGTGTCATCGACGGGAGCGACTTTATCGCCTTCATCAACAGCTTTGCTTCCGGCTGCGATTGAAGTTTCCATCCCCTGCTGGCTTCTCGGCTGCCCCTCGCTGTCGCGGGCTGACGAGAAGCCCTGAATCTTGGCGGGGTCGCGCCCCCCGTCGGTCGGCTCCGCAGCAGGCCGGGATGCCCGCCGCGGCCTGCTGCGCTGTTGTGGAGCGCCCCCACCCGAAACAAAATCAGCCTGCTCGTGATCGCCTCCCCCCCTCCACTTCGCTCAAGTGGGTGTGGACGCCACCACCACCGCCGCACGGGTCCGAGTTGGACTCCTGCGGCCCGGCCAACCGGCCGGCCCGGGCTTTCCCGGGGCGTGTCAGGTGCCTGTCCCCGAGGAGCCAATCATGAACGCCGTCCGCACCAGCCGTTTCGCCCTTCCCGCCACCCTCATCACCGCCCTTCTCGCAGGCTCGGTCTGCAACGCCCAGGGCACCGACACCATGTTCGCCAGAACCGTTCCGGTCCTCAGCGGCTGGAACTACGAAGGCCAGGCCGCCGGCCCGGCGTCTGACAACAGCGCCTGCTGGCAGGGCCGCACCAGCAACTGCTCGGCCAACTGTCCGACCGGTGCCGCTGGCTCGAACGTCTATCTCTGGGCGACGGATATGGACTCCTACACACAGCCGTCATGCACCCGCATCACCCGGGTGAAGATCAGCATGCGTGCCGGCTTCGGGGCCGACAACAACTCCACCGCCTCCGGGCAGATCCAGACGCGCGTCCGCGGCCCGTTCAGCGAGGCCGCGCTCTCGGTGCTGACCATCTCCGGCAATCAGACCTGGCGCGGCCCCGACGGCGGCGGCTGGGACATCACCGGTCTGCTCGGCCGGGAGTGGACGGCGGCGGATGTGAATGCACTCCAGGTCGGCGTGCAGCGCGAAAGCCGTTCCGCCCCGAACGTTCCCCTCTGGGTTGACGGCTTCCGCGTCCAGGTTGAGACCGTCGCCGATCGCCCGTACAACGACGAGTGCTCCGGTGCACCCGCTGTCGGCCTCGGCACCATCGGCTTTAACACTCGCTGCGCCACCACCGGCACCACGGGCCAGAGCGGGCATGAAACCTGGGGCAGCTACGACGGTGTGCGTAACGACCTGTGGTACGCCTACACCGCGGCCGATACGGGATACCTGACCGTGGAAACCCGTCAGACCGCCGGCAATCCCAACGGCCAGCACCGCGTCGGCCTCTACGCCGCCTGCGGCGCCGCAGTCCAGCGCGCCGCCGGATACACCGGCGAGGACGACTCGCCCGTCTACTTCGTCACCGCCGGCACCCGCTATCTGCTTCAGGTCGGCGATTGGCCCGGCATGCCCGGCAACAGCGGCGGCCCGGCCGGCAGCGGCGAGTTCACACTCACCTCCTCGCCACTGCCCACCAACGCCCGCTGCGACCAGGCGATCACGCTGCCGACCGGTGCATTCATCTCCTTTGCAAGTGGCACCACGCTCGGCGTCCCGTCCACGCCGGTGTGGTTCCGCTGGACGGCCCCCGCATCGGGCCGGGCCTTCCTCCTGCTGACCGGCTCCGGCCAGACAAACCTCCTCGGCGACGTCTTCCGCGGGGCCCAGTGCGATGCCGGTTCCCTCATCGGTTCCGCCGACAACCAGCTGCGAAGCGATGCGTCAACCCTTCAGTACTCTGGCGAGATCTTCGTCACCGCCGGCCAGCAGTACTCCGTCCGCGTTCAGGCCACCAGCGTGTTTGGGAACTTCGCCGAAACCGGCCAGGTCGCCCTCAGCTTCGCCCCCTTCCCCGCTAACGACGGTGCCTCGGGTGCCATCGATGTGTTTGGCCACGGCCCCCACAGCTTCGATGCTCGGAGCGCCAGCACCGGCCCGGGCGGCCAGCTTACCTGCGGCAGTTCCAATGGTGTCGGCTACGACCTCTGGTACCGCTGGACCGCCCCGCAGAGCGGCCAGACGTGGGTCAGCACGGCCGGCCTCAGCAACGACCAGGACACCGTGCTGCAGCTCTATGGCCCCAATGGCCGCATCACCTGCAACGATGATCTGCCCGGCACCGCCGAATCCGGCCTTCAGTTCACCGCCGCCGCAGGCACCTCGTACCTGATCCAGGTTGGCAGCTACGTGGCCTCCGATCTCACAAGCGAGCCCGTGCAGGGCGCCTTCGAGATCCTCTACCGCTGCAACCTCGCCGACCTGGTCGGTGCCGGCCCAGCAAGCCGCCTGCCCGATGGCATGCTCGACGGCTCTGACTTCATCACCTTCATCAACTCCTTCTCGATCGGCCTGGCTGATGTTGACCCTGCCGCGGATGTGGCCGGTGCCGGCCCCAGCGGCCTGGAGCCGGACGGCACGATCGACGGCTCCGACTTCATCGCCTTCATCAACGCCTTCGCTTCAGGGTGCTGAAATCCGCCGGCATCGGTGTCGGACGGCGACCAAGTCCGGTGACTGAACCCCGCTACCGCACCCGATACTCCAGAGCACCTCTCTCCACAGCGTTTTAAGAAGCGACCCCGCGAATGCGGGGTCGTTTCATTCCAGCTACTCGTCGCAAAGCCCGCGTCCACCGCCAAAAACAAAAACCCCCGGCTCCTGCGAGAGGGCGGGGGATCGTTAGGCCAGCGGCGCCGCCTCTTCAAACCTACCAGCAATGGAGCGAACGAGACTCGAACTCGTAACCCCTAGCTTGCAAAGCTAGTGCTCTACCAATTGAGCTATCGCCCCGGGTTCGGGCCGGCCTTGCGAGCCGGTCCGATGGGGGGCGAGTTTAGGCGGGGTGGCGGGCAAAGTGCATGGAGATCGGTCCCAGCACGGGTTACGGGTAGCGGCACGGGGGCAGCCGGATTCGCGGGCTGTTCTGCCCGGTCCCTTCCGTTAAGGCCCCATGTGGGCCGCCCCAACCCCCAGCCCGGGCCGCCCCCCGCCACCCATGCCCCAAGCCAGCCAACCTAACCTCCACCATGAGCTTCTCACGCCTGCCGTTCGGGTCCGCCGCCGCTGTTCTTGCCGTTGCCGCCGTTGCCGGTGCCGGGCTTCTGGTGCTGTCACCAGTCGGCGCAATCGCCCAGCCCGCCGCCGCACCAGCCGCAGCAGCCCCCGCTTCCGGCTCCCGCGTGGCCACGGTCGATGTCTACAAGATCTCCGCCCGCCTCGTCGGCACCGACATCTACACCAAGAAGATGGAAGCCCGCCGCGATGAGCTCAAGAAGCGCATCGACCCCATGGACAAAGAACTCCGCGACCTGGCCGACCGGCTCAAGGCCTTCGGGCCGGATAACAAGTCGCCCGAGGCCGACGCCGCGGCCAAAATGTTCCAGGCCAAGCAGCAGGACCTGCTCAAGCTCTCCCAGGGCCTCGACCGCGAGATGGACACCTTCGTCACGCTGACCAACTTCGAGGCATACCAGCAGGTCGTCCGCGAGGCCCAGGCACTCGCCAAGGCCAAGGGCTTCACCTATCTCATCGCCTCGCGCCCCAGTGATGACACCACCCCGCCGTCTTCCGCCGGTGCGTTCATGCAGTCGATCATGAGCCGCCCGGTGCTCATGTCCCCGGCCGATGCCGACCTGACCGCCGAACTTTTCAAACTGCTCAAGCTCGAAGAAGCCCCCTCCTCAGCCCCAGCCGCAGCCGCACCGGCTGGCCAGGGCGCAGCCCCCGCCGCACCTGCCGCCCCCACCCCCGGCGGCAAGTAACCCGGCCTTTCGGGCCCTCCCGCCGAACGCCCCGCCCCCCCTCCATCTCCACCCGGCCAACGCCCCCACCCCCGCCGTCTACCCTCTGCCATGCCCCGCGAGCGTGAGCTTCACGACAAATACTTCAAACTAGCCAAGCAGGAGGGCTACGTCGCCCGTTCGGCGTACAAGCTTCTGGAAATCCAGGAGCGCAAGCAAGTCCTCCGCCGCGGCAACTGGGTGCTCGATGTCGGCTGTGCCCCCGGCTCCTGGCTGCAGGTCGCCAGCAAAATCGTCGGCGACAACGGCCGCATCGTCGGCATCGATCTGCAGGAAGTCACCATCCCCCCGCTGGCCAACGTCCGCACGGCCGTCGCCGATGCCTTCGCGACCTCCCCAGCCACCCTTCTTGCCATGGTCAACGGTGAGCCGCCGGCCCCCGCGCCCGGCGAGGAACACCTTCCGCCGCCGCCCCATCAGTTGTTTGATGTCGTCCTCTCCGACATGGCCCCCAGCACCACCGGCACGCCGATGTCCGACCACTTCCGCTCGGTGGACTGCTGCCGCCGCGTCATGACACTCGCTGAGTCCGTCCTCGCCCCTGGTGGCAAACTGGTCATGAAGGTCTTCGAAGGCGAAAGCTACCCGGACCTGCTCAAGGATGTGCAGCTGCTGTTCCGCGAGATCAAGGGCCTGCGGCCCGACGCCGTGCGCGATCTCTCGCGTGAGATCTTTATCATGGGCTTCGGCTACCGCATGTACGCCGGCAAACGCTGACGGCCACTGACCGTTTCCGCCCGCCGTGATCACCTTCCTCCAACCCGGTGCGATGTTCCTGGCCGCGGGGCTTCTTGTGCCCGCGCTGCTGGTGCTCTACATCCTCCGCCTCCGCCGGCGGCCGCTTCGCGTCTCCGCCGCGTTCCTGTGGCTCGAGGCCGCCCGCGACCTGCAGGTCAACACGCCCTTCGCCCGGTTCCGGGCCACGCTGCTCCTGCTGCTCCACCTGCTCATCATCGCCTGCCTCATTGTGGCCCTCGGCCGGCCGGCGATCGACATGCCCGCCAGCGGCCAGCGCGTGCTGCTGGTCATCGATGCCTCCGCATCCATGAACGCCGCGGCAGAGCAGCCCCCCGCTGCTGTTGCAGCCGCGGGCAACGCCACCCTCAGCCCCGCCCCGCGAACCCGGCTGGACCTGGCCAAACGCCGCGCCCTGGAACTCGCCGAGACCTTCATCGCCAGCGAGGCCAAAGTCGCCATCGCCGACTTCGCCTCCACCGCCACGCTCCGCAGCATCTTCACGGCCGACCTCAACATCCTCCGCGACGCGATCGACGGCATCGCCCCGACCGATGATCCCGGTCGCCTCGACCGGCTGGACACACTCGTCGCCTCCCTGGCGGCAGCAGCAAGCTCACCCCAGGCCGCAAGCACCACGCCCGACTCCGTCGCCGGGACCGATCCAGCCAGCACCGCAAGCAACGAAGCCGCCCCCGCTCGCCGCCCCCTGCCCCTTCGCACCTTCGTGCTCACCGATCAGGCCAATCCCAAGCCCCCCGCACCCGGCGCTGCAGACGCACCGTCCAACCTCGACTCGCCCAGCACCTCGCCGCGGCTGGATCAGTCCATCCTTCCCATCCGCGGCATCGTCCCCGTCGCCGCGGGCGAGCCCATCAACATCGGCATCACCCAGCTCTCCGCCCGCCGCGACGAGCGCGACCCCTCGCTGGTCCGCCTGTTCATCAAGGCCGCCTCCACCGGTGGCATCACCGCCGCGGTGCCGGTCTCCATCACCATCGACGGCGTCCCCGCCGCCGAAACACCCCGGCTGCTGACCCTCACCCGCGCTGCCGATGCACCGCCCGGCACACCAGCCGAGGCCGCAGTCGTCGTGCCCATCACCCTGCCCCGCGGCGGGCTCATTACCGCAACTCTGGGCATCCGCGACGCGCTGGCCACCGACAACTCCGCCTCCGTCAACCTGCCCAAACAGCCCGAGCCGCGCGTGCTGGTCGTCGCACCCGATGCCGTCCGCCGCGGCACGGCCGCCGCCGGCGGTCCCGCGGCAGATCCCGTCCTGCTCGCCCTGCTCCGCGAACTCGTCACCCCCGGCGCCCCAGCCGCCCCCGCAACCTCCGCCCCGCTCCAAACCTCCACCCCCCCGGCCGCTTCACCCCGCACCGCTGGCTCCGTCACCGTCATCAGCCAATCCGCCTTCGCGGCCACCATCGCCGGTCTGGGCACCAGCCGCACCCTGCCGGAGGTCGACCTGCTGGTCTTCGACCGCGTCGCCGTGGCCAGTGATGCCGGCATCGCCGCCATCCCATCCCTGCACCTGGGTGCCACCGTCCGCACGGCCGCACTTGATGTGCAGGTCATCCCGGCAACCTCCGGCCGCACCTCCATGCTCACGTGGAACCGTCAGGACGCGCTCATGCGGTTCGTGACGCCGGAGGATGTCACCGTCAGCACCGCAACATCCCTATCCATCGCTCCCGGCACGGCCTCGCGTGACATCGTCTCGCTCATCGACGGTCAGTCCGGCCCGCTCGTTGTCGCCTCCGCGGCCGTCGCCGGCGGCAACCCGCCCGCCGGCACACAGCCGGGCCGCACCGGCCGCATCCGCCGCGTCGCCACCAGCTTCCCGATCAGCGACAGCACCTGGCCGCCCGATGTCTCTTTCGTCGTGTTCATGAGCAATGTCATCGAAACGCTCACCGGCTCCGCCGCGGCACGCACCGGCATCGCCATCGCCACGGGTGAGCCCCTGCTGGCCGATCTTCCCGCCGGCCGGTCACGACCCGTCGACCTGCTCGCCCCCGCGCCCGATAGTCGCGTCATCGAATCCACCACACTGGCCGAGGCCTCCACGCTCGCGTCTTTCGCCCCGGTCTCACGCGTGGGCATCTACGAGGTCCGCGACCGCGGTGCGGCAGCCCTGCTCCAAGACGCACCGGCTTTCCTGGCCATGCCCGTCTCGCTACTGAACGCCGCGGAGACCGACCTGCTCCCCGGTGACGACGCATCGCCCGACGCCGCGGCATCCGGCACCACGCCGGATGCTGCCAAACTCGCCGGACCAACGGTCCGTGAACCCCGCGAACTCTGGGACAAACTGCTGCTCGCGCTCGTGGCACTGCTGGCCCTGGAATGGCTCGTCTACGGCCTCAAAGCGCGGCACTGAGCTTGCTCAATCCACCCACCGCGTCACCTGATACCGCGGCTTGCCATCCGGTCCGCTGCTTGCCTTCACGCGGGCGATCGGTCGCAGCCAGTTGTTGGTTTTGACCATCAGCGGATCGGCAGCGGCAGCTGTGGCAGAACCGGCGGTCGCGGTTTCCTCATCGGCCTCATCCACAAACATGTTGTCGTTGACCGTCACCTTGCCGGACTTGCCGCGGACGCGATACGTGGTCTCCGCCGGATCGGGCCGGGTCTCGAAGGTCACGTGGGAGTCGTTGTAGCCGATATTGCCTTCCCACGAGTCGCGAAGACCGTGTATCGCCAGCGTTTTCGACTGCTTGCCCAGCGGACCTTCGGCGAGTTTCCAGCCGCCGGCCGGAGTGCCCGATGCGACATCGGTCTGCGCATCCGCCCCGGCGTACAACGGGCCGCGATTGCCGAGCAGTGCCTGCGTGCCGACGAACGTGTTCATCCAGTTCTTGCCGCGGGCTGTGCCGTCAAGCATCAGCGCATGGGCATACGAGTTGTTCGAGATCCCTGCCCGCCGCCGCGGAGAGTTGGCTTCATCGCCTTGCCCCTCCTCTGCATCGGCTGTGCCGCTGAAGCCGGGGTCCCACTGCGCATCCTTGCCGCCGTTCACGCGACAGGCAGAGGGGTTCAGAGTTTCGTAAAAATCGTCGGCAGTTACTTTGTGAGACACTTCTGCCCGAGAAACGCAGAGTTCCGGCGTGATCGATCCGTTCCAGATCAGGATGGAGAGCAGGTTGCCGGTGTTGTCTTTGGAGGCATGCCTCGCTTGATCTTCTCCAGCCTTCGGACCGGCAACGGTGAGGTTGTTGCGATCAAGCCGCGACGGCAACGGGTACATGTCCTTGTTGCTGAGGGACCATGTGGTCATCGCCCTGATGATCTGATGCACCTGGATCGAGTCTCTGGTCTGTCTGCTGCTCCCTCGCGGCGACTCAGTCTCCGACAGAGACAAAAGCACCGCCGCGATAACGACCAGCGCCGCGAGCGCGACGATTAGTTCCGTCAGCGTGAAGCCCCGAGCATCTGTCCCTCGCCTCCCGCCATCATCCTTCCCATCACCGCGCTGCACATTCATCGCCGTTCCTTCACAGTTCCCAGTATTCGCCTTCCCGATCAGACCCACAACTCGGCGGCGTAGCTGTCAGGCCTCCACACTACCAAGCCTGTCCGGAGGGCAACGGCCTGCGGTTCCAGAGAATCCCGAGCCCACATCCATGATTATGACTTGGGGGCCGCACCACCTGCTCCACCCGCCGCCGCCTCGGCAGCAAGCTTGGCCTGCTGCCGCTGGAACAGCACCACGCCAATCGGGAACGTCAGCAGGTAAATCCCGGTCAGCGCAGACAGCGTCAGCAGCCAGTCCATGATCAGGCCGAAGGTGATCAGCCCGGCGACCACCATCAGGGGCTTGGCCAGCGAGCGGCTGATCCGCAGGCCCTTGATCGAGATCATCGGCAGCGTGCTGGCCATGAACAGCGCGAGCATGACCGCGTACCCGGCCGTCAGCCAGTACGGGCTCCGCCAGTTCACCGTCTCGGACAACTCCAGCATCACCGGGATCAGCACCGCCGCACCCGAGGCCGGCGCGGGCAACCCCTGGAAGAACTTGCTGACCGGTGCCCCCAGCTTCTGCTTGCGGGCCTGATACGTAAACCTTGCCAGCCGGAATGCCGCGCACAGGATGTACAGCACCGCGATGGCCAGCCCTGTCGCACCCATGGTCGACTTGAGCTGCCACTGGTAAATGAGAAACGCCGGTGCCACACCAAACGCGGTGAAGTCCGCGATCGAGTCAAACTTCTCGCCAAACCGGCTGGTCACCTTCAGGAACCGCGCCGTCCGCCCGTCCAGCCCGTCAAGCACGAACGCCACCGCGACACACCCGACCGCCTTGGCAAACTGGCCATCCTGCGCAAAGTGCAGACTCGCCAGCCCCGCGGCCAGCGCACCGGCCGTCATCAGGTTCGGAATCAACTTCCGCATCGGGATCGACTCGGGCTGAATCGGCCGACGCTTGCGCTTCACACGCCGCCCCTCCCGCCCATCACGCCCATCCCGGCCATCGCTCTCCGGCATCAGATCACGGCTGTCCCGCCGCGCACCCGCCTTGACCTCACCAATGTGGCCACCAGCGGGACCATTCGTGCCCGCGGCAGCAGATGATGGTGAGTTGGGATTGTTCGCGTTTTCCATGAGCATGCCGATCGCCACGCTGGCGTAAACCCGGCGCGAGCAACACTCGCGCCGGCAACAAAGGTCACCGCGCCCCGGCCATCACCGTCTGGCCGCCAGCAACCGTCGCCCCAGCCGTACTCGTTGGCAGCACCGCCAGCACGGTTTCGCCCGCAACCACCTTCTCGCCCACTTTCACCGAAATCGCCGTGCCCGGCGGCAGGAACAGTTCAGCCCGCGATCCAAACCGGATCAGCCCGAACCGCTCGCCGATAGTCACCTGCTGCCCCGGCTTGAGATGATTCACAATCCGCCGCGCCACCAGCCCCGCAATCTGCGCAAAGCCGATCCGCCGCCCCGCCGTATCGCGCATCAGCACCGTCGACCGCTCATTGTCCGTGCTCGCCTTATCCAGCGAGGCAGTCAGGAACTGGCCCGGCGTGTACACCACCTTCTCAATCGTGCCGCTGGCCGGAACACGATTCACGTGCACGTTGAACACGTTCAGAAAGATCGCGATCCGGGGAACCGGCTGCCCGCTCACCTCGCCACCTTGCAGTTCCTTGGGCATCGGCGCCTGATCAACGATGATCACCTTGCCATCCGCCGGGCTGATCAGCAGGTTCTCACCGGCCGGCACAACCCGCTCCGGATCCCGGAAGAACCAGAAGCACCACACAATCAGCAGCAGCGACACGAACCCCAGCGGGCCGGCAACCGCCGCCATCAGCCCGCTCATCCCCAGCATCGCAAGCACAACCCCCGCCACCACCGGCAGGGCAAGCACGATCAGGCAGAACGGGATGATCACAACCCAACCTTCGGGGGCAATACGCATCGGTGCACAACTCCAGGAGATTCCAAGTAACGAGCGAACGCCCGTAGTTTAGCGGGCCCCGCCCGGGTTATCCCCGCTTCCCGGACCCAGCCGGGCACGACCACACCCACGCCATTTTGCTCGCTTTCGATGCAGAATGAGCCCCTGCCCCCCTTATCCTTGCCGACTATGGCCCTCCAACCCGCCCTTGCCGCCCTCGCCGCGATTGGTCAGGAACATCTCCTGAGTTTCTACTCCGAGCTTCCCGCTGCCCAGCAGCAGGCCCTGCTCGCACAGGTCGCCTCCATTGACCTCGCCGGGCTCCCCAAGCTCATCGACGGTTACGTCAAGAACAAGCCCGCCGCGGCAGTCTCCGGCAGCATCGATCCGGTCGATGCCTACGCCCTCTCCGGCAAGCGCTCCGCCTCCGGTGCCGCCTGGGATCGTGCCGCGGCACGCCAGTCCGGCATCGCACTCATCGGCGCCGGCAAGGTCGCCGCGTTCACCGTCGCCGGCGGCCAGGGATCGCGCCTGGGTTACGACGGCCCCAAGGGCTGCTACCCCGCCGGTGCCGTCACCCGCAAGCCCCTCTTTGCCATGCTCGCCGACTGGATCCTGGCCGCTCAGGAACGCTTCGGCAAGGGCAACACCATCCCCTGGCTCATCATGACCAGCCCGGGCAACCACCGCCAGACCACCGAGTTCTTCGCGGCCAATCAGCACTTCGGCCTCCGCCCGCAGGATGTCATGTTCTTCCCGCAGGGCCAGCTCCCCTCCATGGAGATGGGCACCGGCAAGATCCTCCTAGCCGGCCCCAGCGAAATCGCCCTCAACCCCGACGGCCACGGCGGCTCCATCAAGGCCCTCTACGCCTCCGGCACAACCAAAATGCTCGCCGACCGCGGCATCGAGCAGATCTGCTACGTGCAGGTCGACAACCCCCTCGTCCGCGTCATCGATCCGCTCTTCCTGGGCCTCCACGCCGGTGCCCGCGACAGCTCCGCGGACATGAGCAGCAAGTTCGTCGCCAAGACCGACCCCGCCGAAAAGGTCGGCCTGCTCTGCCGCGTCGATGGCAAGACCGCCGTTGTCGAATACTCCGATGCCCCCGTCGAGATGCAGGCGCGCCGCAACCCCGACGGCTCACTGGTCTTTTCCGCTGGCTCCATCGCCATCCACGTCATCGCCCGCAAGTTCATCGAGCGCCTCAACGACGGCAGCGGCGTGAGCATGCCCTACCACCGCGCCGAGAAAAAGGTCGCCTTCTACGACATCGCCCGCCGCACCGCGGTGACGCCCGACAAGAACAACGCCATCAAGCTCGAGACCTTCGTCTTCGATGCCCTCCCGCTGGCCGCGAGCACCGCCGCCTCCGGCTCCATCACCATGGAGACCGACCGCGTCGACGAGTTCGCCCCCATCAAGAACGCCGACGGCAACGACTCACCGGCAACCTGCTCGGCGATCCAAACCCTCCGCGCCGCCCGCTGGCTCGAGGCCGCCGGCTGCGCCATCCCGCGCAAGGCCGATGGCTCGCCCGACTGCGTGCTGGAACTCTCACCCCGCATCGCCTTCGATGGTGACGAGGTGCGTTCGCTGGTGGGCACCACCCTGCCGCGAGCCATCGAGCGTGGAGCCGTGATCAACCTCGGCAGCAAGTAACCCGCCGCCGCTGCACGTGGCTCACTCATCAATCCGGTGCTTCGGCCGTACGTAGTCCTCGGCCGTCTTGGGATCTGCCGTCGGTGCCCACTCCACCGATGCCGAACCCAGCACCGTTCCCGTCGCCGCGGCAAGGTCCACCTTGGCAATCTCATAGTCCGCCAGGGCCCGGATCTCCGCCGACTGCGCATCAGCCAGTCGCGCCGCGGCATCCAGCACATCCGTGCTCGTCCGGCTGCCCGCAGTAAACTGCCGCTGCTCGGCCTCCAGCGTCCGCCCGGCCAGAATCGCCGCCTGCCGCGCCGCCAGAATCCGCTGCCAGCTTGTCTTGATGCGGTCCGTCGCGTCAAGCACCTCCTTGCGCACCGTCAGCTCCCGCGCCGCCTTGCTGGCCAGCCGCTGCACCCGCGTCAGGATCGACTCGCGCAGCCGTGCCTCAGCCGCCTCATTGCCCAGCGGGATCTCACCATTGAGCCCCAGCCGCCAGGTCTTAAATCGCGTCGAATACACATCGTCCACCGCACCCGGAACGTTCCGGTCAATGCCCGCCAGCCGCAGTGAGCCGCTGGCATCAAGCTGCGGCAGCAGGTTGTTCCGCGCCAGGTCAATGCCCACCGCATCAGCCAGAATCTGCAGCTCCGCCTGCAGCAGCTCATCGCGTGAGGCCACCGCCGCCGCCTGCAGCTTGCCCGCATCCAGCGCAAGCTCCACCGGCTCCGGCGGCCGCATCGTGCGGATCTGCGTCGCCGTGGCAATATCCAGCCCGTCCATGTTCGCCAGCCGCTTGAGCTCCCGCTGCTGCAGCAGCACATTACTCTCGGCGATCACAATCGCCTCCAGCCGCGAGGCAATGCCCGACTCCGCCCGCGTGATCTCGATCTCCGGTGCAGTACCGGCCTCAACCCGGCGCCGGGCCTGCTGCAACTGCGTGTCGGCCAGTTCGTACTGCTGCTGCCGCACTTCCAGCTCACGCCGCGCCGCGTACAGGTTCCAGTACGCACGGTCCGCCGCCGACAGCACGCCGATCACTCGCAGCCGCGTGCTCAGCTCGGCAATCTGCGTCTGATACGCCGCGATGCGGATGCTCGCCGTCGTCGCCACCTCGCCCCCGCCGCGCAGCAGCGGCTGCACGATCGATGCCGTCGCCGCCGTCGACCACGACGCGTTCGTGCTCAAAAGCGAACTGCCCGACAGCGTCCGATCCGCACCAAGATCAATCGTCGCCCGCCCGCCGCTGCGAAGCGGAATATCCACCCCGGCCCCCACACTGGCCCCCTGCTGGTTGTTCACCGTGGCCGAGTTAAAGCTCGGGTTGTTGATCGAACTCAGCCCGACCGAGGGCCGAAACACCGCCTCAAAATTCGCCCGCTCGGCATCCTCACGCTGCCGGGTGATCGACGGCGCGACAACCTCCGCCGCCAGATCCAGATTGTGCTTCAGCGCCGCCGCACGCACCTGCTCAATGGAAATCTCCACCGACTCCGGCGCCAGCAGCGTCGCCGCAGGCACCGGCTCATCCGCAGTCAGCCCACCACCAGCCGCCGCCGCACCCCCCGGCTTCTCTCCACCACCAACCACCCGTGCCCCCGACACCACCCCGGCACCCGCCCCGGCAACCCCTGCCTCACCACCCGCCGGCGGAGCTTTCTTAAACTCCTCCGGACGCATCGGATCAATCCGCCGCAGCCGCTCGGTCGGAATCCGCCGGTCCGAATCCTCCAGCGGCCTGCCGCAGCCGCCCAAGCCAGCCGCCACCCCCGCGGCACACAAAAGCGCCACAACCGGCAAAACACGGGCCGCAGCGATTGATCCTCGATCTTGACTCAGAAGTGCAGTGGACATGCGTGCAGGGTTGTTGGGCATCTGGGCACAAGCATTGCACGTCCGGCCCACCCTCGCCAGCAACCCCTTCCCCACCCACCATTGCTACGCTCGCTCCGCCGTGATCGACACGCACTGCCATCTCACCTTCCCTGACTTCGCCGGCCAGATCGACCAGACCCTCGCCCGGGCACGCGATCTGGGCGTCCGCGGCTGCATCACCATCTCCACCACCACGCAGGACTGCCTCCGCGCCCGCGAGATCGCCCAGTCCTACCCCAACGTCTGGCACACCTCCGGCGTGCACCCCTGCTACAGCGATCAGGTCCCACACATCTGGGAGAACATCCTCGACTGCGCCCTGTCCCCCAAGTGCGTCGCCTGGGGCGAGCTCGGCCTCGACAAGGCTCACGCCGAGCCGCCGCTGGCCGTCCAGCGCCCGCTCCTTGATGAGCAGCTCGCCCTGATCACCCAGGCACGCCAGGGCCGCGCCTGCGGCCGCACGCACCGGCCGCTTGATCTTCCCATCGTCCTGCACTGCCGCGAGGCCTTCGCCGAGCTCATCCCCATCCTGCGGGCCACCTCGGTGGATCCCGCCCGCTTCGTCTTCCACTGCTTCACCGGCGGCCCGGACGATATGCGAGCCCTGCTGGACTTCGGCGCCATGGTCTCCCTCACCGGCGTGGCCACCTACAAAAACGCCCGGCTGCTGCACGAGGCCATTCGCCTCGCCCCCCTCGATCGAATCATGATCGAGACCGACTCGCCCTTCCTCTCGCCCGAGCCCAAACGCGGCGTCCGCCCGTGCGAGCCCGGCTTCGCCCGCTACACCGCCGAGGCCGTCGCCCGCCTCAAGGAAACGCCCTTCGAGGACTTCTGCCAAGTCATCGATGCCAACACGAAACGCTTCTTCGGTGTGGAGGTCCCCGGGTGAGCACACCGCTGCTCGCCCAGTTCACCGCCGCCGGCCTCCTCGGCTTCGCCGGCCTGCTCGCCCTCGGGCTTCTGCTGTCCTGGTGCATCCTGGTCATCTTCACCGCCCGCCGCCTCACGCTCCCGCCCCGCCGCGGCACCGGTTACGCCATCACTCGCTCGCTGCCAGAGGATCCCGCCAAGCTCACCCTCGCCTCCGGCCCCGCACGCTTTACCTTCTGGCCCCTCCGCACCGCCGACGGTCATGACCTCCCCGTCTGGGACATCACCGGCGAAAACCCCTCCGGCCCCATCATCATCTTCAGCCACGGCTGGGGAGAATCGCGCTGGTTCGCCCTCTCCCGCTTCGCCGCACTGGCCCCCCATTGCAGCCGCTTCATCTGCTACGACCTCCGCGGCCATGGCGAATCACCCTCCGCCTCCCGCTGCCTCATGGGCACGCGCGAGGTCGAGGATCTGCTCGCCCTGATCGACATCGTCCAGCCGCTCGCCGCCCCCGGCCCGCAACTCCCCCTGGTGCTCTACGGCTTCTCGCTCGGTTCCGGCGTCAGCATCGCCGCGGCGGCAGATCCCCGCCTCGCTGGCCGCCTCGCCGCCGTCCTCGCCGAGGCCCCCTACCGCCTGCCCCAAACGCCCGCATCCGCCGTCATGCGCCTGGCCGACATGCCCTGGCGCAGCAACGTCATCCCCGCCATCTGGCTCGCCGGCCTGCTCTCCGGCACCGCCACCACACGCCGGGCCACAGCTCCCGACGGCACGTTCGACCGTGCCATACATGCCGCTCGGCTCTCCGTCCCGCTCACCGTCATCCACGGCCAGGTCGATGCCATCTCCCCGCCCATCGACGGCCAAACCATCGCCGCCGCGGCAGGCCCACGCGGCCGTTTTATTGAAATCTCCGGTGCCGGTCACATCGACCTCTGGCAGCCGCCCTTCGCCTCCGCCGCGGCAAAGGCCGTCACCACTGCTCTAGAACACATCCCCGCCTTGGCCCCAGCTGCGGCTTCCTACCGTGCCCCAGCATGAGTGCCCACACGGAAACGCCCGGCCACGGCCACAAACACACCAACCGCCTCGCCGGCTCCAGCAGCCCCTACCTGCTCCAGCACGCCCACAACCCCGTCGACTGGTACCCCTGGGGCCCCGAGGCCTTCGCCGAGGCTCGCCGCCGCGATGTGCCCATCTTCCTGAGCATCGGCTACTCCACCTGCTACTGGTGCCACGTCATGGAGCGCGAGAGCTTCGAGAGCGAGTCCACCGCCGCGGTCATGAACCAGCGCTACGTCAACATCAAGCTCGACCGCGAGCAGCGCCCCGACCTCGATGAAATCTACATGGCCGCCGTGCAGATGCTCACCGGCTCCGGCGGCTGGCCCATGAGCGTCTTCCTGGAACCCACCACGCTCAAGCCCTTCTGGGGCGGCACCTACTTCCCGCCCGTGCCCGCCTTCGGCCGCCCCAGCTTCGTGCAGGTCCTCGAGCGCATCAGCACCGCCTACAGCACCCAGCGCAGCGATGTCACGCAGCAGGCCGATCAGGTCTCCGCCGCGATCATCGACAAGCTCGGTGCCCCGCGCCCGCCCGTCATCGTCGATGCCCAGCAGGTCACCCGCGCTGCCGAGCAGCTGCTGACCACCTTCGACCGCATCCACGGCGGCTTCGGCGGCTCACCAAAGTTCCCCCAGCCCGCGTACCTCGAGTTTCTCCTCGAGGCCCTGCCCGTGCTCGATGATGCCACCGCCGGCACCGTCCGCGAAACCCTCCACGCCACGCTGGAGGCCATGGGCATCGGCGGCATCTTCGACCACATCGGCGGCGGCTTCCACCGCTACGCCGTTGATGCAAGCTGGACAGTCCCGCACTTTGAGAAGATGCTCTATGACAACGCCCAGCTCCTGGGCCTCTACGCCCAGGCCGCGGCACCGGAGCCCGAGCACAGCCTCCGCCGCTTCGGCTACGAGCGCACCTGCCAGGCCACCGCCGCCTTCGCCCTCGAGCAGATGTCCCTGGTTCGTCCTTCGGGCCGCCTGTTCTTCACCGCGCTGGATGCCGAGGTCGGCGGCCGCGAGGGCCTCAGCTACCTCTGGACGGATGATTCCCTCCGCGCCGCCATCACCGCCGCGGGCCACCCGGCGGACCTGGCCGCCTTCGCCGCCAGCATCTTCGGTACCGACAAGGGCACCAACTTCCAGGATCCGCACCACCCCAGCGACCCGCCCGCCAGCGTGCTGCGTCTGGCCGAACCGCTCCGCACCCTGCTGCCGGCGCTCGGCCTCGAAGCCGGCGAGTTCGCTCGCCGCCTGGACCGCATCACCGCCGCACTGCGAACCGTGCGCGATGCCCGCAAGCAGCCCCGGCTCGACGACAAAGTCCTGCCGAGCCTCAACGGCATGATGCTCACCGCCCTGGCACGCGCCGCCCAATCGCTCGGCCACACGCAGTGGCTCGCCGCGGCCGACAGCAACGCCCGCGCGATCATGGCCGAGCTTTCCTCACCGTCGCCAGCCGGCGGCCCGCAGCTCTGCCGCAGCTTCCGCAACGGCACCACCGAGGGCGAGGGCCTGCTCGAGGACTACGCCCATGTCATCGCCGGCCTGCTGGCCCTGGCCCGCGCACTTGGTGAGGCCTCCGATGAATCCGTCACCACCTTCACGCCGGACCGACTCGCCCGCATGCGCGAGCTGACCGCCCAGGCCGAGGCACTCTTCACCCTGGCCGATGCTCGCTTTGGTGACCCCGCCGGCGGCGGGTTCTTCGATGCCCAGGCCGGTCAGGCCGACCTGTTCGTTCGTCCGCGCCAGACTTACGACGGTGCGGTCCCCAGCGCCCAAAGCGTGATGCTCCACAACAGCATCGACCTCTTCGAGCTCACCGCCAGGCCCCAGCACCTCGACCGCGCGATCCGCTGCCTGGCCGGGGTCTCCGCCGAGATGGCCGACTCTCCCGTGGCCACCATCAACGCCACCCGCGGCCTGCTGCGGCTGCTGAAGATCATGGGCAACTCGGTCCTGACCGACCGCCTCGTCGCCGCCGGTGCCCGCCGCGGCGGCAGCACCGATGAGCCCGTGCAGATCGCCGTCAGCACCGACACCATCGAACTCGTCGCCGGTGAACCAACCGAGATGTTCGTGAAGCTGGAGATCCAGCCCGGCTACCACATCAACTCCGCCTTCGCCGCCGAGCAGAGCGGCGGCGTGGTCATTCCCCTTCGCTTCGACCTGACCGGTGTTTCCGAAGAAAACGTCGCCCTCTACGCCGACTACGAACCCGGCGAACCGCTGGAGTACAACCAGGGTGGCCGCCGCATCACCGCGGGCCACACCGTGCACCACGGCGATCTGGTCGTCAAACTCGTCCTTGAGATGATCGACGGCAAGTCAGTCAACCTGACCGGCAACGAGCGTATCACCGTGCAGTACCAGGCCTGCCGCGACGATGCGTGCATGCAGCCCAGCCGCAAGATCCTGCCTGTCGAGCTGCGCGTCGTCGGCTGAGACCTTCCCCTCCCCTCCCCCGCACCACCTTACTTGCCGCCGTCCTTGGGCTCAGCCGGCCCAGCCGGCTTGGCCGCCGGGTCGGCCGGCTGCTCAGCAGGCTGTTCAGCCGGTGCCGCCCCGCGGCGGCTGCGGCGCTTGGGTGCCTCCTCGGGCTTGCCCGCCATCGCCTTGGCCTGCTTGGCGGTGGCCTCACGCATCCGCTTGAAGTCCTGCTCGCTCAGGCCCATCTGCTTGGCATCCAGCGTCACCGCATCAATCCACTCCACCTCACCGGGCACGTAGCCAAACCGGGCGGCCAGCTTCCTTTCCATGTCCTCCATGTGCCCCGCGCCATAGAACGCCGACACGCTGCGGACCTTCGGCTCCGTCTCGATGATCTTCGCCAGGTCGTCGAGCACCACATCGTTGCGGTCCTCGATGATCACCTTCATCAGCCCGGCACCGGACTTGCCCAGCGCCGCACCCTGGCTGCTCGGGTCGGCATGGGCCAGCGTCTCGACCAGCGTGATCTTGGCCGTCGCCCGCAGCGAGGGGCTCGACTCGATAAAGCCCAGCACAAAGCCGCCCAGCTTGGCCATGAAGCTCTTGCCGTCGAGCATGCTCAGCAGCATGCTCGCGTCCGACCCGCTCTCCTTGGCCCGCTTGATGATCTGGTCAATCGACAGATCGCTCGAGCGCCAGTTCGGCTTGCTCGTATTCATCGCGTCGCCCTGATACGCCAGGCCGAACGCCTTGGCCAGACGCTCCTGCAGGTTGCTGCTCTTGGCAGCCTTGCCCGCCGGTGCGGCAACAACCTCAGCAATATCCGCCTCGTGGCCGTCACCACCGGCTGCATCGCCCTTGCCCCGGCTGAAGACCCGCACCGATTCCGCGCCGGCGGTGCCATCGGCCTTGGCCGCACCGGGCACTCGCTCCAGCGTGATGGGCTTGCCCCAGCCGTCGATCGCCAGATCGTCGATGATGCTCTTGAGCTTGGGCTTGCTGGTGGCGATTGCCGCCAGTGACTCGGGACGCTCACCGGAGGACTCCCACAACTGGCGGACCAGCGAGGCGACCATCTTCACGCGGTCGGCCGTGGCCTCGGCACGCTGCTCGTCAGTGGCATCCGCCGCCAGGCGTGCTCCGCCCTGCGGCCGCACACCTTCGAACAGCACCACGTCCAGCCCGTCGAGGAGCTTCTGCATCGAGGTGTAGAACGACTCATCGGCGATGTGGATGGCGCCGGTCAGGTGAACCACCGGTCCCGGCTTGCCGCTGCGAGTGAAGGTCTTGTTGGCGATCTGAAGTCTGGCCTGGCCGGGGGCTGTCTCGACCATGCGGATGTACGGCTCACCGATCGCAAAGGAGTTACCAGCGGCCGGGGCCTGATTCGCTGCCGCGGCAGGCGCGGTCCCGGAAGCCGGGGCCTGGCCCAGTGCGGTCCCGAACGCGGCCGCAACCAGCAGGCACGCCGCCCCGGTGCGAAGCAGCGGCAGCCGGCCGCGGCGGACGGGGATGCGCGGGAGCGTCTGGAGAGCGGCACGGAGGCTGGTCATCATGCACACTGTTTGGCAATCGTCCGTGCCCGGTTGCGGATAACGGCGTGAAAACGCCCATGCCGGGGCAGCTTTCCAGCCCTCTGGGCCCGGCTCAGGCGGTACAACCAGCCGCGGACCCGACCAGCACCCTGCCCTGGCGGGCGGATTTCGGCACCGGTGGCATCTACCATCCGCCCCCCTTTTTCCCGGAGCAGCACCCATGGAAGCCGGCATCGTCGGTCTACCAAACGTCGGCAAGTCCACCACCTTCAACGCCCTGACCAAGGCCAAGGCGCTGGCTGCCAACTACCCGTTCGCCACCATCGAGCCGAACGTGGGCATCGTGCCGATCCCGGATCCGCGACTGAACATCATCCAGTCGTTCGTCAAGACGCAGAAGGTCATCCCCGCCGCCCTGCGCCTGGTGGATATCGCCGGCATCGTCAAGGGCGCATCCAAGGGTGAGGGCCTGGGCAACAAGTTCCTCAGCCACATCCGCGAGGTCGACGCCATCCTGCACGTCGTCCGCTGCTTTACCAAGGCCCCGGGCGGCGAGGAAATCGTCCACGTCGAGAACTCCGTCGACCCGATCCGCGACATTGAGACCATCGAGACCGAGCTGATCCTGGCCGACATGCAGACCATCGAGACGGCCGCCCCCAAGGCCGAGCGTGCGGCCAAGGGCGGCGACAAGGAAGCCATCGCCCGCAACAGCGTGTTTAAGAAGCTGATGCCCGTGCTCAACGATGCCAAGCCGGCCCGCGGCGTCATTGCCGCACTGACCGACCCCGAAGAAAAGCGCGTCGTCAAGTCGCTGGGCATGCTCTCGGCCAAGCCGGTGCTGTACATCGCCAACGTCGATGAGGACGATGTGCACGGCACGGGCGAGCTGGCGATGCGCGTCCGCGCCCGGGCCAAGGAAGAGGGCATGCAGGTCGTGCCGGTCTGCGCCAAGATCGAAAGCGAACTCGCCGAGCTGACCAGCGAGGAAGAGCTCAAGGAAATGCTGGCCATGTACGACATGCAGGAGCCCGCGCTCAACTCGCTGGCCCGCGCCGCGTACTCGCTGCTGGGCCTGCAGAGCTACTACACCGCCGGTGAGAAGGAAGTCCGCGCCTGGACGGTCCCCGTCGGGGCAACCGGCCCGCAGGCCGCCGGCGTCATCCACACCGACTTCGAACGCGGCTACATCCGTGCTGAAATCTACTCGGTCGCCGACTTGCAGAAGTTCCACTCCGAGAAGGCCATCAAGGAAGCCGGCAAGCTCCGCGTCGAAGGCAAGGACTACGTGATGCAGGACGGCGACGTGTGCCACTTCCTGTTTAACGTGTAAGTACACAAGAAGTAACGCTCTGGCGAAGCGAAGTTCGTGGAAGCTATCGCATGCGCGGAGGAGGAGAGGGGTGAGAAGTCGCGAGCGGAAGGCGGAAGACGGGGTCACGCAGAGCACCAGAGAACCAGAGGAAGACAGGAGAAGGAAGAGGGGAACATGGATGAACAGGATGGGCAGGATGAAGGCGGGGGCACGCTATTGGAGCCCGGAGCGGGAGCGATGGGCCGGGGAGCGATGTGGCGTGCGTGGAATTGATGGCGGGCACGGAGGTGGTTGTGCTTGGAAAGCACAAGGACCGTCGTGCGAGTGGGGAGTTTGGGAGGGAGGGCCTTGGTTTCACCGGCCCGGGCGCTTCCGCTTCGGGCTCCAATGAGGCGGGCGCTCGTTATTCCAGTTTGTGGCCCAGTTGGGCGAGGCGCTGGCTGATTGTGTATTGGCGCATGACGGTGGGGTCGAGCTTTTCGCGGACGCAGCGGTCGAACAGGTCCTGGGCCTGGGCGGCCCAGGCGGGGGCGTGTGATTCGTGACGCTTGCGGCGCTGCAGCGCGGCCAGTTCGTTGCCGATGCCGAAACGGAGATCCTCGAGCGTGGCCCACTCCTGCTTGAGGGCGGCGGCTTCGCGAGCGGTGGCCTCGGGGTCGGTGGGCTCGGTGGGGAGGGCGGGCTCGGGGGTGGGTGATTGCGTGGGCGCTGGCTCTGCTGCGGATGGCGCAGTGGCGGGCGCGGGGAGGGTGTTGGTTGGTGCGGCGGTGGTCGCG
>CAILKP010000103.1 GCA_903834785.1 uncultured bacterium
CGAACCCAGATGCCGCGCTGGTGGTGGGGCCAGCAAACAACATAAATCGCTCGGAAGCAAGCACGCGAGCCGGTTGCTTGCACCTGTAAACTTCGATTCCGACTCCCAGCGACAGAAAGCCGGGTTAGATCACAGGCCCCTTTTGACTATTATCCACCAAAGATTTTTGTCAGGCAAGAAAAATCTTGTAAAACAGTATCAGGAATCTACTCCACCTTTTCCATACGATCTACTTACTCCCTGCTTCCGGGTCTCTCTCACTTCTGCCGGCAGCAATACGATCAAATAGCGAACAAGCCAACCTCCAGGCGATTTATGGCCAACACTTCCATGCCCGCCCGCACCAGTCCTGATAACCAGTCCCCGCACCGCGGCATCGTGCTGCCGGCCCTCACCGGCGGCATCGCCATCACCGTCGGCCTCTGGTGCCTCTGGTGGCTCCTGCACACGCCAGCCCTGAGCACCCCCCCCGCTCTCGCCGGCCCGCTGCTCATCGGCGCGATGGTTGCCCTTGCCGCCTTCGTCTCTCGCTGGACCACCCACAACCGCCTTCGCTTCGGTCTCACTGCCGGGCTGGTCTCCGGAGCGCTCAACCTCATGCTCCTGGGGTCCATGATCACCCAGCCTGCAGCCACCCCCGCCGCCGCGGCAGCAACTGATCCCACCGCCGTCTCCCCCGGTGTCTCCGCCGTTCAGCCCAACACCCTGCTGGTCATGCTCGGCTTTGTCGTGCTCTCTGCGGCCTTTGGTGCCATCGGCGCTGCAGTCTCCCGCGCCATACCCCCGGCCCGCCAGCTCATCACCTCCCGCGACTGGCTCGGCCGCATGGGTTGGCTCACCGCGCTGTCCGTCCTCCCGCTGCTGCTTCTGGGCGGCCTGGTCACCTCCGCCAACGCCGGCCTTTCCGTCCCCGACTGGCCCGGAACCTTCGGCAGCAACATGTTCCTCTACCCCGTCGCGCTGATGGACTCCGCCGACCCCCGCATCTTCAAGGAGCACACGCACCGCCTCTTCGGCGCTCTGGTCGGGGTCGTCACGCTGCTGCAGATGATCATGATCCTGGTGCACGATCCCCGCCGCACGCTGAAGGTCGCCGCGGTCGTTTCCTTCGTGCTTGTCTGCATTCAGGGCGTGCTCGGCGGCACATGGGTTGTCGAGAAACTGCCCTTCATGCCCGTCATCCACGGCGTGCTCGGCCAGGTCTTCTTCGCCGGCATGGTCGCTCTGGCCCTGGCACTCTCTGCGTCGTTCATCAGCACACCGCTGGCAGTCGTCACAGGCAAGGCCCGCACCCTCATGCCCCTCATGCTCGGCGGCCTCGTTGTCCAGCTCGCCTTCGGCGCTACCTACCGCCACCTCCGCGGCCAGACCGGCGCCTCACACGCCCTCATGTCCCACATCGCCTTCTCCATCGTCGTCATGATCATCGTCATCATCGCCGGCATCGTCACCATCAAGGCCGCCCGCGCGTGGGCCCAGGCCGCCCCCTCCGCCGGCCCGCTTGCAGCCCGCCTCCGCACCCTTGGCGTGTCCCTCCACGGCGTCGTCGCCCTCCAGTTCATGCTCGGCTGGGTCGCCTGGGGCGTCATCGCCATGAGCAAAGGCGGCGGCACCCGCATTTCCCCCACGGCTGACCAGCTGGCCTCAACGCCCCAAGTCCCCGTCCTGGAAATGACCATCCGCACGCTCCATCAGGCAAACGGCGCCGTACTGCTCTCGCTGGCCGCAGTCGTCGCCCTCTGGACCTTCCGCCTCACCCGCGGGGCCCAAGCCGCAGCCGACCCGGTTCTCGCGGCTCAGGCGAACGTCTGATAACCGCCTTCCCGCCTCCTGCCGCTCCATTGCATGCTCGTTGGCCCGCCGGCATCAACCGGTCCGGCAACCTCACGCCCCGCGAGAGCGAACTTGCAACCTTGAGGCTCGGAATCACATCAAGAAAGAGCATCCCCGCAATACCCGAGGTCGGGTGACGTTTGTTTCCTCAACCGGCCGATACCCATGGCCGCAAAGCTGCTGTTGCGGCCCCCCAAGACCGCACCCACCGAGCAGCCCAACCCGGAGTGGCATTTATGCTCGAGCAGCCCGCGTCAAACAGCTCCCCCGCCAAGTCGGCCCCAGCCGCGCGGGAAACCACCGCCAAGTCCGGCTCGGCCAAGACCCGCCCCGCCGCCCCCCGCGGCGTCAACAACTCAACCGCCCCCATCAACAAGAAGGACTTCGGCTTCGAGGAAGCCCGCCACCTTCTCTGGCGTGCAGGCTTCGGCGGAACGGCCGAGCAAGTTCAGCTGCTGGTCCGCTGGGGCCCTGAGAAGGCTGTCGACACCCTCCTGGATTTCGAGACCACTCCCGCCGACCCCGTCAAGGCCGACGCCTTCAACAAGGACATCATGCGCCCCGTCTCCGATGAGGAACGCCGCATGCAGCGTCAGGCCGCCTCCGCACGCGATGAGGAAACGCTCGCCAAGCTCCGCCTCGATCGCCAGAACGCCGAGCAGCTCGACCGCGAGCAGATGCGCGAGATCCAGCGCTGGTGGCTCAAACGCATGATCGAGTCGCCCCGCCCGCTGGAAGAAAAGCTCACGCTCTTCTGGCACGGCCACTTCGCCACCAGCTACCGCACGATCGAAGACAGCTACCACATGTTCCGGCAGAACCAGATGTTCCGCAAGCATGCCGCGGGCAACTTCGGTCAGCTGCTCTTTGAGATCATCCGCGACCCCGCGATGCTGGCCTACCTCAACAACAACCAGTCGCGCAAGGGCAGGCCCAACGAGAACCTCGCCCGCGAGATCATGGAGCTCTTCTCCCTGGGCGTCGGCAACTACAGCGAGGGCGATATCAAGGAAGGTGCCCGCGCCCTGACCGGCTACACCTTCAAGGATGACGACTTCTCCTTCGAAAAGAACAACCACGACACCGGCGTCAAGAACATCCTCGGTCAGTCCGGCGCAATGGACGGTGACGGCTTCGTCAAGGTCATCCTGGAACACCCCGCCTGCGCCCGCTTCATCGCCACCAAGCTCTACCGCTTCTTCATCCACGATTTCCCCTCCGGCAGCGAGCGGCTTGATGCCGCCGCCCAGCCCGTCATCCGCGACATCGAGTCCGCCCTCCTCAGCGCCCGCTACGACCTCAAGCCCGCCCTCCGTCGCATCTTCCTGAGCCAGCACTTCTACGACCCCGCCGTCCGCACCGAGCAGATCAAGTCCCCCGTCCAGCTCGTCGTCGGCGCTATCCGGTCGCTCAACACTCCGCCGCGCGACCTGAGCCTCCTGGCCGATGCCATGAACATGATGGGCCAGAACATCTTCTTCCCGCCCTCAGTCAAGGGCTGGGACGGTGGCCGCGGCTGGATCAACACATCCACGATGTTCATCCGCCAGAACACACTCGTGTTCCTGCTCACCGGCAAGCGCCCGCAGGGCCGCGATGCGCTGGCCGACAAGGAACGCCTCGACGCCCAGAAGCTCCTCGTCCAGCTCTCCGACGCGTTCCCCGGCACCAGCTCGACCAACTCCGCTTCAGTACTCGATGCCCTGCTTCGCTTCACAATCGGCCGCACCGACCCAGGCGGCCGCGATGTGCTCGAACGCTTCATGGCCGCTCACAGTGGCCAGCTCGATCAGAACACCATGACCGAGCTGCTCATGCTCATCACCGCCATGCCCGAGTACCAGCTCACCTGATACGCCCGGACCAGCAGACACCCCTCCACGCCCCTCCCGCTCCCCACGCCCGCCGACACCGGAGATTCCTATGTTCTTCGAATCCGCCTTCACCCGTCGCGCTTTCCTCTCCCGCGGCCTCACCCTCGCCTCCGCCGCCGTGGCGGTCCCCTACTTCCTGCAGAACACCGCCTTCGGCCTCCCCCACGCCGCCGAAGGCATGACCTCCATGCCCGGCGTGCCCGAGGACCACGTGCTGGTCGTCATCCAGCTCGGCGGCGGCAACGACGGCCTGAACAACGTCATTCCCTACGGCGACGGCGCGTACTACAAAGCTCGCCCGGGCATCGGCATCCGTGAGGACCGCGTCGTCAAGCTCAGCAACAGCGAGGTCGGCCTCCACCCCGCCCTCTCCCCCGTCGCCGACATGTACAACGAGGGCCAGGTCGCGCTGATCCAGGGCGTTGGCTATCCCAACCCCAACCGCTCGCACTTTAAGAGCATGGACATCTGGCACACCGCCGACACCTCCGCCACCGGTGACGGCTGGCTCGGCCGCTACTTCGACTCCGAGTGCGTCGGCTTCGGTAAGGGCGAGAGTGGCCGAGCCGAGAAGTCCGGCAAGAAGGCCGATGCCAACCCGCAGGCCGGCATCGCCATCGGCCGCGAGGCCCCGCTGGCCATGCGCGGCCGCGTCGTCACCCCGCTGAGCTTCGAATCCGCCGACCTCTTCCGCTGGAACGGTCAGGATGTCGACAAGTCCCTCGAGGCCTACTACCGCCAGATCGCCGACCGCTCCGATGCCGCAACGCAAAGCGAGAGCAACTCCGCCTTCCTCACCCGCACCGCGCTGGATGCCCAGATCTCCTCGGCCACCATCCGCAAGGCCGTCGCCCAGAAGGGCCGCGTCAACTACCCGCAGAACGAACTGGCCAAGCAGCTGCAGATGGTCGCCGCCATGATCGGCGCCAAGCTCTCCACCCGCGTCTACTACGTCTCCATGGGCGGCTTTGACACCCACGCCGGCCAGGGTGGCGAGCAGGGCCGCCACGCCAACCTGCTCGGCCAGTTCGCACAGGCCGTCAAGGCCTTCTACGCCGACCTCAAAGCCCAGGGCAACGATGGCCGCGTCCTGACCATGCAGTTCAGCGAGTTCGGCCGCCGCGTCAGCCAGAACGCCTCCGGCGGCACCGACCACGGCACCGCCGGTCCCATGATGCTCTTCGGCCCCATGGTCCAGTCCGGCGTGCTGACCAAGCACCCCTCGCTGACCGATCTCGACCAGGGCGACCTGAAGTACACCGTCGACTTCCGCTCCGTCTACGCCGGTATCCTCTCCACGTGGCTCAAGGCCGATGCCAACAAGATCCTCGAAGGTTCCTACGAAGTCGCCCCGGTCATCAAACGCACCTGATTGCCAATACCAATCGCCCAGGAAACAAGCGAGCCCGCCATCACTGGCGGGCTCGTTTTCATTTCTGATTCATCCCCCATTACCCTTTCCCGCACTCACTTCGTCCGCACCGCCATGTACCGCGCCAGCTGCCGCAGCGGCTCGGCCGGCGCACCCAGCGGCTCCAGCGCAGCCAGTGCCTCAGCGAGCAGATCATCCACACGCTTGTTGGCCGCTGCCAGCCCCAGCACGCCGGGATAGGTCATCTTCCCTGCATCCTGGTCCTTGCCGCTCTTCTTGCCCAGTTGCTCGGTCGTCTGCGTCACATCCAGGATGTCATCGACGATCTGGAACATCAGGCCGATCGCATCGGCGTACGCCGTCACGGCCACCAGCCGCTGATCACCCTGCGCACGCCCGGTGTCCATCAGCCCCAGCATCGCACCCATGCGGCAGCTCGCCCGGATCAGCGCACCCGTCTTGTTGTTGTGGATGCACTTGAGCTTCTCTTCCGCCGCCATCGTCTCGGGCATCCCGCCCAGCGTGTCGTACACCTGCCCGGCGATCATCCCGCCCGTGCCGATGGCCAGTTCCCGCACCAGCGAGCTGGCCACCAGCGGGTCGTGCACCCGCTCCACCAGCACCTGAAAGGCGAAGTTCAGCTTGGCATCCCCCGCCAGAATCGCCATCGCCTCGTTAAACGCCCGGTGCAGCGTCGGCCGCCCGCGCCGCAGGTCGTCATCATCCATCGCCGGCAGGTCATCATGCACCAGTGAGAACGCGTGCACCAGTTCCACCGCCGCACCCGCCGGCAGCGACGACTGACCCGTCCCGCCCACCGCCTCAGCGCTGTACCACGCCAGCACCGGCCGCAGCCGCTTGCCCCCGCCCAGCAGCGCGTACTGCACGGCCTCGCGCAGGTTGTCCGGAATCGGCAGCGACGAAACGAAGCCGTGCAGATAGCCGTCGACCTCCGCAACGGGGCGGACCAGCACATCACGAACTTTGGTGTTCATCTCCACGCCAACCTCAACTTGCAGCGGGCGTGTCGTGCCCTGGGCCGTCTGCATCACACATCTCCATTACACCGGCCCGCTCCCGCTCAGCGGCTCTCCTGGGCCTTGAGCAGCTCATAGATGTCCGCCGCCGTCCCCGCCGCAAAGATCTGCTCGCGAAAGTCCGCCGAGTTCATCAGCCGCGAGACCCGCGCCAGCGCCTGAATGTGGTCACTCGTCCGGTCCGGCGCACTGGCCAGCAGAATCAGCAGCTTGACCGGCTGGCCGTCGATGGCCTGAAAATCAATCGGCACCGCCGGACGGCCGATCGCCATCGCCAGCCCGTCAATCCCCGCGCACTTGCCGTGCGGGATCGCCAGTCCGTAGCCGATGCCCGTCGTCCGCGTCTGCTCCCGCGACCACACCGCATCCTTCAGCGCCTGTCCGTCCTTGACCTTCCCGCCCGCCACCAGCACATCCACCATCTCCTCGATGGCTCCCTTCTTGTCAGTCGCCGTCAGCGGGGCCTTGATGCATCCGGGTTGGAGAATGTCCAGCAGGTTCATGGTTTCAGCGCAAGAGCAGACCAAACGTGGCACAATGCAGCGGAAGCCCCCACAGGGCGCAACGCGGCCGGGCAGAAGGCGTCCAGTGTAGACGGCGACCCACCGGCCCGCCCCGGGCCAGTACCGCCGCCGCGACAACCGACAACCCCGCCCCCGCTGCCGCCCATCAGGAACTTCCCACCCCTCCACCCCTCCACCCCTCCTCCCCTTCGCCGCTGCACCCCTCCCCGCCCGTCACCATGCACGCTGCCGCCGCTCAACCGTGGATCAGACCGATCACCGTCGCGATGATCGCCAGCGCCGCCGACATCAGCGACTCACCGGCCACCAGACCCGAGGCCACCGGCACGTTGTAGTCGTCGGCCGACTTCTTGTGCAGCTTCACCCAGGCCAGCGCGATCAGAGCACCGACCAGGAACGACAGCGAGTTCTGGAAGCTCAGCACCCACGCCAGGCCCATGCCCGTGGCCGAGGGCATGTACTTGCGGTACTTCGGCAGCAGCCGCTCCATCACCGGCAGGATGCAGCCCACCGCCGCACCGATGAAGATCGCCGTGATCGCCGATGGCGGCAGTTCCTTGACGCCCTTGACCAGCACCCGCGCCACCGCCTCCCACGCCCGCGTGCTCGGCAGCCCGAACTTCTCCAGCTTCTCCTTGGTCAGCACCATCAGGAACCAGATGGGCACAATCGCCACCGTGCCGAAGAACACGCCGAAGAACTGCGCCAGGAACTGCTTCCGCGGGTTGGCACCCAGCAGGTAGCCGGTCTTCAGGTCCGTCAGCAGGTCAGCAGATGAGCTCGCCGAGTTGGCCGCAATACCCGCCGAAGCCAGGTTCGCGGTGATGTTGCTCGGTGCCAGCCCGGCAAATGCCAGCTGCATCACCTTGCCCATCGCGCCGATCGGCGTCGTGTCCGTCTCACCCGTCGCGCGGCTGGCCACCAGCGAGAGCACGAAGCTCATCACCACCGCGATCACGCCCGCGTACCAGCTCACATTGAACGCCTGAATCTGCAGCCACACCATCGCAATGGTGATCGGCACCATGCCCATGATCATCCACACGCCGGGCACCTCGATCTTGGCCATCGCCGCCGACTCATTGGCCGTGCCCTCGCTCTTGCCGCCGCCGGTAAAGGCCCGCACCAGCGTCTTCCACTGCAGCGCCACCGAGGCCAGCGAGGCGAACACCATCGTCGCCGTGCCGCCCCACAGCGCCCAGGTCCGCAGCACAATCTCCCCGCCCGCCCAGTCATACTTCAGCGCGGGCTTGTAGTCCGCCTTCGTCGCCGCTTCCTTGGCCGCGGCCGCAGCAGCCGCCGCAGCCAGCTCGTGCTGCCTCGCTTCGGCCATCTTGCCCACTTCCTCAGCCGTCAGCTTCGCGGCAGCCGCCTTCGCCGCTGTCGCGATCGCCTCGGCCGTCGGCGCCGGTGCATTGCTGGCCTTCGCCGCCCCAGCGAGTTCAACGGTCACCTTGGCTTCCATCGCCTTGAGCACCGCCGCCTCAGCACCAGCGGTATCCGCCTTGGCCTTTGCCCAGGCCTCATCAAACGCCTTGATCGCCGGCCCCTGAATCACCTTCGCGTCCATCTCCGCCAGATACGGCGCGACACCGCAGTACAGGATCGTCGATCCCAGGATCAGCGACACGCTCGTCCGCATGCCCACAATCATGCCCGCGGCAATCAGCAGTGCCGACGGCTCAAAGGCAAACCCCGCCGGCTGCGCCGCGGCCACTTCACCCATCTTCCTGGGCATGTTCGGGTACAACCCGTTGATCAGCTTCATCGGGATCTCAGACGGAATCCGCACCAGATCTCCCGTCGCGGTAAACGCGCTCTTCAGCCAGGTGATCTTCTCCAGCACATCATCGCCCGCACGCAGCAGGCCGATGATCAGTCCCGCCGCAAGCCCGGTCACCAGCACATACGCCTTCTTCAGCGCCGCGGCACTCTGGCTGTACAGGCTCTTGAGCGTCTCCGCCGCCGCGATGCCCGAGGGGAACGGCAGCTGCTCATGGTTGATCATCTGCCGCTTCATCGGAATCGCCAGAAACACGCCCATCAGCCCCGTGCACAGCGTAAACAGCGTCACAATCACCGGTGTCGCGCCCACCACCTCCCACGTCTTGATGTCCGCCGTCGTCTGTCCCGGCAGCGGATCCTGCAGCAGCACCAGCGCGCCGAACATCGTCGCGATCGTCGAACCCGTCGAGTACCCCGCCGCCGAAGCGCACGAGGCCATGCACGCGTTCTCCAGCACCGACATCTGGCTCACCCGCCCGCCGCTGGTCAGCACCACAAAGTTCCAGATCACAAAGCTCAGCACCGACGCCGTGATCGCGATGCCGAACCCCCAGCCGATCGACAGCGACGTATACAGGTTCGCCGCCGACATCATCATCCCAAGGAACCCGCCCATCAGCACCGCACGCAGCGTCAGCTGCGGCATCTTGTCACCCTGATACACATGCCGGTACCAGTGCAGATCCTTCTGCTCCGCCGTCGCATCCGCCGGAAGCTCCGGAATCCCCGCCGCCCCACTGCTGCCCGCCGACGATGAAACCGCGCCGCTGGGTCCGTCCGTTACTGGTGAGGCCATGAATTCTCCAACGCAAGGTTGCGCTTCCAGGCAGTCCGCGGCAGGATCCGCCGCTCGGCCGTGCCCCGCGAATGCGTGGCAGAACGACCGATTTCAACCTTACCTGACCACCCACATTCCGACCACCACCCATTCAGGGGGTGACAGCATCAAAAAGTCCGGCGGGCCATCATCACCACCGGCATCAGCTCTCGCCCCAGCAGCGACAGCGCCGCCTCATGGTGCTCCACCATCACGTTGGCCGCCCGCAGCGCCCGCCCATCGCTCAACCCGCCCCGCTCCACCCGCCGCCGCATCGTCTCCAGCCGCTTCCTGGCAGCAGCCAGTCGCCGTGCCGACATGAACCGGCACTCCACCACCTCGTCCCCGGCCGCAGCCACCGCCTTCTCCATCTCCTCGACCCGCACCACCCCGCGGCGGCTCAGCGGCATCGCATCATCAAACACATACACGCCCCCCGGCTTCACCAGCCTCCGCAGTATCTTCACCGCAGGCCCGCACGGCATCACGTTCAGCATCACCGCGGCATCAAAGCTCCCCTCCCGCACCAGCCGCGGCAGCGTCCGCACATCACCGGTCACAAACCTGCACCCTCCCGCCACCTCCGCACCCGCATCCGCCGCCCGCTCTCGCGCCAGGCGCACAAACGCCGCGTGCCCATCCACCCCCACCACCTCCGCCTCCATCGCCGCGGCAATCGCAACCGCCAGCTCCCCGCGCCCGCACCCAAGGTCCACCACCCGCGCCGCCGGCCGCACCGGCTGCTTCTTGCTCACCACCCCCGCCCACCTCAGCATCGAGACCACCTGCCTCACATCACACCCCAGCGTGTCAACCCCAGCCACCACCTCCGCCAGCACGCCCAGAACTCCCACGCCCCCGCCCATCGACCGGGCCACCTCACGCTCAAGCTTGCTTCCGCTTCGGGGCATGCGTCCAGTCTAACCCACCAGCCGCGGCACACCCCCACCACCCCCCCGCCCCACCCCCTGCTGCCATCTTGGCAGCCCCCGCCACCGTCGCCCCAGCCACCGGCCCGCCTGCTGCCCCTCCAGCCCTCCAGAACCCGCTGCGATTGCCTGAAAACCCGGAACGAATCCCCCCGCCAGTCTGCTCGCCGCGCTGGCACGCCGGTTGCATCTGCCCCCTTGCCCGTCGGGCGCGGTGGAAACCGACCCCACCTCCCTTCGCCGGGCGGACCGCTTCGATACCTGCTTCCCCCGAACTGACCTCCCCCGAACTCGCCTCCACTTAGGAATCACCCCATGTCCAAGATCATCGGCATCGACCTCGGCACGACCAACTCCGTCGTCTCCGTCATGGAAGGCGGCGCCCCCAAGGTCCTCATCAACTCCAGCGGCTCGCGCATCACCCCGTCCGTCGTCGGCTTCACCGACAAGGGCGAGCGTCTCGTCGGCCAGCCCGCCAAGCACCAGCAGGTCACCAACCCCACCAACACCATCTACTCGATCAAACGCTTCATGGGCCGCCGCCGCGCGGAGGTCTCCTCCGGCGCCGACACCGCCTACGGCCGCTCCGGCAACGAGGAAAGCAAGGTCCCCTACACCATCGTCGGTGCTGCCGATGACTTCGTGAAGGTCAAGAACAACCAGGGCGAGTTCACCCCCCAGCAGATCTCCGCCTTCATCCTCCAGGACCTCAAGAAGACCGCCGAGGACTACCTCGGTGAGAAGGTCGACCGCGCCGTCATCACCGTTCCCGCCTACTTCAACGATGCACAGCGTCAGGCCACCAAGGATGCCGGCGAGATCGCTGGCCTCAAGGTCGAGCGCATCATCAACGAGCCCACCGCCGCCGCGCTGGCCTACGGCCTTGACAAGGGCAAGAAGAACCAGAAGATCGCCGTCTTCGACCTCGGCGGCGGCACCTTCGACGTCTCCGTGCTCGACATCGGCGACGGTGTCTTCGAAGTGCTGGCCACCAACGGCGACACCCACCTCGGTGGCGACGACTGGGACCAGCGCCTCATCGACTTCATCGCCGAGGAGTTCCGCAAGAAGGAAGGCATCGACATCCGCAAGGACGCCATGGCCCTCCAGCGCCTCAAGGAAGCCGCCGAGAAGGCCAAGTGCGAGCTTTCCAGCATGCAGGAGACCACCGTCCGCCTGCCCTTCATCACCGCCGACCAGAACGGCCCCAAGCACCTGGAAGTCACCATCACCCGCAGCAAGTTCGAGGCCCTGTGCAGCGACCTCTTCGAGCGTCTGCGCGAGCCCTGCATGAACGCCCTGCGTGATGCCAAGATCGACCTGTCCAAGATCGACGAGGTCGTCCTCGTCGGCGGCTCCACCCGCATGCCCAAGGCCGCCGCAATGGCCAAGGAGATCTTCGGCAAGGAGCCCAACCGCTCGGTCAACCCCGACGAGGTCGTCGCCATCGGCGCCGCCATCCAGGGAGGCGTGCTCACCGGCCAGGTCAAGGACATCCTCCTGCTCGACGTCACCCCGCTCTCGCTGGGCGTCGAGACCATGGGCGGCGTGATGACCAAGCTCATCGAGCGCAACACCACCATCCCCGCCAGCCGCAAGGAGATCTTCTCCACCGCCGCTGACAACCAGTCCAGCGTCACCATCAACGTCCTCCAGGGCGAGCGCGAGTTCGCCAAGGACAACCGCCTGCTCGGCAACTTCGACCTCGCCGGCATCCCCCCCGCTCCCCGCGGCGTCCCGCAGATCGAAGTCGAGTTTGCCCTCGATGCCAACGGCATCCTCACCGTCGTGGCCACCGAGAAGGCCAGCGGCAAGAAGGCCGACATCAAGATCACCAACTCCGGCGGCCTGGACAAGACCGAGATCGACCGCATGAAGGCCGATGCCGAGAAGCACGCCGCCGAGGACAAGAAGCGCCGCGAACTCGTCGACCTCAAGAACAACGCCGATGCCCGCCTCACCGCCGCCCGCAAGGAGCTTGAGGAACACGGCGCCAAGGTCAGCCCCGAGGTCCGCCAGCAGGTCGAGTCCGGCATCTCCGCCGTCGAGGCCGCCCTCAAGGGTGATGAGAAGGAAGCCATCGAGCGCTCACTCAAGACCCTCGAGGCCGCCCGCAGCAAGATCGGCGAGGAGATCTACAAGGCCGCCGGCGCCAACGCCGCCGCCAACCCTGGCGCTGCCGATGGCGCCAATCCCGGTGCCGGCGCCGCCGCTGGCAAGAAGGACGACGTCATCGATGCCGACTTCGAAGTCAAGGACGAGAAGAAGCCCTGATCATCCCCCGCCCACTCGGCCAGTTCGCTGCCGATTGACAACACGCCTGTAACCCTCGCGGCCGCCCCTTCCCAAGGGCGGCCGCGTTGCTTTCCCGGCAACCGCTTAACATCCTTCGCGTGCACCTCTCCCTGTCCATCATCAAGTCCGCCATCGCCGCCAACAACGCCGAATATCGGATGCGCGCCGTGATCGCCCTGTTCATGGGCATCGCCACCTCACTGCTGGTCTACATCACACTCATCGGCATCTTCTTCATCACCATGGTCACCGGCCCGTGGCTGCTCTACGCCTCCGTGCTCTTCGGCTTCTTCTTTCTGCTCGGCCTCTTCCAGGCACGCAAGTCCGACTACGACCCGCTCTCGGGCATCGCCCCGCCATCAGAGCTTGAGAACAAGAGCGCCCGCTACTCACGCGTCTTCCTCGGCGTCGGCATCAGCCCGCGGCACGCGGTCCTGGGCATCATCACCATGGTCTTCCATGGCCCCATGTGCATCGTCAGGTCCATCGGCCTCTTCCGCTCCCTGCTCTCACGCTCCCCCCGCCTCGCCGTCGAGGCCGCCGACCTGTTTGACCAGCTCCAAAGCGCCTCCGAACTTCCCCTGCCCGAGCCGCTCTCCCCGCCCGCCAAGCTCCTGTGCACCCTCGGCCTGGCCAAGGTCCGCCCGCCCGTCCGAGGCCGCCCCGGCGCACTGACCCTCAGCCAGAAGGCCATCTCCCGCCTCGTCGCCTCCGCCTGACTGCCCCCAGCCACGCACGCTCGCCGCAGCTTGACCATCGCTTAACACACCCCCGCCGCCCACCTTGCCACCCCGGCGTAACTTCCGCTCCCATCAATCACCCGGAGCCAACTGCAATGCTCTCCCTCGCCCCCACCGCTCTCGCCCTCATCCTCGCTGCCACCAGCAGCCAGCCCACAGCCGCACCAACCGCGGCTCCGGCCCCGGCCGCTGCGCCCTCCACGCTGCCCAGCTCCCGGGCCTTCAGCCCCAGCACCTCCCCCGCCCCCGCGGCAGATCGTCCCCTCACCCGCATCGCCCTGGGCTCCTGCGCCCGCGAGCGCGAGGCCCAGCCCATCTGGACCGAGATCGTCCAGGCCAAGCCCGAGCTCTTCCTGTTCATCGGCGACAACCACTACGCCGACTTCTGGGAGAAAAACGGCAAGATGGGCATGTACCCCGTCGAGACCATCGACCGCATCCACGAGGCCTACGACATGCTGGCCATGCAGCCCGGCTACCAGGCCATCCTCAAGCAGTGCCGCGTGCTGGCCACGTGGGATGACCACGACTTCGGAGCCAACGATGCCGGCCGCGAGTACCCGCTCCGCGAGCCCAGCAAGCAGGCCTTCTTCAACTTCTACGGCATCCCCACAGATAGCCCGCTCCGCCAGCAGCCCGGCATTTACTCCGCGCACACCTTCGGCCCCGCCGGCCAGCGCGTCCAGATCATCCTGCTCGATACCCGCTTCGACCGCGACAAGCTCGAACGCGCAACCCCCGAGGCCCGCGGCAAGCGCCGCGGCCCCTACGCCGCCACCACCGACACCTCGAAGCAGCTCCTCGGCCAGCAGCAGTGGTCCTGGCTCGAGCAGCAGCTCCGCCAGCCCGCCGACATCCGCATCATCGCCAGCAGCATCCAGGTCGTCGCCGATGAGCACGGCTTCGAAACCTGGGGCAACTTCCCCCACGAGCGCCAGCGCCTCTACACCCTCATCGACTCCACCAACGCCTCCGGCGTCTTCTTCCTCTCCGGCGACCGCCACCTGACCGAAATCTCCGCCGACCGCGGCCGGACCCAGCCCGGAACCTCCGGCGGCACCACGCTGCCCGTGCCCTACACCATGTGGGACTTCACCTCCAGCGGCATCAACCTCAAGAACGCCGAAGTCACCGACATCAACACCTTCCGCGTCGGCCCCGCCCGCCGCCAGACCACCTACGGCCTCATCGACATCACCTGGGGCCCCACGCCCGAGCAAACCCGCATCGACCTGAGCGCCATGGGCGAGTCCAAACAGCTCCTCACCCGCCAAACCCTCTTCCTGGCCGACCTCCGCAAGCAGCTCGCCGCACCCACCAAGCCCTGATGCCGCGCCAGGTCGCATCGCGAATTGCGATCCTCAGATTCCGAGCGGGCGGCGTCACTAAGCCCAAGGAGCGCGCACGCTGCCGCCCCATACCCGGCTTGCACCAAGTGAAGGACAAAGCAATGCCGCCACCGTTGGCTCAAGCGGCGGGCGTGGCTGGTAGCCAGTCGGCCGCTGAAAGCTACTCGCGGCAGGGCCATCTCTGTTCTGAACGCACCATTCCGTCCCCACGGGGCACAAAGCCACACGTGATGGCATCGCGTACTCGCTCCCGAATCGATGGGTCGATGCCGTGGCGATCGCAAGCAGCTTGACAAAACCAAACTCCCTGAACAATTGTGAAGGTCAGACATGCCACTGCGATCGGAAGCTGCTCCGGCATCAGATCAAGTTTGGACGGGCTGCATAGGACACGACGCACCTCTTCCTCCATCATGTCCGGCGTCAGGAACGGGGTTTGTGAATCAACGAGAACCACTGCAGCACTCCCGCCTTGCGCACGCTTGATCTTGTTGAGCAACTCCCTGCACAGCCGGTTTGAATCGTGGTTGGGAACGAACGACGCCACCCACGGTTCACCAGTTGCCAGCATCGTGGCATTGAGTTCTCGCACACGTTCATTGTCCCGCAGTGCCTTGCATTCGACGGCCCAACGGGCGTTGCAGATCTCGACGAAAAACTCCGGACGACGCTGTCCCTTGGGCGCAGCTGGCCATTTGATTGTGCTGTCCCCGAACTCCCCCGCAAACGCCGCCGCGGCCAGCAACTCATCGCACGCCACCAGACTGTCACCGACGCGGAGCCGCGACGCCAACTCGCCCCACTCAGTCTCGTTCACTTGTTTTCGCAGGACGGCCAGGCCGGCCTCGATCCGCATTTGCGTGTCTGCAGGATAAAACGCCGGGTGTATCGAGTGGAGGATTGGCAGGTAGTATCCCATCGGCCAACCAAGCAACGCGTTATCTGGCAAAGCGAGAATATTCCTTCGAAACTGCTCGCGCCAAGCTTCGTTATAAATGCTCGCCAGAAATGGCTTGTCCATCAATCCCGCGTCACAGATACTGAGGTAATCGACTGTGCGCATCGTGCACCATCAGCTTGGAAGCCGGCCCTGCATCCCAGCCGCTATTGAGGCGAGGGCTGGGTACTTGAAGGCAAAGACAGCGGTGAAAGAACGCATCTGCCCAGCAGAGAACTGGGACAACAGCCTTACCCATTTGGCCTGATACTCCGCCATCTGTGCCCTCTTCCAATCGTCGGACAACCACCGAGCGCTTACCGCGAGAGCGCCGAATGCGAGTCCAGCCCATCCATAGCCTCCGGCGGCTGAAAGTAAACCCACTCCAGCTGCAGCCGGTCGCCCGTACGCTACCGCCTGCTCTGCGGCAACATTGTCATCCATCGCCGCCATCAAATCGTCACGGAGGGCATCGGCGTAGTCCGAGAGCAACTTAATGCCCCTAACGTGCGTTTCATCCAGACGCAAAAACGCCTCCTTACTCTCTACCAGACCCGCCCCAACCGCAACCTCGGAAAGCTGGTTGAGAATCAACCGATTTTGCTTTTCTTGCTCGCGTTGTGCAACTTCGGCTGCCTCCCGAGCACGTCTTGCCTCCGCCTCACTCGCCTGCCGATTAGCTAGCAATAGCACAAGCAGCGCGGCCCCGACCGCCCGTTGCTTGCCCTCACGCTCGCTCATAATCCGGGCGTTCCACTCGAAGGCGCTACTTGGCACGTACTGCTTACAGCCGCACTCGGGACAGTCCTGCACAGCGTTGCGCTCGGCCCAATCGCAGTCAATGGACCACTTGCAAGCTCGGCAGTTCCAAGTCACAACAGCAGGCTTTGCGATCATCGCGCGGAGCCGGTCTGTCTTTGTCGGCTGGCGGGTGTGTTCGCTGGTGTAGTGCGGCGGCTGCCCAAGCACCTGCGGCCGGGGCGGTGCCCGGCCAGTGCTGGCCGGGCGGGCGATAACAGTGTGTTCCCGACCCAGCCGCAGAGACGTACCGCATCCATCGCACGCGATGACTGCTTCCGTTCGTGCGCCCCACTCGACCTGCAGGTCCGATTCAAAACGGCATTTGGGGCATAATAGCGTCAAAGTTGCCGGATCATCAACGATCCAGACACGGGTAAAAGTGACTCTTGGAAACAGCTCCCGCGCCGCCTTCAACGCATCGGCGAATGAGCGCCCCTCGACAACAGCTTTGCCGGTCCGCCCTTCGGAGTTACGTAGAAAGACGTGAAACGTTGCCACAAAAGACCTCCCATACAGGGTATTCGATTATAGCAGCCGCCTTTGCTTGGTGAAAAGTCGGTCCGGGACACTCGTGGCCGAGCCACCAACCCCATTCTCACCTCTCACCGCCAGCGCAGCCACGGAAACCCCTCCGGCACCAGCTCCGGCCGCTGATTCAACACGCCCACCAGAAACGCAAACGCATCCACCAGCCGGGGCCCGGGCCGCGCAAACATCTGGTTGCCATCAACCACCAGCACGTTGCCCGCCCGCACCGCCGGCAGTTCGTTCCACCACGCCGCACGCGCCAGCTCGGCCGTGGCCTCCATCGCCTGGTGCAGGCTCAGCCCGCACGGGGCGATCACCAGATACTCCGGCTTGCTGGCCACCAGCACCTCCGGCGGCACCGTCACGCTCTTGCCCGCCTTCCGCAGCGTCGTACCAATCGGCCCCGCACCCGCGCCCGCGTGCCGCACCGGCACGGTTTCATTCAGCAGGTGCCGCCCGCCCGCCCGCTCAATCAGCTGCGGGATCCAGTGCCCGCCGACAAACAGCGGGTCCGTCCACTCCAGGAACGCCACCCGCGGCCCCTCATCAAACGCGTTGACATAGTCCGACAGCCGGTACATCCGCTCCCGCAGCATCGTCACGGCTTCCACCGCACGCTCTTCAAGCCCCACCGTACGCCCCACCGTCACCACATCATCCAGCACGCCCTCCACCGTCTCTGCATTGCAGCTCACCACCCGCGGCACGGGGTCCAGCGTCGCCGCCAGCCGCTGCACCGTCTGGACATCCACACTGCACACGCGGCACAGGTCCTGCGTCAGGATCACATCCGGCCGCAGCCCTCGCAGCACATCAGTCTTCAGCCCGTACAGCGGCTGCTGCGCCTCCATCAGCGCTCGCACCTGCTTGTCCACTTCCGCGCTCGCACCCGCCCCGCCGGCAAAGTGCGTCGCCGCCGTGCTCAGCACCGGCAAATGTGTAATCTCCGCGGGATAGTCGCACTCATGGCTCCGCCCCACCAGCAGATCGCCCCCGCCGATATGGCAGAGCATCTCCGTCGCCGAAGGCAGCAGTGAAACCACTCGCATCGCTTCGCCGGCCGATCAACGCTCGCCGTTGGTCAGCCGCTCCGTCGGAATGTAGCCAAAGCCCGGGCCACCCTTCTGACCCGCCGCCTTCATGCGGATGATCACATCCGAGTTCTGCGGATCGCAGTAGTACGCCATCCGCAGCCGGCTGTCGGCCTCACGCTGGTCACCCAGCCGCAAGGCCAGGTCGTGCAGCGCAACCTGCGGCGAGGCGCTCATGCCGCGGTCAATGCGGGCCGCCGTCACGTACGCCTGCTTGGCCAGGTCGCTGTCGCCCGTCTTGCCGGCAAAGTTGCCCAGCCGCACCCAGTCCTCAACCCGCGCCCGCTCCACCGTGTTGGTCTTGAGCATCCGGATCGCTTCATCGGTGCGCCCTGCATCGATGTAAGCCTCGGCCAGCCAGTCAATGTACTGCCCCGCCTCCGGGTCCTGAATGTTCGCAATCCGCAGGTTCTCAATCGCCTCGATCGGCTGCTTGTTCCGCAGATACGCCAGCCCCAGCTTCGCCCGCACGTCCGGCTCGCCCGGCATCTCGGCAAGATACAGCCCGTAGTTCTTCGTCGCATCGCCGTACCGCGCCGCCTGCATGTCGTTGTCACCCGCCACCCGATACGGATACGGGTTGTTCGCGCAGCCCATCAGCGTCGCCGCTCCCAGCAGTCCGGCGGCAAGCACAACTCGGGCAACGGCAGCAAAACGGGGGCGATTGGCGGCAGGCAACATCACAATGACACTCCAAATGGTTATGCGGTCCTTCGGACCTCCCCATCGTAGTGCCCAGATGCCCCGATTTGACGCACCCGCCCCCAGTTCACACGACTTTCGGCCACTTTGAGCCACTTTCGGGCAAGTTACTTGACCTTGCAACCGAGCTTTCTACCATATATCCGCATGAATGGATGAAGCATGAAGAAGGCCGCCGCACTCCATCTCATCACCGAGCAGCTCACCCTCCTGAGCGACTCCGCCCGCCTCCGCCTCCTGCGTCTGCTGGAGCGTGAGGAACTCTCCGTCGGCGAGCTCGCCCGCATCGTCCAGCTCCCCCAGTCCACCGTCTCCCGGCAGCTCAAGCAGCTCGCCGATGGCGGCTTCGTCATCAGCCGCTCCGAGGGCACCAGCACCCTCTACCGCCTCGTCATGGACGACCTCGACGGCGACCAGCGCACCCTCTGGGGTGTCGTGCGCGAGCGTCTGGCCGCCACCGACAGCGGCACCGAACTCGCCGAGGACCTCCGCCGCCTCCAAGGCGTCCTGGCCGACCGCAAGATCGACACCAAGAGCTTCTTCGGCAAGGTCGCCGGTGAGTGGGACGCCGTCCGCAACGAACTCTTCGGTGACCGCGTCACCGTCCTGGCCCTGCTCTCCCTGCTCCCTGCGGAGTGGACCGTCGCCGACCTGGGCTGCGGCACGGGCAACGCCGCCGAACTGCTCGCCCCGATCGTCCGCAAGGTCATCGCCGTCGATCAGTCCGGCCCCATGCTCACCGCCGCCGCCAAGCGGATGGAGCATTTCACGAACGTCCAGTTCCTCCAGGGCGAGCTCGAGAAGCTCCCCATCCCCACCGGCACCGTTGATGCCGCGGTCTGCGTCCTGGTCCTCCATCACCTTGAGAGCCCGCAGAACGCCATCAACGAGATGGCCCGCATCCTCCGCCCCGGCGGTGTGGCCATGGTCGTCGACATGGTCGAGCACGACCGCGCCGCCTACCGCCACTCCATGGGCCACCGCTGGATGGGCTTCGGCGTCCCCGAACTCCTCCGCATGTTTGAGCACGCCGGCCTGGCCGACACCCGCCTGCTCACCCTCCCCTCCGCCAGCGATGCCAAGGGCCCCGGCCTCTTCGCATGCACCGGCCGCAAGGCCGAGAAGCCCGCAACGGCTGCCACCCGCAGCAGCCGCAGCTGATCAAAACCTCCCCGGCGCGTGCCGGAAGCGTCTGTTTCGTCCGTACATCCCGAATGTGTTGTTCAGCAAGCGTCCCGATTCACCCGAAAGGTATCTATGACCACCGCAACCCCGGCCGTCCGTCCCTCTCCCGTTCCTCATCCCGTGGCCGACCGTGCCAAGAACGGTCTTGACTACAAAGTCGCCGACCTCTCCCTGGCCGAGCTCGGCCGCAAGGAGCTCCGTCTGGCCGAGCACGAGATGCCCGGCCTCATGGCCCTCCGCGCCCGCTACAAGGGCCAGAAGCCCCTGGCCGGAGCCCGCATCATGGGCTCCCTGCACATGACCGTGCAGACCGGCGTGCTCATCGAAACCCTCGTTGACCTGGGCGCCAGCGTCCGCTGGGTCTCCTGCAACATCTTCTCCACCCAGGACTCCGCCGCCGCCGCAGTCGTCGTCGGCCAGCACCTCGGCGGCACCGTTGACAACCCCAAGGGCGTCAGCGTCTACGCCTGGAAGGGCGAGACCCTGCCCGAGTATTGGTGGTGCACCAGCGAGGCCATGGCTTGGCCCGATGGCGGCGGCCCCAACCTGCTGCTCGATGACGGTGGCGACATCACCCTGCTGGTCCACAAGGGCTCGCAGTTCGAGGCCGCCGGCGCCGTGCCCGCCTTCAACGCCGCCAGCGAGCCCGAGGAATGGGGCGTCATCCTGGACCTGCTCCGCAGCGAGCAGACCAAGAACCCCGGCCGCTGGACCAAGGTCATCAAGGCCATCAAGGGCGTGAGCGAAGAGACCACCACCGGCGTCCACCGTCTCTACGAGATGGTCAAGGCCGGCCAGCTCGCCTTCCCCGCCATCAACGTCAACGACTCGGCCACCAAGAGCAAGTTCGACAACCTCTACGGCTGCCGCCACTCGCTGGTCGACGGCCTCAACCGCGCCACCGACGTCATGCTCGGCGGCAAGGTCGCCGTCGTGCTCGGCTACGGCGATGTGGGTAAGGGCTCGGCCCAGTCCCTGCGTGGCCAGGGCTGCCGCGTCATCGTCACCGAGATCGACCCCATCAACGCCCTGCAGGCCGCGATGGAAGGCTACCAGGTCGCCACCCTCGACGATGTCGTCGAGACCGCCGACATCTTCATCTCCGCCACCGGCAACAAGGACGTCCTGACCCTCGACCACATGCGTCGCATGAAGGACAAGGCCATCGTCGCCAACATCGGCCACTTCGATAACGAGATCGACATGGCCGCCCTCGGCCACGCCAAGGACGTCAAGCGCGTCAACATCAAGGCCCAGTACGACGAGTTCGTCTTTGGCCAGGGCACGCCCAAGGAGAAGTCCATCCTCATCCTGGCCGAGGGTCGCCTCATGAACCTCGGCTGCGCCACCGGCCACCCCAGCTTCGTCATGAGCTCCAGCTTCACCAACCAGACCATCGCCCAGCTGGACCTCTGGCTCAGCGCCACCGGCAAGCCCACCCTCTCCGGCGTCAACTACACCGAGAACAAGGTCTACATCCTGCCCAAGAAGCTCGATGAGGAAGTCGCCCGCCTCCACCTCGAGAAGCTCGGCGTCCGCCTCACCCGCCTGACCAAGGCCCAGGCCGACTACCTCGGCGTCCCGCTGGATGGCCCCTACAAGCCCGACCACTACCGCTATTGATCGGAAGCCACCCGGCCTCGTCAGGCCGCTGAAAACCAAAACCACACGAGCCCGCGGCAGCATCTGCCGCGGGCTCGTTGCTTTTCCCGCCCCCCCAACCACCACTTGCCATGGCCCCCAGCGCCGGTCCCCCGCTCACGCCACCGAGATGTTCGCAAACGGGTTGCCCGCCGCCGCGATGTTCGTAGCAGTCACCACCGGCCCCACCGCCGCCGTCGCATCCGCCCCGCTCACCGGCGTCGCGACTCCGGCGAAGGTATTGGCAGTCACCGTCGCCCGCGATGATGCAACCAGCTCCACGCCAGTGCCCACGCGCGAGACCCGGTTGCCCGAAATCGCAACCCGCTCACCGCTCACGCGAATCGCCCGTCCTGTCCCGAAATCCAGCACATTCCCGCTCACGCGGCTGAGCGACCCGGCGATGATCCCCGTGTCGAAGTTGTTCATCAGGCAGTCCTCAACCACCGAGGCATCGCCAACCGTGATCGCCGCCCGCAGCCGGTGCACCAGGCACCGCCGAACGACCGCCAGCGGTCCGCAACGCACGCCCTCATTGGACAGCGTGGTGCCCGTGCCGGTGAACTCGCAGTCCGTCAGCCGCGCAAACTGCCCCAGCACCGGCCCGTCGGACACATTCAGGAACCGGCACTGCTCCATCGTCGTTCCCCGTCCCGCCGTCATGGTGGAGAACAGGAAGATGAACTCCGGCACCAGCACATGCACCCGCCGCAGCGTCGCATTGTCACCCAGCGTGATCGCATTGTCCGTGCTGTTCGGCACCCGCATCGTCAGGTCCTCCAGCACCGCCCCGTCGGCGTTTCCGAAGCCCAGCACAATGCCGCCGCCCTGCCGCACCACCACCGTGCCATTCCGCACCGTCAGGCGATTAGCAAACGTCGCCATGCCTTGCGCAATAGCCGCCCCACCATTGCTCCTGGATACCGTGAACCCCATCAGATCCAGCGTCACATCGTTCTCAAAGATCTCAATGCCGCCCGTCACATCACCAGTCAGGTAGTACGACCCCGCCTGCACGATCTGCAGCGGGCCCGATGCCGGCGGCACCAGCGCCTTCCGCGGCTCCACCTCACCAATCGTCTTGCCCGTCGATGTGACCGGCCCGGCCGGCGGCTCCAGCGGTCCCGCACTCGCACGCCCGGCCAGCATCGCAACACCCGCAAGCCCCGCAGCCGCGGCAATCAAGTTCCGACGATCAAGTGCTTCCATCGCATGCCTCCAACGCTCGCCCCGGCAAGGGCGGCAAAGAAATCCGATCCGGTCCCGAGGACCACTCGTCCTGGCCGCCACCGGCCGGGACCTCTCATCTGCCCACTTCAGCGCACACCGCCCGCAGCGCACGCCACGATTTCCCTCCCCCGGCGGCAACAAACCCCGCCCCGGCCGCCAAGCCCTGCCGCCGATGCCCCGCCGCATGCCCCACTACCCTCCGATAACTCAAGGAGGTCGAACTTGGCCATTTTCCTCTTCGCCGCCGTCTTCTTCATCGCCCTGGCGCTGATCATCTTCTCCTTCCGGGCCCCCGGCCCGCTCAAGCCCGTCTCGCTCATCTTCGGGCTCATCCTGCTCATCCTCTCGCCGATTCTGGCCTCCGTCGTCTACGTGGGCGCCAGCTCCGTCGGCCTGGTCACCAAGAACGCCTTCGGCGGCACGCTCAAAGACGGCCAGATCATCGCCACCAGCGGCGAGATGGGCGTCCAGTCCCAGGTCCTCTCCCCCGGCTGGCACTTCGGCTACTTCCCCTTCATCTTCACCGTTGAAAGCGTCCGCCTCACCGAAGTCAGCGGCGATGAAGTCGGCCTCATCGAGGCCCGAGACGGCAAGCCCCTGCCCACCGGCCAGCTCTTCGCCCCCGAGTTCGCCCCAGCCGAGTTCCAGAAGATGCTCGATGCCGAGCACTTCCTGACCACCGGCAACGGCTACAAGGGCAAGCAGTCCAGCGTGCTCACCCCCGGCCTCTACCGCATCAACACCGAGCTGTTCAAGATCACCCGCGCCAAGCAGACGGAAGTCAAAGCCGGCGAGGTCGCCGTCATCAAGGCCAACTACGGCAAGCAGCCCACCAAGCGCGTCATGCTCCCCGCCCCGCCGCCGCTCCGCCCCGGTGACAAACCCGGCGAGCCCGAGGAAGTCCTCATGGCGTCCCCCGGCGAGATGGGTATCCGCGCCGATGTGCTGCCCCCTGGCAAGTACCCGCTGAACACCGAAGCCAACACCGTCATCGAGATCTGGACCACCGAAATGGTCGCCCACTACACCATGGGCGGCGCGGGCAACACCGTCACCAAACCCTCAGGCGAGGCCGGCCACCTCCCGCAGCTCGAGGAGCGCGAGATCACCGTCCGCACCGTCGACGGCTTCACCTTCCCGGTCGATGTCCGCGTGAGCTACAAGATCGAGGCCCAGAACGCCCCCATCGTCGTCGCCCGCTTCGGTGATGATGAAGGCGAGCGCTTCCGCAACACCCTCAACTCCGCCGTCCGCGCCAGCTTCCGAAACGCCGCCGAGGCCGTCCGCGCCATTGACTACGTTCAGCAGCGGAGCATGCAGGAAAGCCAGGCCATGACCAACATCGCCCGCCACATGAAGGACCTGGGCGTCACCATCACCGGTGTGAACATCGGCAACGTCGGCGATGAAAAAACCCTGGGCACCCTGCTTAAGACCCAGACCGACCGCGAGATCGCCAAGCAGGAGCAGCTGACCTTCTCCGAGCAGCAGAAGGCCGCCGAGAAGAAGAAGGAACTCAGCCGCGTCACCCAGGAAAGCGAGGAAGAAAAGAAGCTCGCCACCGCCGCCTACGGCGTCAAAATCGCCGAAGAGGAAAACCGCCGCAAGATCATGGAGGCCAAGACCGCCGGTGAGTCCATCACCATCAAGGCCAAGGCCCAGGCCGACGCCTACATGCTCATCGCCCAGCAGATCGGCAAGTCCAACGCCGCCCTCGTCGAGCTCCTGAACATCATCGGCGAAAAGCAGATCCCCATCACCCCCCGCGTCATGATCAGCGGCAACACCGGTGCAAACGGCGGCATCAGCTCCGCCCTCATGGGCACCATGCTCGACATGGCCGTCAGCCGCGATGAGGACGGCAACCCCTCCCCTTCCAACCCGGCCAACCCCCGCCCGGCACAGCCCGGCACCACCCCGGCCGACCCAGCCAAGCCCACCCCCCCCGCGGCAGGCACACCCCCCAACCGCTGAGTCCGCATCCGTGGCCCTTGGCGGCCACTCTTCACCCCAGCAACCAAAAAGCAAACGGGCCGCGGCACAACGCCGCGGCCCGCTTGCTTGAGATGCCGCATCATCGGGCTGTCCGCACTGCGGCACCCCCGTGACAGCGCCAATACTCCACCGACGCGTCCGGCTACCACCGTCAGATGGCCGGAAGCCACACGCTCGCGATCGCCTTTCGCCGGCGCATCAGTACAGGAGTCGTTGACGTGATGAGCTTGGAGATGATGGTGATCCTCGACTGGCAAGACGGACCAAGGCTCTTTCTCCTTGCCGACTCCAACGCCCATGACTGGTGGGCGGACACCCTTTCGGAGCTGACGGCGGCCGATGAGACCGACTACCACGCTTGCCTGCTCACACCGCTCCCCCAAAGTTCCACCGCCGCTGTCGCCCAGACGAATGCGGGTCATCTTCGAGGCACGCACCCCTACCTCACACTCACACGCGGTTGCGAGCTTGTTGATTCACTGGAAGCCACAGCCCGCCGTACGACGCCCACGTCGTTGATCATCCTCAGAAGCGACAACAAGATTGTGGCTGAAACTCCAGTGCAACCGAACCGCTCGCACCACACGCAGGCATCCATCCTGCTCCGACAGTACTTGACGAAGAACCAACTCGAGCGTCCGTGATCGCTCGCGTGACACTGCCTCTGGTCAGGCCACCTCAATCTCTCCGCAACCCAGATTCACCACGGTCTCGAGATCCGCTGCGAATCCACGTACGATCACACCTGCACATCGGTCGGCAGAACCCCAGACTGCGGCTCGATGCCCATCAGCTTGTTGCAAGCACTCTACGCCCACCTGACATGAACCGCCTGACCAGGAAAGCTTCGATCGCCAAAGTGGAGGTCATTCTCCACGAGCATGGCTACGTCAGACGGGGCGCAGTGTGGTCATGGCACATTGGCACCGGTGTATCCGGCTGGCTTGGTCTGAATACAGGCCGGGGACCTGATCCACACACATGGTTGATCAATCCGGTTATTGGCGTCCGCCACGAAGCCATCGAGTGTCTGGTTGACAAGTTCAATGGACCGGTTAAACCGTGGTTCTCTCCGACGATCGCGTCCAACTACGGCCATTATCGTGAACCACTTGAGTACCTTGAGTTCACGCTACACGGGGATGCGTGTGATGATTCTGTCGCCACCAGCCTTGTCGACATGCTCAACACAGAGGGACGAGCGGCGGTTGAACCGATGGCAGATTTTGCTCACCTTCGCAAGGCGTTGGTCTCGAAGCGAATAGGCATTCCCGAGATCAACCAGTTCCGCTATCCGATCCTGCTTGTCCTCATGGGTGACGGGCGGATCGCGGATGAGATGGCGGCAGCCACGATTGCAGCTTGCAAAGGAAAGACCGATCCTGGCCATTCGCATCTTCGGAGCTACTTCGAAGCGTTCTTGCAGTGGCGAAAGGCCGGGGAAACCCGCTGAGTTGACTGCTGGGAAACCTCCCGTTTGACCTTGACTGGAACTTCCTAGTCGACGGGAAAGCACTTGCGAGTGACGGCGCGGGGATTTCGGCGAATAGCACGAGAAGGCAAACGAACGTCGCCAGCCCTTTATCCGCCGCCCCGAACGCCTGCTGGCCTCAATCCTCGGCCCAAAAAACAAACGGGCCGCGGCACAACGCCGCGGCCCGCTTGCTTGGAACAAAGCTGCTTCAGCCTCCCACCTCGTCAGCACCCAACCCCAAACGCGTTGATGAACGCGATGAAGTCGCTGCCATCGATCGTCCCATCCGGCTGCAGCCCATCGGTTCCACCGCCAGCCACATCCGCCGCTCGGTCCACCTGGGCATCGCCGATCGCAAAGCTGTTGATAAACGCGATGAAGTCGTTCCCGTCCAGCGTGCCATCAGGCTGCGTTCCAGTCGTGCCGCCGCCAGCCACATCCGCCAGTGAGCAAGCAAACCCCCCGCCGCCGCAGGCGGGCTCAACACTCAGCGGCACACGCACGATTACAACCGCGTTGCACGGGTTGATCACGTAGCCCCCGATCGAGATCCGCGGCGGCACCGGTCCAGGTCGCAGGTTGCTGATCGTCACCTCCGGCGTGTTCCACCCCGATACCGAGAAACTCAACCCCGTCACCGGATCCGCAAACTCCGGCCCCGTCAGCGGCATGATCTGCCCGCCAGCCGTACCCGGCTCGCCGATCTGCACATCCCAGGCATACTGCAGCGGCCCGACCCCATCGGCCTGCACCGCAAACACCGCCACCGTCCCCGGCCCGCCCGTGCTGCCCGGCGGGGCAACGCAGATGCCCGTCGGAACTGGCGGCACATCAATGCTCGGCGGGATGCACGGCAGCCCCGTGATCAGAAACGCTCGCTGGTGACCATTAAAGAATCCCGTGCCAGAAACCGCCGTCCCGTCGTCCGAGACGCCATTGGCACTGTCGAACATCCACCCCGTCACATTTGCGCCGTGCGTCTGGGCATACGTCCTGAGGTCCACCATGCCCGTCGCGGTGCTCCAATACATCGCACGCGATGCACCAGTCGGAAAGTTCTCGCTGTCGCCCACAATCACTGATCCGTTGGCGTCGATCGCGAAGCCCGACGACTGGTTGTCACCCGGCAGCACGCCCAGATTCACCATGCCGATCGCCGGCTTATACCGAAACGCCCGGTATCGATTGATCGCCGCACCGGTGTCGCTGCGGCCCGTGATCGCGCCGCCGTCGGAACTCACCGCCAACGCTTCCGATGTGTTGCCTCCCGGCAGCGTGCCCAGGTTCACCATCGGTCCCGCCGGTGCCTGCCAGCGAAACGCCCGCCGCGCAAACACGGCCGTCGTCCACTCACTCCAGCCCACCACCACGCTGCCATCGGCACTGATGCTCGTGGCATCCGACCCCGGGTTCACGCCGCTCGCACCAGCCACAATGCCCAGGCTCGTCGGCACGCCGGCGTTGTTCCACCGCACCGCCCGCCGCCCCGCGTTGCTCAGCGAGTTGCCCGGAACGCTGCTGCCGCAGATGAACGCACTTCCATTACTCACCCCCAGCGTGCGGCACGTCAGGTCGCCAGCCAGCGGGTTCAGCAGCGTCACGCCGCCGGGAATCGACCAGAAGAACCCATTGCCCGCCGTGCCCGACCCGCCGCTGATCGCAAACCCATCCCGCCCGATCGCCCCGCCCCGCGCCTCAGCCAGCGGCAGCACGTGCGTGATCCCGCTTGCCACGGTCCACCGAAACGACCGGATCGACGGAAACCCGAAGGGTGCCGTATCTGCATACGCAGTCACCGTCGTCCCGTCACCCGCCACCACGCCCCGAGTCGAAACCGTCCCGCCCGGCAGCAGCCCCAGGTTGTACACCTGCGGCACGGCCAGCACCGTGCCGCACGCACCCAGCATCGCACCCACCACAGCCAAAGATGTGAGATGACGGCGGGATGGATCTACTGACAGCATCGAATCGCTCCGGAAAGATGGGCAGCCAACCGGGGTATCCGGTGGCTTACCACGTATCCGTCGCCCAGGTCGAAATCTTGCACCAGAATTCGCGCCTCACTGTCGCCAATCCTGGCCCCCGACCTGTCCCGCTTCCCAATCCGCGGCGCAAACGCCGCCCCGGTCACGCCAAACGGGATCCGTGCGGCAGAACACTATCCGTACCTACCCCGAGATCTCTTCGACCAAACACCCTCCCCTCACCTCAGCATCCAACTCCAAACGCATTGATAAACGCGATGAAGTCGCTGCCATCGATCGTCCCATCCGGTTGCAGCCCGTCGGTGCCACCACCAGCCACATCCGCCGCCCCGTCCACCTGAGCGTCACCGATGGCAAAGCTGTTGATAAACGCGATGAAGTCGTTCCCGTCCAGCGTGCCATCCGGCTGAGTACCCGTCGAGCCGCCACCGGCCACATCAGCCAGTGAGCATCCGCCGCCGCCGCACGTCGCCTGCACCGTCAACTCCGCCCGCGGCAGCGCAACGGTGTTGCACGGGTTGATCACGGTGCCACCGATCGAGATCCGCGGCGGCACCGGCCGCGGCCCCGGCCGTAAGTTGCTGATCGTCACCTCCGGCGTATTCCATCCCGCCACGCTGAAGCTCAGCCCGGTCACCGGATCCGCAAACTCCGGCCCCGTCAGCGGCACGATCTGCCCGCCAGCCGTGCCCGGCTCGCCGATCTGCACATCCCAGGCATACTGCAGCGGGCCGACCCCATCGGCCTGCACCGCAAACACCGCCGTCGTTCCCGGCCCGCCCGTGCTGCCCGCTGGCGGCGCACAGATCGTCGTCGGAATCGGCGGCACATCCACGCTCGGCGGGATGCACGGCAGACCCGTGATCAGAAACGCCCGCTCGTGACCGTTCAGGAACCCCTTGCCCGAGACCGCAGTTCCGTCGTCCGAAACTCCGTTGGCACTGTAGAACATCCACCCCGTCACATTCATGCCGAGCGACTGGGCGTAGGTCTTGAGTTCAACCATCCCCGTCGCCGTGCTCCAGTAGAACGCGCCGGTCACACCCGACGGGAAGTTCTCGCTGTAACCCACGATCGCCGAGCCGTTGCCGTTGATCGCCATGCCCCATGACTGGTTGTCACCCGGCAGCACGCCCAGGTTCACCATGCCGATCGCCGGCTTGTACCGAAACGCCCGGTACCGGTTGATCGCCGCCCCGCTGTCGCTGATGCCGGTGATCGCGCCGTTGTCCGAACTCACCGCCCACGCCTCCGAGGAGTTGCCACCCGGCAGCGTGCCCAGGTTCACCATCGGTCCGGCCGGTGCCTGCCAGCGAAACGCCCGCCGTGCAAACACGGCCGTCGTCCACTCACTCCAGCCCACCACCACCGAGCCATCGGCACTGATCCCGCTGGCCTCCGACCCCGGGTTCACGCCACTCGCCCCCGCCACAATGCCCAGATTCGTCGGCACGCCGGCGTTGTTCCACCGCACCGCCCGCCGCCCCGCGTTGCTCAGCGAGTTACCCGGAACGCTGCTACCGCAGATGAACGCACTTCCATTGCTCACCCCCAGCGTGCGGCACGTCAGGTCGCCGCCCAGCGGGTTCAGCAGCGTCACGCCGCCAGGGATCGACCAGAAAAACCCGCTCCCCGCCAGGCCCGAGCCGCCACTGATCGCAAAGCCGTCCCGCCCGATCGCACCGCCCCGCGCATCACCCAGCGGCACCACGTGCGTGATCCCGCTGGCCACCGTCCACCGAAACGACCGGATCGACGACGGCCCGCCATTGGACGTATCTCCAAACGCGGTCACCGTCGTCCCGTTCCCCGCAACCACGCCCCGGGTCGAGTACGCCCCGCCCGGCAGCAGCCCCAGATTGTGCAGCTGCGGCACGGCCATCGCCGTGCCGCACGCACCCAGCATCGCACCCACCACAGCCAAGGATGGGAGATGACGGCGGGATGTATCTACAGACAGCATCGAATCGCTCCGGAAAGATGGGCAGCCGGCCGGGGTATCCGGGGGCTTACCAAGGATTCGTCGCCCAGATCGAAATCTTGCACCAGAATTCTTGCCACACTCCCGCCAATGCTGGCCTGCCGCTTGCCCAATGTCCCAATCTGCGGCGAGACCGCCGCCCCCCTGACGCCAAACGGGGCCGATACGGCAGAACAGTTGCCGTACCGGCCCCGGGATCTCTTCGACCAGCTCGCCTCCCTCACCTCAGCAGCCGGCCCCGAACGCGTTGATGAACGCGATGAAGTCGGTCCCGTCGATCGTGCCATCCGGCTGCGTCCCCGTTGGCCCGCTGCCGGCAATGTCCGCCAGCGGGTCAATCGCCGCATCACCGATCGCGAAACTGTTGATGAACGCCACGAAGTCCGCCCCATCGACCGTGCCGTCCGGCATCAATCCAGTCGGCCCGCCGCCGGCAACATCCGCCAGGCACAACAGCGGAGGCCCGGCGCTGATGTTCACCGCCACCAGGTCAAGCGTCCCGCCGCCGACGCTCAGGCCAAGCGGGGCGACGAGCACCGCGCTCGGTGCGGTCAGCGCGTTATCAACCCGCCACAGCGCCGTGCGGCTGGCCACAAACACACCGTCACCAGGCGCCGTCGCAATGCTCGTGCCCACGTTCCCGCTGCCGCCGCCCCAAACACTCAGACTCAGCGGCGTCAGCGGCGTCGGATACGCCGGAACCACCGGCGGCTGGAAGAACCCGACCGAAACATCCCCGGCCAGCAGGTCAATCACCGGCGTGATCGTCCCCGTCGCCGGGTTTGTGATCGCCAGCGCGTACACCGAGGTCGCGTTGGTGAAGCTGAACACGCTGCCGTTCACCCATTGCGTGCACAGCACCGTCCACAGCTCACCGTTCGCCCCCGGCGTCCCGATCTGCGTATCCCGCGGCGCAATCGCCACCGGATACGTCCCGCGCAGCGTGCCCGGCGGCACGAACCCGTAGCTCATCGGCGAAACGCCGATCGTCGGCACCAGGCTGTAATCAACCGCCGGCCCCGGCGGCGGGGCAATGTCCGGCAGCAGGATGCCGCGGCTGGAGTTCCCGTTGTCCACACGGCTCGGCATGCTCACCACCGCCACGCCACCGGTGGCCGTCCGCGTCACGCTCGTCAGCACCGCCAGCGAGGTCTGATCCAGCACCAGATCCCGATCGCTCGAGCCCGACGGATCCGCCCGCACCAGGGCGGCATGGAAGCCCGAACGCACCGTGCCAGCCACCAGCACATCGTTCGTCGCGACGTCCACCGCCGCATCCAGGCGGATGAACCCCTGCGGCGCATCAATCGCCGTCCGCTCCAGCATCAGCAGGTCCAGCGTCGCCGGGTCAAACCGCACGCACGCCGCCCCCGCGATCCACATCGGCCCGCCGGCGACGTAGTCAAACCCGCCCGGCGCTTCCAGAATCGCCCCGAAGAACGGCCGCGGCGCCGTGTCAACTCCCAGTTGCATCACCCATACACCATCCACCCGGTCCAGGCCGTACAGCGTCGGTCCCGTCGGAACCGCGGGCACGGGCACCAGCACCAGTCGCGAGCGGTTGCTCACACACGTTCCGGTCCCGCTCTCCAAAACCGTCTCCACCCGCGGCACCGCCACCGAGGCAACCGCATCCACGCGCACCGAGATGCTCGCCCCCGGCGCCAGATCACCAGCAAAACGCACCGTCCGTGTCGCCGCATCGAACGTCACCCCGGGCGGAACGGGTGCCACCAGCGGCGTCGCGCCGATCTGCAGTCCGACCGGAATCGTCAGCCGCGCCCGCACATCAATCATCGTCGTCGCACCGCTGTTGCTCACGCTCAGCACCAGCGGCAGTGCCGTCCCAAGCCGCACCGCCTGATGCTCGCGCGACACCGGACCGATCACCCCCACCTGCGTGGCCGTCAGCCCCAGATCCGTCTGCAAGTCGCGGACGATCGGGAACACTGGCCCAAGGAACGACCCGCTGAACACCGTGTTGCCGCAGGTGTTGACCACCTGGAAGAAGCCCTGCGCCGCAACCGCACTCACACCCACCGGCAGGCACGCGGCTAGCCGCAGCCGTACCACAATCGTCGCGCTCTGCCCCGCCGGGATGTCACCCTGCCAGCTCAGCGTCGTCGGCGTCGGCTGGCTGGCCGTGCCCCGTGTCGCGGAGATCACTTGGGCCAACTCGAGATGCTGACCGAAGTTTGCGATCGGTTGTGCAAACCGCACACCGATGTGGTCCGCCGCACTGGGGTTGGTCAGGGTGATCGACAGCGTCATGGTGTCAGCGGCCCGCAGCGGCGGGGCCACATCCGGCACGGCTGCAGCCACGCTGGTCAGCAGATCGGTATTCGGATACTCCAGCGTCGGTCCGGGATTCACCTGCGCATTGACCCGCTGTGCGTTGCTCGCCTCGGCAAAGCAGAACGGCCGCAGCGAGAAGGTGCCGCCGGCGGTGCACTCACCGCGGACGGTAAACGACAGTGACAGCGGCGGCTGGCCGGCCGGCAGCGCTGGCAGTGTCCACCGCACGTTATCGCCCGTCTGCGTCCCTCCGCTCCCGGCCGAGACAAACGTCGACGAGAACGGCACCGCCGCCTGCACCACCACATTGGTCGCCTCCGCCGTACCCAGATTGGCCACTCGCAGCGTGAACGTCGCGTTTGACCCCGGCCGCAGCGTCGCCGGCGCACCGGTCACCGTCAGCGACAGTGCCGCGAACCCCGGCGGCGGAGAAATCGCGCAGCAGTCAGGCACCGTCAACGTCGCGAACGTCGAACCGCCCTGACTGAACACCACGTTCGTCCGCCCGTTTGTCCCGGCGAACGTCGTCGCGTCCAGCGGCCCGCCTGACACATTCTGCAGTGGAAATCCGCCATCCGGATTGATCTGCTGACCAAAGCTCGCCGTGCACAGCGACACCAGCGTGTAGTCCGTCCCCGCAGGGTCAAAGCTCAGCACATCGTGCTGAATGTACAGCGCCTGCGAGCCCGGCGCAATCCGGATGTCTCCCACACCCCGTCGCAGACCGGAGATGTCCACCCGCCCCGACGGCCCCGGCCGCTCAAGATCAAACAGCGACAGCGTCAGATCTCCCACAAACGGCTCATGCAGAATCGCAGCGATCCGCCGGCCACTGCCCTGACCAAACGGCCCAAGACTCCGCAACTGATAGTCGTAGAAGATCTCCGTCCGCTGCACGTTCGGCACGCACGCCTCGTGCACCAGTTCCATCGGATCCGCCGGATCGGCCGGCAGCCGGTAGAAGCGGATGCTCGTGTCCTGGCACGTCCCCACCGCTCGCCCGCCCACCGCGTACAGAAACTGCCGCGTCGGTGACAGCCGCAGCGTTGCCGAGGCCAGGTACGGCGGTGCCAGCGGCTCGGGCGTGATGAACACCCGGTCAAACTCGTTGATCAGCCCGTCTCCGTTCCTGTCAAGCTGCAGCCCCGCGCCGCCGTTGACCGGCAACACCCCGATCGTCCCGTTCTGGGCCACAAACCAGCTGTCCAGCGGCGCGAAAGCACCCATCGGGCAACTCTGCGCCGCGGCGGCCGCCGCCAGCACCCACGACACCACCAGCCCCAGCAGCCCCCACTTGCTACCCCCGCCCGCTCTCGCCCCGCCCGTCATGTCATATCCACCCGTCCCGGCCAACCGCGTGCACACACTGATCATGGTTCTTACCCGGCGTCCGTGCCGCACACTCACCGCCCGACCATCGGGCCTGCGCGCTGCGCCACTCAGACGGGCGAACTATCCGCGATTCCCCCTCCGGCTGCCTCCGGCTTTTTGTGGTGATTGTCCGGCTTCTTTGCGCCCGGCGATTTCTTCACGAAGCGTTCGCGCCACCGCCTCCACAAGTTCCGACTCATAGGTAAACAGCCCTGCCGCGCCCACCTCCTTGGCCCGTTGCCGCCGCCCCGGGTCGCTGTATCCGCAGTAAAACAGCAGCGGCAGCTTCGGGTACCTCGCCTTGACCTGCCTGGCAAACTCCCACCCGCTGTCGGGGTGCCGCGGGTCTTTGTCGCTCTGCCGCCGGATATCGCTGATCACCAGCGAGTACCCCCCGTGCTCCAGAGCCCGCAGCCCCTGCTTGCCCGTCACATAGCAGTCCACCGCAACACCCATCGCCCCCAGCATCCGCCGCTCGCGGATGTTGTTCTCCGGTTGCTCATCGACCCACACCGCGTGCAGCAGAAACACCGGCGGCGGCGGCACCGCACCGCGGCCGGCCTCACCGGGCCGTCCCGCCCGACCGGTCCCGTCCCTCGGTCGCCGCCCCGTCACCTTCACAAAGGCCTCATAGAACCGGCTGACCGAGCCGAACCCGCTGGCCGCGGCAATCTCCAGCACGCTCATCGAGTCCCACGCCAGCAGCGACTCGGCGTGCCGCACCCGCAGCTCGGTGATGTACGAGGTGATGGTCCGCCCCCGCGCCCGCCGGAACAACGCACTGAGGTAGCTCCCATCGCGTCCGACCTCCCGAGCGATGTCCGAAAGCGACAACGCCTCGCGGTACCGGGCCACGATCACGTCCTCCACCCGCTGCACGGTTCGCCATGCCGCTGGGGTCACGGTTCAACAGTAGAACCGGCCCCGGCCGTCTCGCACCGCCCGCTCATCCGCCGGCGGAGCCCTCACCACCCGGCAGCGTCATGCTCCAGGGGTTCAGGTACGAGTCGATATCGTCCTTGGTGATCTTCTTGCCGGCGTTATCCGCCGTGCCGACCACCGTCTCGTAGGCCAGCTGACGCACCGTCTTGCCCTGCTTGAACGCGTCCTTGGCCAAGGCGGCTGACTTGTCGTAGCCGATCACCGGCACCAGGCTCGTGCACATCGCCAGCGAGCCCTCGATCAGCGCCTTGCACCGGGCCTCATCGGGCTGCAGGCCGTCGAGCAGGTTCGTGCGGAACATGTCGCAGCCCCGGGCCAGCAGGTGGATCGACTCGAGCAGATTGTCGGCAATCAGCGGCATCGCCACGTTCAGGTCCAGCGTGCTGTTGAGCCCGCCCAGGTTGCCGTAGGTGATCGCCGCGTCGTTGCCGATGACCTGCCCGCAGATCATGATCAGCGACTCGCAGATCACCGGGTTGACCTTGCCCGGCATGATGCTGCTGCCCGGCTGCACGGCCGGAATCACCAGCTCGCCGATGCCGCAGCGTGGGCCCATGCCCATCAAGCGGATATCCGCGGCGATCTTTGTCAGGCTCGTGGCGATCGTCTTGAGAATGCCCGAGACCTCAACGGTCGCGTCCTTGGCGTGCTGGGCCTCAAAGTGGTTCTCGGCCTTGCGGAACTTCAGGCCCGTCAGGCGGGTCAGTTCCGAGCAGACCATACCGTCGAACTTCTCATGGGCGTTGATGCCCGTGCCCACCGCGGTGCCGCCGATGGGCAGCTCCAGCAACGCATCAACGGCCAGCACCAGCCGGTGCTCGGCGTGGCGCAACTGGCTGGCAAAGCCGCTGAACTCCTGGCCCAGCCGGATGGGCGTCGCATCCTGCAGGTGCGTGCGGCCGATCTTGACGATCTTGTCCCAGGCCTTGGCCTGCTGCTCCAGCTTCTTGCGCATCGCGGTGATCGCCGGCCCGAGCTGCTCGAAGATCGCGATCGCCGCGGCGACGTGAATGGCCGTGGGAAAGGTGTCGTTGCTGGACTGCCCCATGTTCACGTGGTCGTTGGGGTGTACGCCGCCGGCCTTGAGGTACTCGGCATTCTTTGACGAGCCGATCGGCGCCCCTCGCTTCAGGCAGATCAGGTTCGCGATCACCTCGTTGGCGTTCATGTTCGTGCTGGTGCCCGAACCGGTCTGGTACACATCGATCGGGAAGTGCGTCGCCCAGCCGTGGTGCTCGGGCATGCCGCCGCGGATGATGTCGCACGCGTCGACGATGGCCTGCATGCGGGCCTTGTCCAGCCGTTTGAGCTTGAAGTTCACCTGGGCACACGCCGTCTTGATCAGGCCGTACGCGCTGACAATGTCAAACGGCACCGGCCGGCCCGAGACCGGGAAGTTCAGCACCGCACGCTGGGTACTGGCGCCGTAGAGCACGTGCGCGGGCACGGTCATCTCGCCCATCGTGTCCTTTTCGGTACGGGTGCCCTGTGCCAATGCAGCACTGGCTGGGGCGGACGAAGCGGCGGTTGAGGATGCAGTCGGGGCGGTCTTCTTTGCCATGGAAACGGGCTCCGAAAAGTGGAGCCCACAATAGGTTCACCACCGCGGCAGTGGCTCACCGCCAGCCACGCCGTTGACCCGCCCCCGCCGGCCCAAACTATGCGTTTTCCACCCGATCCCGGGTGTCCGCCGCTCACCCGGCCCGGGCCAGCAGCATCGCCCCCACGCTGGTGCCGTTCTTGGCTGCCAGCCGCCGCGCCTCAGTCAGGGCGGCAAACCGCCCCGTCAGCACCAGCGGCAGGGCCAGCTGCACACTGCACCGGCCCAGCGGCCCCAGTCGCCAGTACCACACCGCCACCGCCATCATTGCGGCAAGCGCGACGTACCACAGCACCGCACCGGAGGTCACGACCGTCGGCATCGCGGTCCACCACGTTGCTTCGGCCGGGGCCCGCACCAGTTCCACCGGTGCCACAGAGTTCGCAGGCGCTTGCATCATGTTCATGCTGCCACTTCAGCCGCACGCGGGGCGTGCAGCGTTGCCTTGACCGCGGGTTCCACCGCGCCGGCCGGATGTCCGGCCCACAGTTCCAACGCTCGCCCGGCCGCAATCGCCCGCTCGCTGGCGGTCGCATCGGCCGGGGCCATGTACACATTCTGCACCAGAGAGATCGCCGCCGGCTCCGTCGCCAGCTCGCGAGCCACCGCCGAAAGGGCCCACATCGCCGCCCGCTGCTCCAGCGGCTGCTTGGTCTCCACCATCCAGCCCAGCGCACCCAGTGCCGCGGCACGAGACTGGCCGCCGCAAGGGTCCAGCTTCATCAAGCCGCGGATGCAGCTGCCACGCACGCGATGGTGCGGATCAGTCAGGCCTGCCCGGAGCGTGATCGTCGCCTCGCTGCGCCAGCCCTCATCGCCGGCCAGCCGTGCCCGCACCGCCATGGCCTCAAACGCTGCCGAGCGGATCCGCGGTTCCACCGCAGTCAGGGCTATTTCAATCGCATTCCCCGCCGCCGCAGTGTGGCAGCGTCCCAGCAGTGGCAGCGCAGCCGCCACCGTGTGGGGCATATCCGGCCGTTCATAGGCTGCCTGCAAAGCAACAAAGCCCGACAGAGCCTCGGCGAACTCGCCTTCCACCGGCTTGCCGCGCATCTCAACAAGCTTGCGGCTGATGGCCTGATCGTCACCATCCGGCCACAGGTTCCCCCCCACCGTTGCCGCCTTGGGCAGCGGGCGCTGGGCCAGCCGCGATGCCAACTGGCGCACCGGGGCCGATCCGCCGCGGGCCAGCGCACTGACAATCCGGTCGTGGGTGGAGTTCGGGGTCTCGGGCCGTGCGGCAAGCACGGCCAGGATCGCCGCGGTCATGCTCACCTCAGCGGAAGCATCAAAGCATGCTTCCAGCACCGGGGTGCCGCGGGTTGCACCGGCATCACGCAGCACGCGAAGCGCCGCGTGCCGCATGGCTGCATCGGGCGAGCGAAGGAGCATCGTCGCCGCGGCGACACGGTCAATCGTCTGGGCCACCGGCGCTGCGGGCTTGGCCGCAGCCGCTTCAGCCTGCTCCGCACCGGGTGACCCAGCCGCGGGCTTCGCCGGCTTGAGTGCGGGCTTGGCTGGCTTGGCCGGCTTGCCGATGCCGTTGCGGGCCTTGGCGCTGCTCAGTGCGGCGGCCAGTGCCGCGGCACGACGTGCATCGGGCGTCATCTGCTCCTGGGCGGTTGCTGCGGCCTGACGCTCCGATGGCGGCAGCGGCAATCGCGAGGGCACGGCCCGCAGCACGCTCAGTGCCGCACGTTCTGTGATCGCTCGTCCCGGCTGGCCCTGCCCGTCACGCAGCGCGGTCAGGAACTCCGACTGGGCACGGTCGCCGGCGAGCACGCGGGCGACAACTTCGGCCCGCTGCGGATCCATCAGCACATGGCCTCGCTTGCACAGCACGCGAGCCGCGGCTTCATCGAGCACCAGCAGTCGCTCGGCCGCGGAACTTGCAACGCCCTTGCGACGCAGCAGCGAGATCGCCGCGGCAGCCCACCGTTCACCCGCGCCGCGGCGGATGCGAGTCCGCAGCAGCATGGCGGTCGGATCCTCCGCACGAGTCAATGCTGCCTTGCCTCCGCGGCCTGCGGCAGCTTCAGCTTCGGTCGGCAGGTCATCGAGCGCCTCCAGCACGGCGGAGCTGCCACCGGTTGTGCGGGTCAGCACCTCGGCCAGCAGTTCAAGCACAACATCCTGCTTGTGCTGGTCAACGGTTTCAAGCGGTGCCCGCAGCAGCGCGGCCATGCGGGCGGCCATCGCGGGGGTGATCGATTGTGGTGCCGCCTGCGCACGGCCGGGCCCAGGCGTGCTGCCCAGCGGGCTGGCCAGTCGCTGGGCAATCGCTGCCGCGGCGTGGCGGATCATCTCCGCATCGCCTTGGGCGATGCGCTTGGAGATGGACTGCCTCAGCGTCGTTTCAAGCGGCAGATCGATGGCGGCGCGAATCAGGCCCAGCAGCACACGGTGGCGGCGGGCCGCCTCGCGTCCGGCGGTCGCTTCGGCTTTGGCCTTGTCACCTGCTGGCTGCATCGTGGCTGGCCGGTCCAGTTCAGCGAGAACCACCCGGACGGCATCGGACCACGGATCGACCGGGTCCTGGTTGTCCATCGCGGTCGTGGCCAGCAGCGATGCCGCCTGGCGGCCGCGCTCGCCCAGCGAGCCATAGGTACTGATGAAGGCCTCTGCCGCCGCGGCACTGCGGCTGCCCCGCGCGGTGATGGCTTCAAGCAGTTCGGCGGCCAGTTCGTCGTTGAAGGCCGGCTCGGCATGTGGGATCGCCTGGGCGATCACATTCGCCCATGTCCGGGGCCCGCTGAGCGCGAGCCATCGCAATCTCCGACGTACCGACGCCATGGCTGCGATATCGGATGCGCCCGGAGCCGGGCTGCACCGCCCCAGAGCGATTCCGGCCGGTTCTGCGCAGTGTCGGGTGTTTACCCCCGAGTCCAGGGCCCGCTCGACCCACCGGCGGGGATGGTGGCATGCGGTAAACACCCTGCTGCAGCCGCCGGACGGGGCATTTGGCGGCTCGTGCGGCGGGCTGGCCAAGGGACCGCTAAACTGGCGGCTCGACTCGGGCGGCCGTGCTTGCTCCGGCTGCCAAGACCGACTGCACACTTTGTCTCTCTTTGTGCTGCTGCCGCCCGGCCCTGACTGCACCCTGCCCACAGCCCCACACAGCCCCAAAGGCCTTCTTCCAATGACCACCGCCAACTCGTCCAAGCCCGCCCGCAAGTACATCAACCAGTTCGGCGAGTCGGAGTACATCACCGGCGTCTTCTCCATCTCCAACGCCCAGCTGGGCCGGACCAAGAACGACAAGCCGTACCTCAAGTGCATGATCCGCGACAAGACGGGCGAGCTGCCCGCCCGCATGTGGACCATTGATCCCGACTACTTCCGCACGCTGCCCGTCGAGGGCTTCGTATACATCGAGGCCGAGACCCAGCCGTTCCAGGGCCAGCTTCAGCTGATCCTCAAGACCGTTCAGGGCGTGCAGATCAATGACGAGATGCTCCAGGAGCTGCTCCCGGTGACCAGCAAGAACATCGATGCGATGTTCGCCGAGCTCGTCGCGCTGCTCAAGACCCTCAAGCACCCGGCGATGGTGGCCCTGGCCAAGGTGTACCTGGAAGATGAAACGCTGATGACCGGCCTGCGCCGGGCCCCGGCGGCCAAGAGCATTCACCACGCGTACATCGGCGGCCTGCTGGAGCACACGCTCTCGCTGATGAAGCTGGCCGATGCCGTCTGCCCGCTGTACCCGCGGATCAACCGCGACCTGGTGCTCATCGGCCTGTTCCTGCACGACCTGGGCAAGACGCGCGAGCTGGAGTATGACCGTACCTTCACGTACTCGGATCGTGGCGAGCTCATCGGCCACATCGTCGACGGGGCGATCATGCTGCACGACAAGGTGCAGACGCTGATGCGCAGCGAGGGCGTCCGCCTTCCCCCCTACGCCTACACGGTGCTGCAGCACATCATCATCTCCCACCACGGCGTGCCGGAGTTCGGTGCTGCCAAGATCCCCGCGACGCCCGAGGCCATCCTCGTCAGCGTGCTGGACAACCTTGACGCCAAGACCAGCATGGCCCTGGCGGCGGCCCGGCCCGAGCGTGATGATGAGAGCAACCACGGCGGCAACTTCACCGACCGCCAGTTTGCCCTTGACACCAAGCTGTTCAAGCCCGATCCGCTGGCGATGTGATCGCCAGCGGGGCCGCGGGCCGCAAGCGATGGATCAGACCGGCGGGATGTAGTTCAGCGGGGCATCGGTGCCCAGCGGGAAGCCGCTGTAGTACCACGCAAGCAGGAACGCCGTCCAGATGATGCCAAAGACGATCGAGTAGGGCAGCATCAGCGAGATGAGCGAGCCCAGGCCCGCGCTTCGCTTGTACTTCTGCAGCACCACCAGAATGATCAGCAGGTAGCTGTTGAGCGGGGTGACGATGTTGACGACGCTGTCGCCGATGCGGTAGGCGGCGGTTGTCAGTTCGGGGCTCATGCCCACCATCATGAACATGGGGATGAAGATCGGCGCCATGACGCCGAACTTGCTGAGCATGCCGCTCATGGCGAAGTCACCGGCGACGACCAGCAGCACGAAGAGCACCACAAGCAGCGGGACCGGCACATCGGCCGCCACCAGCAGCGAGCCGCCGGCAAAGGCGAGCATGCGGTCGAGCCCGGTGTAGGTGAAGTAGTTGACGAACTGGCCCATGAAGAAGGCGATGGCCAGCACCGGCACGATGGACTTGATGCCGTGGTAGATGGCCTCGATGAAGTCCTTCTGGGTCCGCAGGGCCCCGGTGACAAAGCCGTAGGCCATGCCCGGCAGCAGGAAGCTCAGGAAGATCATCGGCACGATGGCCTGCGACCAGCGGTCGCCCGGCGCCTCGGCCAGGCGGGCCGGGGCATCGGCCTTGACCACGTTGACCTCGCCCTTGGCCAGAACCTTGTCCCGGGGCAGCGTGGCAACTTCCTCGGCAGTGACGATGCGGATGGACTGGTTGGTGTGCACCTGGCCGCTGGCCAGCGTGGGCAGGCCGACGCCCTGCAGCGGGGCCTTGGGAACAAAGATCAGGGCGGCGAAGGTGCCCAGCACCACCACGAGCACCACCATGGCAACAGCCAGTCCCTTCTTTTCCTTGGCGGTCAGGGCCAGTTCGGTCAGGGCGCTGGTGTCGGCACTGTCCAGGCCGCCTTGGCGCTTGAGGCGGGGCTCAACGATTCGGTCGGTGACGAACCAGCCGCAGAGCATGACTACCAGGGCCGATGCGGACTTGAAGTAGATGTTGTGCGTGGCCTCAACCGGGCCGTAGCCGGCATCGATGATGCGGGCCGAGTCGGTGGCGACACCAGCCAGGAAGCCATCGGCCGCGGTGGGGAACATGCCGCCGCCGAAGCCGCCGGCGACACCGGCGAACGCCGCGGCAAGGCCCGCGACGGGGTGACGGCCAACGGCCAAGTACAACGCCGCGGCAAGCGGGGGCAGGATGATGTACCCCGCATCGCTGGCGACGCTGGAGTTGGCACCGATGAACACGACCATGGGCGTCAGCAGTTTGCGGGGCGTGGCCAGGGCGAGCTGCCGCATGAGGGCGGAGAAGAGGCCGAACTTCTCGGCCAGACCGATGCCCAGCATGGCGACAAACACAAGGCCCAGCGCGGGCAGCCCGGTGAAGTTGCGGACCATCGACGAGAGCATCCAGTAGACGCCGTCGGAGGTCAGCAGGTTGCGGGGCTCCAGCGGGGCACCGGTGGGTTCGAGCTTGACGATGGCCTTGCCGGCCTCATCGAGTTTGGGCACCATCTTGGGCTTGCCATCGGCAGCGAGCACCGGAGCACCGGCGGCATCGACCTTCTGGACGGTCTCGACGGTGAGACGGACGGGCTGCACCTTCCAGTTCATGGCCGAGCCGATGGCCGAGACCAGGATGATCAGGCCGGCGAGCATGGCAAACAGGATGGCCGGCTCGGGCAGGGCGTTGCCCACGCGCTCGATGAAGTCGAGCACCCCCCGCTTCTGCGGCGGCTGGCCTGAGGGGGAGCTGGATGAACCGGATGCAGCCGCGGCGGAGTTGTCGCTGGTGGGATCGCTGGGCAAGGGTCGCTCGCTACAGGAGGTGGGACGGGAGGGGAACGGGCAGAGGGAAAGGCGGGGACGGAGTCAGAATGACACCGTTCGGCGAGCCAGATCAGGCAGGCCGGTCCCCGATTCTATCAACGCAAACACCCGAAACAGGGGTTCCGCCGCGTCCTTTGTGCGTTATCCGCCAGTTGAGAACCGGGAGGAGGCGACGGGGCCTGCACTGCACGCCGTCCCGTGGGGCAGCAGGTACTCAGCGGCGGGCGAGCATGTCGCGGACCGCTTGGGCAGTCACGGTATTGGGGGCCGCTTCGAGAACCCGCTGGTACCACAACATCGCTACCGCACGGTCGTTTCGCTGCTCTGCGAGCTGGGCGGCAGAAAAACACACGGCCGCAGCAATGTCCGCGAACGTGCCGGACGAACCTTCAGCGGGAGCGACGCTGGATGACGTTTCGTTCTCGCCACGATCGAGCCAGAACTGGTCAGCCACTTGCGCGGCGGCCACTCGATTGCCAAGTCCCTGATGGGCTTCCAGCAACCGCAGGTAGAGAACCGCACTCGCCGCGGACCGGGCTTCTTTCGGATCGGCCAGAGCCGACTGCAAAAGGGAGACGGCCTGCTCTCTCGAGCCCGACCGCGCAGCGTGCGACAAAGCACTTGCACGGCTCGAAGACATCACGGCACCACGCTGGGCCTCGGCAACAGCGAGGAAAAGCGGTCGTGCCTCGTCAGGTTTCTCAAGAGCCATCAAATCCAAGGCTGTGTTCCCCGTGACGTTGACCAGTTCATCTGGAGGCAGGACGCTGGCGAACCGCTTGAGATACAGCCGCTGCATGTCGATCGCCTCTTGAACTTTACCCGACGCCCGCAGATGCTGGACGGCAGACCAAACGATCGGCAAGGGTGACTTGTCCAACGATTCACCGGACAAGATCGCATTTGCTTTCTGAATGACCGATTGGGTGATCTCTGAACGGTGAAGACCCGTGGAAGGCGTGAGCAGGTTCAGCAGGCGAAGCGCATCGACTCGATCGAACTCTGAACATCCCTCACAAAGCCAAAGCCTGTGCAGGATCAGCCAACCTTCCTCGCAGAATCCATTGGCGAGGGCGAAGTGCCCCACGACTCGCTGCAACTCGGCATGTTTCAGGGGATCCAGACGACGCAACAGGACCGCAATGTGCTCAATCCACGTCGCTCTGGAATCTTCTGGAAGCGAGGAGAAAATTCCCTCCAGAATCTCGCGATGTTGGAAGGGCTCCAACTCCCCGGAAACAAACGCACCGACTAAGCCGTCCGCTGATCGGAAGCGCGGGTCAGAGCTATTGACCAACGTGGGTGATGTCGCCACTCCTGCGGTTTGCAATCGAAGCAGAATCGCGCCACCTGCAACAATCGTCGCTACCAGACATCCAATCGCGACTCTCCACCTCAAGGACATGGATCGACTCCGCTCGTGAAGATAGCCTCCGAAGAACTCACTCCATCGCTCTTGACAGTTGTCGTTCGTCTGCGGCCGGTCGTTTCGAGGACGGGAAGACCCGCACTCTGATTGCTGCAGGTCACAACATCAACAAACGTCTGGGACAGTGTCGCCAATCTGAGGGGCCGACGAATGGTCGTCGTCCACCACGAGCAGGGAGCGAGCGTCGTTGTCGCCGAATCGCCGACGGTCAGCGTTTCGGTGGTTGGCGGCTTAGCAGCGACGGTGACGCGGGCGCTGGGTTTCACGACCGCCTCTGAAGCGAGCGGCAGCCATTCAGCGAGATTCGAAGCCGCGATGCCGGAAACACCGCCCCCTGCGACCCGCGGGGTACCCGATGGGCTTGTGACCGTCTGACTGTACGAAATGGTGACTGGAGTTGTTTCCGTCAGGGAGGTGTTTCGTTGGGTGCTCACGAATACGACCTGCCAGCCATTGTCTTGAAGGTTCGCCACCGGGGAGCCGACCTCTCTGTCCTGCTGAAACAACAGCCGAGTCCGCATCTGACCGTCAGTACAGACATGGACCCAAGTCGGATGGTCGGACGAGCTGGTCTGGAAAGCGAAGCCGAAAGCACAAGAGCCCGCCACCGCCAACGAAACGAACACGATGAGCTTTCCCCGGGGACACCAAACCATTGGATCTCCTTTCTGCACCCTGTCTGTACCTCAACACTCTCTTAGCCTCGCCGCACGCTACCCGACGCGGTCAGTCTACTCGATTGCTGCGGAGCCGTCAAGGAGATCCAGCGATCTGAACGGCTGACCGGGGCGCACTTGGCGTTTCAGCACGCTTTGGGTTCGACGGGGCTCGCGAGAAGCGGGAGTTCGGCGATCCAGCGGGCATATGCGTCACCAACTGCCCAACGCGGGGTTGAGCGGTCACCCCGAGTCATTCCGATAGCAGGCCCGACTGGCGAAGGGTGGCTCGCATCTGGGCGGCGGTGTCGGCGGTGTGGTCGATCTGGTGGACCTTCCAGCCGGCGGCACGGGCGCCGGTCACGTTGTCGGCCAGGTCGTCGAAGAACAGGACTTGCTCGGGGCGAACGCCGACGCGGTGCTCGAAGGCGCGGTGGATCTCGACGGTGGGCTTGGCGTGGCCCAGGAGGTGCGAGGCGTGGGGATGGAGGATGCGGGCGAGAGTCGGGTAGCCGCTGGCGGGGTGGTGGTCTGCCGGATCGGTGGCACTCTGCGGTGCGGCGGTGTGCCAGCGGCGGGGCATCATGGCCACCCAGTGGGCGTGGTTGGTGTTGCTGAGCACGCCGGTAGGGATGCCGGCTCGGTGGAGTTCATCAACCACATCGCCGATGCCGGGATACTCGCCAAGGAGCCAGGCGGTGTGGATGCGGCGGACCTGCTCCGGTGAGTAGAGGCCGGAGGTTGTGGAGGCGAGTTCGACAAAGAACGACTCGCAGGGCAGGGCACCGATTTCGTGCTGGCGGACGACGGCCTTGCGGGCCTCGAGCATGGCGGGATCGCGGACCTGCGGGTGGTAGGGCTCACCGGCGGCGGCGCACGCCTCCTCCCACGAGCGGCAGATGCGGACCATGACGCCGCCGAGGTCGAACACGACGATGGGCTGGCCTGGCGGGACGGGCTGGGTGCTGGGCGCGTGACTCATGAGGACTGTTCGGGCTCTTGAAGTGCGGCGGAGGGATCCGAGCTTGCGGGGGCCGTTCCGGGGCCGGTTCCGGGGATTGGCGGCGGCGGGGACTTCATGACTTCCTGCAGGACAGTGGTGGCAAAGCCACCGGGGGGAAGCTCGAAGGAGCAGAGGATGAACAGGCCGTGCTCATCGCTTCCGGCCTCGATCATCGGATAGCCAAGGGGCATGCGGAGGGAGCGGCGCGTGCCGCGGAGCGGGTCGCGCCCGCGCGGCGTGGCTGCTTCACGGTCGGCATAGGCCTGGAAGTCCTGCTCGCAGAGCCCAAAGGCGGCCAGTGCGGCGAGTTCCCGCTCCAGCGTCGCACCGGAGGGGCGGAGCATGCCAAGGCCCCACATGGGACCGGTCGGTGAGATCTCCAGCGAGCGGACGCGCTGGGCGGTTTCGGGGAGTTCGGCGGTCGCTGCATCCACCGTGAAGCACGCGCCGTTGGCGTGCTTGAAGGCGATGTCGCCATCGCTGAGCGTGCCGAGGGTGCCGTCGCGCAGGCGCGAGTCGAGCACGCTGTTGAAGATCGCTGACTGCAGCGAGGTGAGAAAGAAGTCCCACTGCAGGCCGCTCATGCGGCGGAGGGCGGCCTCGTGGCTTGCGCCATCGGCCAGGGCCTTCATCACGCGGAGCTCGGTGTCGGCATCGCGCGAGAGACGCTGGAGGGCATCGCGGTACTTGCCCTCGGCGTAGAGCATGCGGCTGACGCGCTGGAACTCGGGATCAACACCTCCCTGCTGCTCGCGGAGTGAGGCGGGGCCGAGCAGTTCGTTGCAGGCACGCTCCCAGCGGCCAAGCAGCAAGTCGCGGCCGATGAGGTGGTTGTTGCCGAGCATGCCGAAGCGCTGCTCACCAGCGCGGTTGGGCACACCGGTCTTCTCGAGCTTCTCGAGCGTGCGTTTGGCCGGGAACACGCCGTTGATGGGTGCCGAGCGGATGCGGATGGCAAAGCGGTTGCCGGCCAGATGGCCGCGGCGGAGTTTGTTGGTGTGCAAGTCGACCCAGAGGACCTGGATGGACTCGTGCAGGAGCGTGGGGAAGTCCTCGGGCTTCTTGCCCGGGGTGTGGATGCTGAGCACCTGGCGGGTGATGGCCCGCTTGTCCTTCATGCCGGCGAAGCCGACATCACCGGGGCGGACGCCGAAGTGGCGGGCGACGATGTCGACCAGCTGGCTGGTGGACATGCCGACTTTCTGGACGAAGATGTAGATGTGCTCGCCGCTGCCGCAGGGCTCGTAGGCGGGGAGCTCCTCGACGATGAAATCCTCAACGCGCTGCTTGATGAGGCCGCCGGTGCCGGGGAACTCGGCGGAGAGGTAAACATCGGGCTGGGTGTGTGGGGACGCGTCGGTGACGGTGTGGGGGTCCGGAGCCATTGTGGGCTCGGACGCAGGTTGTGAGGAGTCACCGCTGGGCATGCAAGAGGATAGAGCGGCGGCGGGCGGTGCTCACGGCTGGGCCGAGTCAGGTTTAAAGAAGAAGACGGTGTCCTCGATGCCGTTGGACGTCCAGAGGCAGCGCCAGGTGGAGGCGGTGGCCCAGAACTGCTGCCAGCGGGGTGACGCGGGTGCGCCGTACTGGCCGATGGCGTATGGCGCGAAGGTGCGGTGGGGCAGGTATCGCTGCACGTTATCGATGGCGACGATGCCGCCGGGCCGGACGGCATCCATGGCCCAGAGCGCGCAGGCGTCGCGATGCAGACCGTCGACCAGGGCGAGATTCGGGCGGCGACCGGCCAGTGCCGTGGATGCGGCGGCGATGTAGCCGGCCTCCTCCTTGGGTGCCAGGGCGTAGACGGTGTTGCTGATGCCGGCGGACTTGAGCCGACCGGTGACCTCGGTGTGCCACTGCTCGTGATGCTCCGCACTTGCGACGAAGCCGGAGGGGCCGACCTGGCGGGCAAAGAAGAGGGTGGAGCGGCCGGAGCCGAACTCGGCGACGGTGTCACCGGGGCGGAGCCAGGTGGACAGGAAGTTCACGGCATCGGCGGTGAGCCAGGGGGCCTCGGGGTTCTGCTTCTGCCACCACCAGAGGGCGACACGGTTGACGACGTAGCGGGGCGTCCAGTGCTTGCGCGGGCGAGGGAGCTTGAGCCCCGAGCGGTGCGGGCTCGGGATCTTCGCTGCCGCGGGATCGATGCCGGCGGCGGCGGGGCTGACGGCATGTCCGGAGGTAGAGTCAGTCATTCCAGCGGGGTCCTTGGCCTGTGGGGCGCGGTCTTGCGGTCGAAAGCCCCTCCGAAACCTAGCAACGGTATCGGCCAGTCACCCGCGTGGGAAGAGGGGCGAATCGCGCAAGAGTGGCCGAGCCGGGGTGTGCGGGCATGACACAGAGGCTGAGCGGCGTGGACTGACCGGCGTATGCTGGCCTGAGCAAGCCGGGTGGCCCGGAAACCCGCAAGGACCGATGCAGACGGGCCGACGAGGGGGCACACAGGGCACGGAAGGGGCTGCGGGAGGGGCGAGTGACGCCGCAGCCATGAGCACGACCGATGACAGTTCGAGCCCGACGCCCCCGGCACCCGCCGGAGCACTTGGGCAGACGGCGGGGCGTGGGGTGGCGTTGCTGCTGGCGAGCAACATGGCCGGCAAGGTCATGGTGGTGGTGGCGCAGCTGGTGCTTGGGTGGATTCTCACGCCGACGGACTTTGGGTTGTACGCGATCGTGATGTCGATTGCGATGTTTATTCAGACGTTTCGTGACGGGGGTGTGCGGGACTACCTGACGCGGCGGGTGGATGACTACGAGCAGATGCTGGGCCCGTGCTTCTGGCTGTCGCTGTGGATCAACTGCCTCGTCGGGCTGGCGCTGGGAGTGGCGGGCATGGTGGTGGGGCTGGTGTACAGCAGCACGGGGTACCTGAAGTCACCGGGAGAGCTCGCGCTGCTGGTGTGGATCATGGCGGCATCGGTGCCGCTGGGATCGGCCGGGCCGGTGCTGCTGGCGCGGCTGCGGATTGACCTGCGGTTCTCGACGATCGCGACGTGGACGGTGCTGTCGGCGGTGGTGCGGTATGCCGGGCAGATCGGCATGGCGGTGGCGGGCTTTGGGGTGTACTCGCTGATCGTGCCGCTGGTGGCGGTCGCGATCTTCGATTCAGTCTTTGTGGTGGCGGCGACGGGGATCCGGCCGTGGAAGTACAAGGCGGAGCGGTCGCGGTGGAAGGAGATTCTCTCGGGCAGCGGGTGGCTGATGGTGGGCCAGTCGATGGCGGGAATCCTCAACAGCGGGTACTTCCTGCTGGCGGGTTTGTTCGTGCCGCGGGAGATCATCGGCGTGCTGTACTTCGCCGTGATGCTGCACATGCAGGTAGAGACGCTGATCGGGCAGTCGGTGGTGGGCGTGATGCAGCCGGTACTGACGCGGCTGAACGGGGATGTGGTGCGGCAGGGGCAGGCATGCCTGCGGATTGCGCGGGCGGCGACGCTGATCTCGGCCCCGGCGACGCTGGGGTTAGCACTGCTGTACCCGGCGGTGGAGGCGGTGGTGTTCGGCGGGAAGTGGGCGGACGCGGCGATGCCGCTGGCGGTGCTGGCGCTGGGGTATGTGGCGCGGGCATCGTTTGTCTCGGTCCCGAGCCCGCTGCTGGTGGCGCGGGGTGAGTACAGAGCGTGGGCGATGATGTGGGGATGGAACTGTGCCGGCGTGCTGCTGGTGGCGATGGCCAGCGCGGCGGCGGCGAAGGCGGCGGGCGTGCACGAGATGGCGATCGTGTCGGCGGGGGTATCGGCCTTCCTGGTGGTGGCGTGCCTGTGGAGCACGGTGGGTGTGATGCGGACGCTGGGCGTGAGCGCGACCGAGACGCTGCGGGCGTGCATCGGCACGCTGCCGGTGACGCTTGCCGCGGCGGTGGCGTGCTGGGCGGCGGATGTGTTTGTACTTGAGCCGAAACTGGGCGGGATGATTACGCAGGTGGTGAAGGTTGCCGGGCGCGAGGTTGCGGTGTTTCAGCTGGTGCGCGGGGCGGTGCTGGGGGTGATGTTTGTGATCCTGCTGGCCATCGGGCTGCGTGTGCTGGCGCGGGCGCAGGTGGCCGATGCGATCGGCGTGCTGCCGGGCAAGCTGGGGCGGCCGCTGGGCCGGCTGATGGGCGTGCGATGAGGCAGCCGCCGGGCGGGCGGAGCGAGAGATTCAGCGGGCCGGATGCTCGGTGCGGTGGTAGAGGATGCCGCGGCGGGCCTGCTGATCGAGGAGGCGGGCCACGAGGGGGGCATCCTGACCGATGAACTCGGGGACGATGACGCCGCGGGGGGAGAAGCGACCGGCGAGGACTTCGCGGGCCATGATGGCGCAGGGGAAGGCGGTGGTGCGTGCCATGGAGGTGAAGCCGGTGGCGGGGTCGAGCTTATCGAGGACATCGAAGCGGACGGTGAGCTCGGCGGACTTGCGTGAGCCGGTGGCCTCGACGCGCATGACGGTGAGGTCGGCCTCGCCGGGCTGGTACGTCCACATGGGGAACATGAGTTTGGCGACCAGGTCGCGCGGGATGATTGAAGTGCCTTTGACATCGACGGGGTCGGTGCCGAAAAGGCCCATTTCGCGGAGCACGCGCATCTGCTCGATGTGGCCGGGGTAGCGAAGGGTTTTCTCCTTCATGTGCGGGATGCAGCCGAGGTAGGTGCGTGCCATGGAGCGGAGGCCGTCGGTGTTGAAGGCCTCGAGGGTGCCGACGCCGGGCAGGTCGAGGAGTTCGGGCTCGCTGAGGGCGGGGCGGGTGACGAGCTGGTTGTGCTCAACGAGGCGGGCGGGACGGGTGTACTCCTCGATGACATCGGCCGGTGAGAAGGCGGCTTTGTAGGAGAACGGCCAGCGGCGCTCGACGGGGAGGCCGCCGACGTACATGGCGACGGTGTGGCAGGTCTCGAGCAGCTCGGCGGCGTGGGCGGCGAGGATGTGGCTCATGCCGGGGGCGACGCCGCAGTCGACGACGGCGGTGACGCCCTTGGACTGCGCGAGGTCGGTGAGATCGAGCAGATCCTCGGGGACGAACGAGATGTCGCAGACGTGCTTGCCGGATTCGATGAGCGTCTGGACGGTGCGGAAGGCAAAGCGGCTGGGCAGGGCGCAGCAGACCAGATCGGCATCGGCGGCGAGGCGGCGGACATCGGCTGGGCTGGATGCATCACCGGTGAGCGTGGCCAGGGGGAGTTTCATGGCCGCTGCCCGCTGACGGAGCGCATCGACCGCGCTGGCGGAGGCGTCCGCAGCGGTGACCTTGAGGGTTGGATCTGAGGCCAGATCGAGGGCCATGACCGAACCGACCATTCCGCAGCCGAGCACAAGTACCTTTGGCATGGCCGAGGGTAAGGCGTGAGCCGGTGCGGATGGGCGGTGGGCAGGCGTGAAGCCCGGCACTACTTGCGGACGGATCTGCCCGCTGCGCTGAGGAGGGCTTCGGCGCTGGGGGGCAGCCCAAGCCGTCGCAGCGAGGCCGCCACAGATGTGATCGGGTCGGCCACGAGTTGATCCGTGAGCGTGCAATGGGCGAGCGGGGCGGCGGACGGCGCGGGTTGGGACGGTGCGGGCGGCGTGATGGAGTGCTGGGAGGGAGCCGGCCGGTGTTGGGCGGAGGGTTGGGCGGTGTGCGCAGGAGCGACTACCGGCCGCGGGGCGGCGGAGACGGCGGGGGTTGCGACCGGGTGGGTGGTGCGCGGCGAGGGCACGTGCGGGGAGCGAGCAGACGGGGTGGCGAGCGTGGCGAGGAACGCGGCGGGGAATGCATCGTGGGCTTCGTCGAGCGAGGGCTTGGACTTGACCAGGGAGAGGCAGCAGCGGAAGAGCTTGGGATCGAAGGGTCGGGTTTCGGTGAGCATCTCGCGGATGATGGCGAGGCCCTGGTGCATGGCTTCGAGCAGGCGGGCGTGGAAGATGGGCATGGAGAGCGGGAGAGCAGACGCGTTCATGATGAGACCTCCGTGAGCTTCGCTGAAGATCAGCGAGCGACCTTGCCGCGGGTTTGGACGATTGCCGCGGCGATGGAGAGAGCATCGCGCATGGGGAGTGGGTTGGCAAGAGGTGGTGCCCAACTTGCGCGCACAGAGGCGTCACGAAGGCGACGAGAAGGACAGACGGTTGTCCGTGAGCGGCGTGCGAGGTCGCGGGGCGGGCGAGATATCCACAGCGAAGTCAGGCGGCGGGAGGGGAACTTCAGCGGTGTGGATGGGAGCAAAAAGAAAGCACCCCGCAACCTTGCGGCCGCGGGGTGGATTGAGGACTTTCGTCAAGTCCGACTGTCACCAGCGAAAGGTTCGCCGGCGTGGGGCTCGGCCGCGGTGTTTTTCAACCGGGGCGTCGCTCCGTCGAGGTGGCCTCTGAGTCGATGCGGGAAAGAGCATCGGGATCAGCGGTCAAGCCCCAGGGTCCATCCAGAACAGTAGCTAAGCGTCACTGGATCACCTCCTTTCACAAAGGGTCCGCCTTGCTGCCACCGGGGGGATGAAGCCCGGCCGCTCGGTTTTCCCCCGCCGGACTGTTAGATCCGGCGGCATTTCACCAGACTTTTCCGCTGCAGACGGGAAGCTTGGTGTCACGCGAGGGTCTCGGATCGTCCGGCACCGTGCCGGGCAGTGGAACCGAGGTCACACGTGATACAGCTATGTTCGACGGTTGGTGGCGGGCGGTTCAAATTTTCCGCGAGCAAGTTTGTCGGATGCCGGGCGGAGGGGGTGAAACTGGGCAAGCTGTGGTGTGGGCGGGTGGCGGGCTGGTGCTGGGCTGGTGCTGGCGACAGCGGCGTATCAGACTTTGCCTTCGGCCTCGGCTTCGTCGTAGGGCTTGAAGGTGCCCTTCTTGTTTTCGGCCTCGACGTACTGCTTGAACTCGGTCATTTTGTAGCTGAGGAAGCAGAAGACGTGGTGGAGCGTGAGGTGCTCGAGGTCGGTGTTGTCCTTGGGGGTGTCCTTGCGGAGGCGGTCGAGTTCGGCCAGGAGGGTTTCGGCTTTCATGGGTTTGCCTTGGCGGGGAGTGCGGGGGATGCTGCCGCGGGGGAGGTGAGGCGTGCGCGGAGGACGGCGAGTGCGAAGAGGACGCAGAGGAGCAGGACGATGCAGGGGCCGGTCTGGGCATCAGTCTCGATGCTGAGCCAGAGGCCCCCCACTACACCCGTGCAGGCGGAGATGATGGAGAGGGCGAAGACGACCTCGAAGCGGCGGCTGAGTTTGAGGGCGATGGCGCCGGGGAGCACGAGCATGGCGGTAGCCAGCACGACGCCGCAGATCTTCATGGCGGTGACGGTGGCGATGGCCAGGAGCGTCATGAGGACGGTGCGGGCGAGGGTGACGGGGACACCGAAGGCGGGGGCGGAGGTTTCGTCGAAGGTCCAGAAGAGCAGGACGCGGCGGAAGTACCAGAGGACCAGCACGGTGAGCACAAGCACGGCCAGGGAGACGTAGACATCAGCCCAGCTGGCGGTGGTGACGGAGCCGAAGAGGATGGACTCCCAGGAACGCTGGGCCTCGGTCACGCCGCGGGAGCGGGCGAGGGTGTTGGCGTACTGGACGAGGAGGCCGCCCATGGCCATGGCGGCGACCAGGAAGAGGCCGATGCCGGTATCAACCTGAACGGACTGGCCGGACTGGCCGGAGCGGCGTGCGCCGACGGCGGCCATTCCCAGGGCGGAGGCGATGCAGAAGGCGACGACGATGAGAAACTCGGCCACGGAGCCCTGGCCGATGGAGACGGCGGTGCCCGAACTGGCGGCAAGGACCGAGGCCACCGCAGCGATGCCGATGCCGCCGAAGGCGGAGTGACTGACGCCCTGGCCGACGAAGGCCAGACGCTTGAGCACCACCAGCACGCTGAGGGCGGCGCAGAGGATGGCGACGAGCAGGCCTGCCAGCAGCGGGGTCAGGAGGAGTTGGAGTTCCTGCCAGGAGTGGAAGTACTCGAGGAGTTTCATGGTGCATCCCCGCTTGTGCGCGGTGGGCGGGGTGCGCTGATGTTCAGGGAGACGGCGGCTGGCTGGTGGGCGTGGCCGTGATCGTGGGCGTGATCGTGTTCCGGGCAGGGCTCACCAGCGGCGTGGGCGTGGATGTGCATGCCTGCCAGGCTGGAGGCGGCGGGAAGTGCAGCCAGGCCGGCGATGTCGTGGCTGAAGAGTTCGGCCAGGACCTGCGGCGTCAGGCCCTGCGGGCTGGTGTGGCTGTGGAGGCGACGGGAGAGGCAGGCGACGCGATCGCAGCCGGCGGCGACGGCGCGGAGATCGTGACTGACAATGAGAACAGTGATGCCGAGTTTGCTGTGGACGCTGGCCAGGAGTTCGGCGAACTGGGCCTGGCCGGCGGCATCGATGCCGACGGTGGGCTCATCAAGCACGAGCAGGCGAGGGGAGCAGGCCAGTGCGCGGGCGATGAGGGCACGCTGGAGCTGGCCGCCGGAGAGGGCGCCGATGGGACGGGTGGCCAGTTGGCCGAGGCCGACGAGGCGGATGAGGCCCTCGACGCGGTCGCGCTCTGCGGCTGGCAGGGATTTCCACGGGGGGAGCCGCCAGGATGCGGCGAGGGTGATGACCTGGCGGACAGAGAGCGGGAAACCGATCTCGGCCTCGCTGCGCTGGGCGACGTAGCCGATGAGGCCCTGCTGGCGTGCCTGGAGCGGCGAGAGGCCGAACACGGAGACAGTGCCGGACTGGCAGTGGAGCACGCCGAGGACGAGTTTGAGCAGCGTGGACTTGCCGCCGCCGTTGGGGCCGAGGATGCCGAGGCGTTCACCTTCGACCACTGTGAGCGAGACGTCCTCCAACGCCGGGGCATCGAGGCCCGGGTAGGTGAAGGTCGCTTGCTTTACTTCGACGGCGGCGGTGGGCACGGGGGATTGTTGGATCACCGCGATGCGGGAGCCAGCGCGCCGGTGGATCGCGTTGAAGAAGGTGCGGAGGGCGCATCGGGCAGGCTGGCGGCGATGGCGGCGAGGTTGGAACGCATCATGACGAACCAGTCGCCGGTGCCGAGGGGATCGAGCAGGGCGGTGCGGGCACCGGTGGACTCGGCGATGCGCTTTGCCGCGGCGGGGGAGAGCTGGGGCTCGATGAAGATGGTGGTGAGCTTCTTGGAGGTCACGGCCTCGGAGGCGGCCTTGAGGGAGGCCATGGTGGGCTCGGTGGCGGTGAGGCCCTTGAGCGGGACGGTTGTGAGGTTGTAGCGGCGGGCGAGGTGGCCCCAGGCATCGTGCGTGACGACGAGTGTGCGGTGGGCCTTGCCGGCTAGCGCGGCGGTGTAGTCGGCATCGAGCTGGCGGATATCGGCGATGACGGCCTGAGCGCGGGCGTTGATGTTGGTCTCGGCGGCGGCGTACTGCTCGGCTGAGAGGCGGGGCTTGAGTGCGGCGAGTGTCTGGCGGGCGATCTCGGAAGCGAGCTTCTCGACTTGCATGGGATCAAGCCACCAGTGCGGGTCGTTGTCGGCCGAGTGGTCGCAGTCCTCGGTATGTACGTGGGGCTTGGCGGGTGCGGCCGGGGCCTGGGCCGGGGAAGCGGCGTGGTCGGCGTGATCAGCGTGATCGTGATCGTGATCGTGATCGGCGTGTTTGTCGCTGTCGCCGCCAGCCTGGGCGAGGGACTCGAGCCGGACGATTCGGCGGGCCGGGGTTGTGGTGGTGCCGGGTGCTGCGTTTGGTTTGGTGCTGGGCTTGGGTGCGGCGGCGACGGCCTTGTCGACCTGAGGCTCGAGCCCGCCGCCGACTTGGACGAGCAGGTCGGCACGGCTGAGGAGGCGGAGCTTGCCGGGCGGGATCTCGTAGCCATGCTCACTGACACCGTTGGGAATGAGCTGCTCGATGGTGGAGCCGGGCGGAACGATGCGCTCGGTGATGATGCGGAGGGGGGCGATGGTGACGACGACGCTGAGGGGCGCAGCGGTGGTGGCGGCTGCTGCCGAGCCCGGAGCGGCGATGGCGGGCGCCGGGGCCGGAGCTGCGCTGGCGGCGGCGGTGGCCAGCAGCATGCCGCAGGCGAGTGTGAGGAACCGGGCTGATGCGAGTGAGTGGGTGTGCATCGGGCGTGGTTGCCGCGAGGGGCGGCGGAGTGCGGGGAGGGGGATCCGGAAGGACGGGCGAGCGAGGGGGTTGGCCCATCTTGCAACAGAGTTGCAGATCGTACGCGAAGGGCGTGAGGCGGGTTCGGGCCAATCGAGATTCGGCGGCTGGGGAGGTGAGGCTGGGCCCGATTGGGGGTGAATCCCCCCGCTGCTGCCGCACTATCGGGGGTGAGCGGCAGGGCAGGGAACTGGACGGGGGCTGCCGCGGGCGATATCATGCTTTCCATGTTCCGGGGCGATAGCTCAGTTGGTAGAGCGCTTCGTTCGCAATGAAGAGGTCGGGAGTTCGACTCTCCTTCGCTCCACTTAGTCCGGATAGGACACATCGCCCGGCGGCCTGCCGGGCGATGCTGTTTTTGGGGATTTGAATGATTTTGGGATGGGGTTGGGCGGGGCTGTGGCGGGCGTGGGCCGTGCTTTGCCGATCCGGGGGCGAGCTGCGGCTGCGGGCTTCAGGCGGGTTTGGAGCCGGGCTGGAAGGCACCGATGACGCTGCCGCGGATGACGGTGAAGGTGATGTTGCCATCGTCGATGTCGGCACCGGGGAGGAGGTCATCATCGAGGGATTCGAGGAGGGCGGGGATGTCGGAATCCGCGAAGCCGGAGCTGGGCAGGAGGATGACGGTGCCGGCGATATTGCCGCCGGGGAGGTAGTGGAGATCGACCGCGGCGAGGTCGCGGTCGGGCGCGGTGGCATCGGTGGCGAGGAATCGCTCGGAGGATGGAGTGCGGAGGGTGCGTTTCCAGATCCAGGTGGGCATGGGAGTGGTGTGGGTTTGGGTGATTTGGGTGCGGGGCGGGCGGAGGGATTGTGCGGCGTTACGAGAGGGCTGCGAAGGCACGCGAGGCGGCGAGGCCGGCGGTAGTGAGTGCCGCGGCGGAGAGGGCGAGGATGCCGAGACAGCCGAAGGGGAACGCGCCGCGTTTGCTGAGCGAGACGCCGCCGGGGAGGCGGAATGTGGTGTAGGAGCGGCCGCCGGGGCCCATGCCGGTGCGGAGGCCCTTGGTGCCGACGGACCACCCCACGCCGCGGCGGGAGAGGTTGACGCGGAATGGACCGGCGGGCAGTGAGACGGAGGCATAGCGGCGTCGCATAGTGCGGGATGGTTGGCGGGGAGTGGCGGGGCGGGCGGGTGGCGGGTTGGTGGACGCTGGGCGGGGCTTGGCGGGTGAAGGAGAGTTTGCCCACGGGGTGGGGAGAGGGAGGTATACTCTGGTTCACCGCGGGCGTAGTTCAGCGGTAGAACGTCAGCTTCCCAAGCTGAATGTCGCCAGTTCGATCCTGGTCGCCCGCTTTGGATGCCGCCGTTGTCATGGGTTGACAGCGGCGGTCTTTTTCGTTTACGAACGCCGCTGCTTTCGCGAGTTCTGGCGGCGGGGCGAGGCCAGCCGGGTCGGGACCAACTGCCGGATGATGACAGGGAGTGACCTGGGCGGACGCTCGCGTGTGCAAGCGGTTGTGCAGGGTGTGGCGGCATGAAGCTGCCGATTGGCGGGCGGCCATATCACGAATCCCTACCCTTCGGTCTTCCGATGCCGACCACACCGCAAGATCCCGACACCGAGCTACTTCTCAGCGAGCTCGTCGAGGCGTTTTCGAATGTGAGCCGGGTCAACGGAAGGTCGTGGACCGATGCGATGGCACTTGACCTGATGGGAGTTCCCCGGGTCGATTTTCCGATCGTGCATCGCGAGGATGATCAGTCGTGGATCGACGTTGCCGATGATGCGGGCTGGGATCCGTATCGCGGCGTGGGCGGGTGGCCATTCCTGGATGGCGTGGGATTCAGGTACTACCTCGCGGCGGCGATGTATCGTGCCGTGCGAACGGGGGAGAGCGGCGACCTCGCACAGCAGATGGATCTCCCCTTCAACGCCAAGGCCAGACGCCGTTTCCTTGACCGGTGGATTCTGAATGCGCGGCAGCAACAGGTGGCTGTGCGGGTGGCCATGTTGATGCGAGCGAGGGCACTTGCGGCTGACGATGCCAGCGGGTTTGATGAGTGGGATCGTGTCGTTCAGGGCTGGGCGGCCCACGCCTCACAATGAACTTGCGGACAGAGGTGGCACACCTCCACCGAGCGGCAGGTCCGGGAGGCTCGCCACCGCCCATAGCCAAGTCAAGGAGTTTCAAGTCGTACGGGGCCGTTGGGCCGGGCGGCGGCTGTCGATGCGAGGTATTACAATGTTGGATGGAATGGATCAGAGCGGAAGGCCGTTGGTAAGGCTGAGCTACCACACGGGGGTGGACATGCTGCTTGTTGGCGGGGCGGCTGGCGTGCTTACTGGGGTGCTTCCGCCAGCACGGACGACTAGCGACTGTGACGTGATGGCGTATGTTCCTGAAGACGCGATGGGAGCGGTGGAGCGTGCCGCGGAGCGGGTTGCCGGAGAACTGGGGCTTGCGGCGAACTGGCTCAACAGCGACGTACAGCTCCGGCGAGATGCACTTGCCGATGACTGGCCGTCGCAGCGAATCTGGGTCGCCACGTGGGGCCAACTCCGTGTGTTTGCAGTCAGCCGCGTCGATCTCATCGCCATGAAGGTGCTCGCGGGTCGGGCTCAGGATCTTGAGGACATCCGCTGGATGAAGCCGCGGCCGGACGATGTCGAGTTTGTTCAACGGTACCTGGACGGTCTGCCGGGCAAAGGAACCTCGCCGGAGCAGATCGCCGAGGCGAAGGATGTGCTGGCGTCAATGGAGATCCATGAGCATGAGTGATCGACTGGACAATCTGATCAGCCAGTGGACCCGCCTCGGCGCCGGCTTCAACGCGGACCTTTCGCCCGAGTCCCCAGATCTTGAGCGGCTGCTGCTGGATACGGCGCGGCACGTTCCTGGGATGGCACGCCTGTTCATCATGGCGGCGACGTGGCTGCACCGATTTGGAGACTTGATCGCCAAGCATCGCCTGAAGCGACTCATTGGCGACGAACTGGAGCACGAGCACCACGCCGCACTGGGCTTGCTGCTGGACATAGCGCAGCAAGGCACCCACCCGGCGCAGTTCGCTTCGATCATCCGTGAGTTGTCACCCGCTGCCGAGGCTCGGCCTCTGTTCGACATCGAGCGGGCCTCCGCGACACTCGCCGAGCGGGCGAGGCGGCGCGCATCGCCGATCTCGGTGCGCTGGGGATTGTGGTGCGAGGAGATCGAGCTCAAGGAGGACGCGCTGCGGCCGGCGTCATGGCTGATGAGCCAGAATCCCGGTCTGATCATGCGGGCTGATTTTCGCGGCGATCTTCGGGCGTCGGTGCTGGCCTCACTCGTGCACGATGCGGACGCCGGCGTCAGCGAGCTCGACCTTGCGCGTCGATGCGGGGGCTCTCGGGCCCAGGTTCGCAGCGCGTTGGACAATCTTGAACTGACCGGAAAGGCCCGGCGCACTCGCTCGGATCACGACCGGCGGACGCGAGTCAGCCTCGGCTGATTAGGGCGTCGGGCGATCGCGGCGGGGTGAAGATGCGGGACGGCAGAGGAGGAAGCCGAGCAACCGACAGGACTACAGCCGAACGGGCTGTGTGGCGCGGAGGCCCCGGGGTCGGGCCCGAAGGCTCTGCGTGGAAACCCTGAGAACTGGCTCGGGAAGCGGCTTCGAACCGAGCAGATTCCGGGCTTTTTATTTGGCTTGAGGTATGGTGTAGCTCATGCAGAGGACACCGGCACGGAACGGGCATGTGGCGGCGTGGGTGGTGGCGAGCTGCGCCGGGGCGGCGGTGCTGGCTGGGTTTGGCGGGCTGGTGCGGGGGGCGGGGGATGGGCAGGGGCTGTCGGCCACGGGGGTTCTGGGCGGTGGGTCCGGGCTGAAAGTGGCGGGGCGGACCGGCGGGGTGGAGCGGGCTGGTGGGGTGGGAGCGGTGGCAGGCAAGGCCGCGATTCGGTACGACCGGGACATTCGGCCGCTGCTTTCGGACCGGTGCTTTACGTGTCACGGGCCGGATCCGGACTCGCGGCGGGCGGGGTTGCGGCTGGATGATGCCGCGGCGGCGATGAGCGATGAGAACGGCCCGGCGGCGATTGTGCCGGGGGACCCGGATGGCAGCGAGATGCTTCGGCGGATGCTCTCGAAGGATGCCGATGAGGTGATGCCGCCGCCCTCGGCCAATAAGCGGGCGCTGACGGCCGAGGAAGTCGGGCTCATCCGGCAATGGATCAAGGAAGGGGCGAAGTACGAGCCGCACTGGTCGTTCGTGGCACCGGTGCCGCCGGCAGTGCCGGAGAATCGGGAGGCGGGTTGGGCCAAGGGTGAGGTGGACCGGTTCATCAAGGCCCGGCTGGAGGCCGAAGGGATTGCACCATCGCCGGAGGCGGAGGCCGCGACGCTGGTGCGGCGGGTGTTTCTGGATGTGACGGGGCTGCCGCCGACCCCGGAGGAGACGGATACGTACCTGGCGGATGCAAGCCCGGAGCGGTACGAGCGGCTGGTGGACCGGTTGCTGACGACGGAACCGTACCGGACGCGCATGGCCGAGCGGATGGCCACACCGTGGCTGGACACGGCGCGATACGCCGACACGGGAGGGATTCATGCGGACAACGGGCGGCAGATGTGGTCGTGGCGGGACTGGGTGCTGGCGGCGCTGCGCGACAACATGCCGTACGACCGGTTTGTGATCGAGCAGGTTGCCGGTGATCTGCTGCCGCAGGCGACGGTGCAGCAGAAGGTGGCGAGCGGGTTTAACCGCAACCACGTGACGACGGATGAGGGCGGCGCGATTGTCGAGGAGTATCTGGTTGAGTACGCCGTTGATCGGGCATCGACGACGGCGACGGCGTTCCTTGGGCTGACGATGGGGTGCGCCCGATGCCACGACCACAAGTACGACCCGATCTCGCAGGAGGAGTTCTACAAGTTCTTTGCGTACTTCAACTCGATTGATGAGCCGGGGCTGTACTCGCAGACACCGGATGCGAATCGGGCGCACGAGCCGTTTATTGAGGTGCCCGCCCAGGCGCAGCAGGAGCGGCTGGCCGCGCTGGACAAGCAGGTGCAGGACCTGAAGGTGCTGCAGGAGGTGATCTCGCCGGAAGAAGAACGCGAGTTCGCCTCGTTCCTGGACAACGCGGGGTTTGAGACCGGGGTAAAGTGGTTCGGCACGCCGGTCATGGCGGCTAAGGCGGTGAGCTCATCGACGATGAAGGTGCTGGAGGACAACTCCGTGCTGGTGGGCGGAGAGAGCCCTGCGACGGATGTGCACGAGATCACGCTGAATCTTGATGGCGTGCGAAATGCAACTGATGCACGGCTGCTGCTCCTGGAGGCACTGGCGGACCCGACGCTGCCCGGCGGACGGGTCGGGCGGTCGGGCAACGGCAATGCGGTGCTGACAGCCCTTGAGGTTGAGAGCGTTGGTCCCGAACGCGACGGGCAGGCGGTGGTGAAGCGGCACGCCATTGAGTGGCTGTGGGCGGACTTGTCGCAGACCGATGGTGACTACCGGTTCACGAATCTGCTGCACCCGAGCAAAGGCACGGACCGTGGCTGGGCGGTGGACGGGCACCGGACGGCGGGCGACCGGCGGCTGCTGGTGGTGCTGAAGGAGCCGATCGCGGCCGGCGAGGGGTCGCAGTTGCGAGTGAGACTGAAGTACGAGTCGATTTACACGCAGCACGTGCTTGGGCGGGTGCGGCTGTCGGTCGGGGCGATTGCCGACACAAACAAGCTGCCGCTGGAGGTGAGCAACTTCTGGCTGCTGGGGCCGTTCGGGACGGATCCGACAAAGAGTCCGTACGTGCAGATGAACGGACCGGAAGAGGCACGCGGCATTGAATTTGAACGGAACTTCGGCGCCGGCAATCAGCGGTGGCGGTATGACGCGAACTTGAAGGACGGCTCGCCGGTGCCGCTGGCTGATGGAAACAACGTAACGTATCTGGGGCGGTTGATTGTGTCGCCGACGCTGCGGACGCTGAAGGTTTCACTGGGCAGTGATGACGGCTTTGCGTTGTATCTCAACGGCAAGGAGATTGCCAGGCGGGAGATTGAGCGTGGCGTTGCGCCGGACCAGGACAAGGCGACGCTGGAGTTGGAGGCGGGGGCCAACTTGCTAGTGTTGAAGATCGTCAACACAGGGGGGGCGGCGGGGTACTACTTCAAGCCGGGGGACCTGACTGCGGCGGGTGGATATCCGCACCAGTTGGTTGGTGCGATGCTGCCGTCGACGGCACGCGCGGGCGTGGTGGCGGAGGCGATCAAGCGGGCATGGCGGGCGGACAGATCGGCTGGGTATAAGGAGCGGCAGGAACGGGTGGAGCGGCTGGAGCGAGATCAGGAGCGGCTGCGGGCCGGCCTGCCGCGGACTATGGTCATGAAAGAGCTGTCGACGCCGCGGAAGACGTATGTACTCAAGCGCGGGCAGTACGACCAGCCGGATATGGCCCGCCCGGTGACGCGTGGCGTGCCGGCGGCGCTGGGACAGGTGGCGGCCGGGGAGCCGGCTGATCGACTGGGCCTGGCACGGTGGCTGGTGGCCAAGGAGAACCCGCTGACGGCGCGGATCGCCGTCAACCGGCTGTGGGAGGTGGTGTTTGGTGCGGGGCTCGTGCGGACGAGCGAGGACTTTGGCCTGCAAGGTGAGTGGCCGAGCCATCCGGAGCTGCTGGACTATCTGGCGGCGGACCTGCGGGACAATGGCTGGGACATGCGGCGGACGCTGCGGAAGATGCTGGTCAGTAGCACGTACCGGCAGGCATCGACGCCGCGGGCGGAGCTGACCGAGCGTGACCCGGAGAACAGGCTGCTGGCACGGGCGCCGCGGCGGCGACTGCCTGCCGAGCAGATCCGCGATCAGGCGTTGTACGTCTCGGGGCTACTGGTGGAGCGGCTGGGCGGGCCTTCGGTCAAACCGTATCAGCCAGACGGGCTGTGGGCAGAGGGTGCGCTAACGACCTCGAACACGAAGGTGTACGAGCGGGGCAAGGGAGAAGACTTGTATCGCCGCTCGCTGTACACGTACTGGAAGCGGGCGGTGCCGCCACCGAACATGCTGGCGTTTGATGCGCCGACGCGGGAGTTCTGCCTGGTGCGGCGGCCGGTGACAGTGACGCCGCTGCAGGCGCTGGTGCTGTGGAACGATCCGCAGTTTGTGGAGGCCACGCGCGTGCTGGCGCAGCGCACGCTAGCGGCTGGCGGGGATGATGCGGCACGGCTGGAGCAGATGTTCCGGCGGTGTACGGGGCTGAAGCCCACTGAGGCGGAGATGGCCTCGCTTGGCCGGGCGCTGGCGACGTTCCGAACGCGCTTTGGCAGTGCGCCAGAGGATGCGGCCAAGATGCTGAGCGTGGGCGAGAGCCCGCTGCCGGCGGGCGTGGACAAGCCGGAGCTTGCGAGCTGGACGATGGTGGCAGGGGCGGTGATGAACCTGTACCGAACGACGACGCAGCAGTGACGTGTGATGGTGATGAGCCAAGGAGCAGCAGACGATGGATCCGCTTGAGCAGCACTATCTGGACATGACGCGGCGGCGGTTCTTCGGCCTTGCCGGCAAGACGCTCAGCGCGGGGCTGGGCGCGGCGGCGGTCGCGAGCCTGATGGGGCGAGCGGCCAGTGCGTACGCCGGGCAGCCCCCCACTGCTGCCGCGGGGGCGGCTGGACCGGCCGTGCGCGGGGCGGTGCCGCTGCATGTGCCGGCGAAGGCCAAGCGTGTGATCTACATGCACATGGAAGGTGCACCCAGCCAACTGGACCTGTTTGACTACAAGCCGGGGCTGATAAGCAGGTTCAATGAGGACCTGCCCGACTCGATCCGGCAGGGGCAGCGGTTCACGGGGATGACCAGCGGGCAGCAGCGGTTTCCGGTGGCCCCATCGATGTTCAAGTTCAACCGGCATGAGAACAACCAGGACGGGGTGCACATCTCCGAGTTGATGCCGCACACTGGCGGGATGGCCAAGGAACTGTGCTTCATTCATTCGATGCACACCGACGCGATCAACCACGAGCCGGGAATCACGTTCCTGCAGACAGGCAACCAGCAGCCGGGGCGGCCGGCGTTTGGTTCGTGGATGTCGTACGGGCTTGGAACGGACAACGAGAACCTGCCGGCGTTTGTTGTGCTGATCAGCCAGGGGTTCGGCAACGTGCAGGCACTGTCGGCACGGTTCTGGGGCAGCGGCTTTTTGCCGTCGGAGCATCAGGGGTGCCGGCTGCGGGCGGGTGCCGACCCGGTGCTGTACTTGCGTGATCCATCAGGCGTGACGCGGGATGACCGGCGGAAGATGCTGGATCTTGTGGCGGACCTGAATGAGCAGGAGAACCAGCGGGGGATGGACCCGGAGATCCGGGCGAGGGTGGCGCAGTATGAGCTGGCGTACCGGATGCAGATGTCGGTGCCGGACTTGACGGACTTCTCGGGCGAGAGTGAGGAAACACTGGCGATGTACGGACCGGAGGTGCGCAAGCCGGGGACGTTTGCGGCCAACTGCCTGCTGGCCCGGCGGCTCTCGGAGCGCGGCGTGCGGTTTGTGCAGTTGTACATGCGCGGGTGGGATGCGCACAACAACCTGCCCAAGGAGATCCGGCTGCAGTCGGCGGCGGTAGACCAGCCGCAGGCGGCACTGATCCGGGACCTCAAGCAGCGCGGACTGCTCGATGAGACGCTGGTGCTGTGGGCCGGTGAGTTCGGGCGGACGGTGTACTCGCAAGGGACGCTCAGCAGCGACAACTACGGGCGGGATCACCATCCGCGGTGTTTTACGGTGTGGCTGGCCGGCGGGGGCATCAAGCCGGGGATCACGTACGGCAAGACGGACGACTACTCGTACAACATCGTCGACAAGCCGGTGGATGTGCACGACCTGCACGCGACGATGATGCGGCTGCTGGGCATGGACCACGAGCGGCTGACGTACCGGCATCAGGGCAGGGACTTCCGGCTGACGGATGTGTTCGGCAAGTTGGTGCCGGGCATTATGGCGTGAGCGGGCGGGTGCTTGCGGCGAGCCCGGGGGTCAGCTGATCTTGCGGAGTTTGGTGACGCGGCCGACTTCGACCCACTCGACGACGAAGATGTTGCCCTGCGCATCAAAGCACGCGCTGTGCGGGGCGATGAACTTGCCGGGGATGAACTGACCGCGGGGCTTGTCGCGGAGGGCGAAGTTGGTGCCGTCGCCCAGGTGGATGACGGGCTTGTTCTCGGCATCGAGCAGGGTGACGCGGGCGTCGAGATCGGGCACGAGCAGGAGCGAGCCGCGCTGGTCGAAGTGGCAGGGTGAGCGGAGTTCGCTGGAGACAAAGCCGCGGTGGCGGCCATCGAGCGAGAAGAGCTGGAGGCGGCGGTTGGAACGGTCAGCGACGACGATCAAAGGCTCGGGGCCGCGGGTATCGATCATGATGCCGTGCGGGCAGGAGACCTGGCCGCGTTCTTTGCCGGGGCCACCGAAGGAGCCGAGGTACTCGCCCTTGGGTGAGTAGTGGTGGATCCAGTTCTTGCCGTAGCCGTCGGCCACGAAGATGTGGCCGGTGAACTTGGTCCACAGAGCGTGCGGGGTGACGGGCTTGGCGGCGGAGGGGGCGGAGGGGGTGGAGGGGGCGGGCAGCGGCGGCACGACGGCGACGTTGGTGGGCTTGTACTCGCCCTTGCTGCCGTAGAGACCGGATTCCTCGGGCCAGGCCAGGTCGAGCACGCGTTCACCGGTCAGCGAGGTCTTGCGGACCACACCGCTCTGGCAGTCAGCCAGGAAAAGGAACTCACCACCGGAGTCGCGGGCGATGGTCAGACCGTGGGCGCCGCCGCGGTACTCCGCACCCCAGGAGCGGACGAACTTGCCGGCTGGGTCGAAGATGCACAGTGCATCGGCTGAGGAGCTTGACGCGTGGACGGTGTGCTTGATGTACACGTTGCCCGCGGCATCGACGCCGACACCGTGGGTGTTGCCGAAGGCGATGTCGGACGGTACCTGGGCCCAGTCGTGGAGGCACTCGTAGGTGTGCTCACCGCTGCCGATGATGGTGGGGCCGAGCGTAGTTCGTGCCGCGGCGTGGATGCGGACTGAGGCGAGTGCGGCCAGGCCGGCGGTGGCAGCCCCGGCGTGAAGCAAGGTGCGGCGGGAGAGCGGGTCGGGCAACATCGGGGCGACTCCTACCCCCCCACCGCCGGAACCGGGCCCATCGCGACGCCGTGGGCAAAGGGGCCGGCGGAGTGCCGACCGAGCGGAGGGTACGCGCGAGCGGCAAGCACCGTTGCTGGTTTCGGTCCTGGGTCAGCAGCCCAGCGAGAAGGCATTGATGAACGCGATGAAGTCAGAACCATCGACCGTGCCGTCGGGCTCGGTTCCGGCCGCACCGCCGCCGGCGATGTCGGCCGTTGAATCGACGGCGGTGTCGCCGATGCTGAAGCTGTTGATGAAGGCGATGAAGTCGGAGCCGTCGACCGTGCCGTCGCCGGGGCGCGTGCCGCCGGGGCCCGCGATGTCGGAAACGCACTGGGCAGCGGGCGGATCGAACACTGAGCGATAGAACGCCCAGTTTGCCTCGCCGTAGGCACCAAAGAGTGCCAGAACGTCGTGGCCAATGCCGGGCGGATTGAAGAAGCCGTGGGGAATGGATAGTGCGTCCATTCTCGCGTGAAAGTCGAGGTTCGCCGGAAGGGTGAAGTCAGCACCACCGATGAGCTGGCGGATGGGGGTGCCTGCGGCGAGGAGCGCGGGTCGGTTCAACTCGGCGAGCATCCACGGCGACTGGGCCAGGAAGATAGCAGGGTCGTTGCCGTAGACATCCTGAAAGATCTGTGCGCGCTGGGCCGGGCTGACAGGGCTTCCGGGCTGATCGAGTGTGAAGTCGAGTTGAAGCGGTCCTGCGGCGAGCATGGAGATGCCGCCGAAGAGATGGTTGTACCGGAAGCCGAGGCGGGCTGCGCCGTAGCCGCCCATACTGAAGCCCTCGATGATGCGACCATGACGGGCGGCGATGGTGCGGAATCGGGCGTCGACTTCGGGGAGCAGGTCGCGGATCACCATGTCCTCAACGGGCACCGGCTGGGAGGCCCAGTTGCACCACATTCCGGTGCCAAGGCCGTTGGGAAAGACGACAATCATGGGCGGGATGCGGCCGCTGGAGATTGCCGCGTCGAACCAGGAACTCATGGGTGAGATTCCGGTGAGCACGCTGTTCGTCCCGTGGAGCCAGTAGAGCACGGGGAAGCGGCGGGCCGGATCAGCGGCATAGGCGGCAGGGGTGTAGACGTGGTAGCTGACGGGCGCACCGACCGATGCGCTGGCGAAGACAACCCGCTGGACGCGGGGGGCTGAAACACCGGGTGTCACCCACTGCTGGGCGTGGACGCTCAGCACGAGGAACAGGTGGAGCAGGATCGCCGGCAGCACTGCTCCAGGGCGGGTTCCACACAGGGTGTTCGCTTTACGCTGCGGCATGGTTCAGGGTAACGCTAGTGCAGTCTGGTGATTGCATCCTCCGAGCGCGGCGGCCGTGCACGTTGTCAACGCAGATCGCGGGAGGCACCGGGGGTTGCGACGGAGCAAAAACAAGGCGACTCCGCGTGTGCGGAGTCGCCCTGAAGGGGGTTGGGTTCAACCGGCGTGGGACGCTGGTCGGTGTTTAGCAGCCTGAGCCGAAGGCGTTGATGAAGGCGATGAAGTCGGAGCCGTCGATGGTGCCGTCGGGCTGGTCGCTGTTGTCGCCACCACCGGCGATGTCGGCCAGCGGGTCGACGGAGGCATCACCGATGCCGAAGCTGTTGATGAAGGCGATGAAGTCGGAACCATCGACCGTGCCGTCACCGGGGGCGGCGCCGCTGGCATCGACGATGTCGGAGACGCAGCGGTAGCCGGGGCCTGCGGTGAAGGCGAGGTTGAGCAGGCCGGTGTCGCCGTAGGACGCGTCAGCACTGGCGACGCGGATCAGCACGGGCACGCCGGCCTGGACGTAGGCGGCATCGATCCGGCTGGCGTAGGTGCAGCCGTTCTCGAAGTCGAAGGCGTTGTCGTTACAGGCGAGCACCGCGCCGCCGCATGACGAGTGGACACTGAGCACGGTGTTGAGCACGGTGGTGCCACAGGTTGAGACGAAGATCGAGCCGGTCTCAGGCGGGGTGTAGCGGTACCAGAGGTCACGACCGGAGAATTCGTTGCACGGCACGACACCGTCGGTGGTAGCCTCGGTGTTGTCGAACTCGTGGGTGCCGAGGGTGATGTCCTGGGCGTTGATGCACAGGTCGTTGGCCGGGGTGGGCGGGGCCACCGTGATGTTGAGGTTGATGCGGCCGTTGGTACCCATGATCGGGTAGCTGCCGGCACCGACGCGGATGATGACGGGCACGCCGGCGGTTACGGGCATACTGCCGATGCGGGCGGCGGTGTTGGGGTTGCAGGACGGACCGGAATCGGCGTTGTCGTTGCAGGCGAGCAGAACGCCGCCGCAGGAGGAGGTCACCGAAAGGTTGGTGTCAAACTCAGAGCCGCAGGCATCGATGCGGGCATTGCCGGTGAACGTCGGGGTGTAGCGGAAGAACATGTCGGTCCTGGCGTCGGCCGGGGCGCAGCCCGGGAGGAACTGATCCACGTACGCGCCGCACATGACCTGCTGGGTCAGGCCCTCACCGACCTCGATAGCACCCGCGCAGGTGTCGTTGACCGGCGCGGGGAAGGCGGGGTCGAGCGAGGCGGTTGCGGTGACAGTCAACTGCACACCGCCGAAGGCCGTGATGATACAGGTGTAGGTGCCGACGTCCTGAACGCCTGCGGGCATGATGCGGAGACGGTCGGAGGTGGCACCGAAGATCATGGAGCCCCAGGGCGTGGTTTCGTCGGTGAGATCGACACCGTTGCGCTGCCACTGGTAGGTGAAGGGACCCGTACCGGCCACACCAACGCTCATGCCAAAGAGGCCGCAGTTGCTAATGAGCTGATTCTCGGGGGTGCTGATGATGGTGGGAGGCGTGGGGGCCGAGGTGGCCATGTCCAGAACCCAGACCTTGCCAAAGAAAGCGAACGGATCATCACCGCCGTGGCCGACGATCTTGGTGCCGTCGGCGCTGATGGAGGTGGCGGCACCGAGACGGGGATACTGGGACAGGCCGGGGGCATCGGGGTTCGCGGCGGCGACGACGTCGCGCAGGACGCGCGAGCCGTCGGCGGCGGTCCAGATGAAGGCGTGGCTGTAACGCTCGAAGAACCCGGCGCTCCAGGTCACGGTGCCGACGATCGTGTTGCCATCCTCGCTGACGCCGTAGGGGATGATGGAACGGAGCTCGGCCTCGGCGGAGACATCAATGGGGCGGACGGGCTCGGGGATTGCGGTGCGAACGTACGAGGACCCGTTCCAGTTCCACCGTGCGCCGCCGGTGAGCACATCGGTGCTGGTGCCGACCAGCACGTTGCCGGCCTCGTTGACGTCGTAGAGCTCGCCGTTGCCGAACTCGACGTTGGTGTCCAGAACGGTCTCGATGTACTCGCCGGTGATGGCATCGCGGCGCCAGACGGCGGCCAGGCGCGTGTTGCTGCCGTCGGGATCGGGGTTGAAGTCGTTACCGATGACGACCGAGCCGTCACCGTTGACGCCGGAAGCCTTGGAGCCGGTGAAGAAGACGTTGGAGACCGAGCCCAGGCGGATGGCCGCGGTGGGGTTGTTGTTGTCGTAGAGATAGGCCATGATGCGGCCGGCCGGCTCCCAGGTGATGCCAGTGACGAAGCGGCCGTCACCGGAAATGCCCATGCCCGAGGAGATCTCGCCGAAGGCGGCGACGGCCGTCGAGATGACGGGGACCTCGTTCCAGACGCCACCGCTGTAGCGTCCGGCGATGCTGGCCTCGTTGGACAGGCCGTTGGCACCGGAGTTGAGAATGTTGCCGGCGAGCGAAACGCCGTCATTGGCGACGGCGTTCACGGAGTAAACGGCCGGGTAAGGGAAGCTCTGCTGCGAGAGCGGGGACAGGGTGACGCGAACATTACCACCGACGACGGTGGTGCCGGACGGGTTGATTCGGTCGAGACCGCCGGTGCCGAACCCCAGCGAGACGATCGATTGGGCCATGGCGGCGGTGGTGCCGACGGAGGCCAGCAGGGCGGAGGCGACGAGGAACGAGCGGCGAATGTTCATGAGAGAGGTTCCGGCGAGGACGACTGACCACGAGTAACGCGGCACGGCCAACATTTTGGCTCCGCAGGACCGCAGCATACTTGATGAAAGGCGATCCGGCCAACGCCTGGGCGTGTTTATTGGTTTGTTTGCAGAAATTTCTTTATAGGACTTTACCTACCCTCATCGTGCTCCTGATTTGGGGGGAAAGGGGACCCTAAAGTTATTGACTACACGCTCCACATATCATATTCTCGTGCCGGTGAGTATCCCTCTGCCTTGATTTCCGGAGTCATGCCATGACTGGAACAAACCTTGTACGCCCCGCCGCGGCACCAGTTGTTGTTCAGCCGGGCACCCGGGATGCCAAGCGCCCGGTGCCAAGCGACATCGCCATCGCTCAGGCGGCGACGGTCCGCCCGATCGGGGAGATCGCGGCGAGGCTGGGGATTCTGCCGGAGGAGCTTGAGCCGTACGGACACACCAAGGCGAAGGTACACCTGAGCCTTCGCGACCGGCTGGCGGGGCGGCCGAGCGGCAAGTATGTGGTGGTAACGGCGATCACTCCGACGCCGCTGGGTGAGGGGAAGACGACGATCACGGTCGGACTTTCCCAGGCCTTGGGTGCGCATCTGGGCCAACGGGTGGTCACGTGCATCCGGCAACCGTCGATGGGGCCGACGTTCGGGATCAAGGGCGGAGCGGCGGGTGGCGGGTACAGCCAGGTGATTCCGATGGAGGATTTCAATCTGCATCTGACGGGGGACATTCACGCCGTCACGGCGGCGAACAACCTGCTGGCGGCGGCACTGGACACCCGGCTGTTGTACGAGACAACACATGCGGATGATCGCCAGTTGATGGCAGCGGTTTGCCGCAGGGGTACCGACGGCAAGCCAGTCCTGTCGGACTGCCACCGGCGGCGAATGGCGAAGATGGAAATTGTGGCGGGGAGCACCGATGATCTGAGCGATGCGGAGGTACGGCTGCTGTTCCGCCTCGATATCGACCCGGAGACGATCACGTGGAACCGGGTGCTGGACGTCAACGACCGGATGCTGCGGCGGATCACTGTGGGGCTGGGTGATGAGGAGAAGCTGCCACGGACAACGGGATTTGACATTGCGGTGGCCAGCGAGGTGATGGCGGTGCTGGCACTGAGCACGGGGCTGGACGACCTGCGGAATCGGCTGCGGCGGATGGTGGTGGGCATGGACCGCGCCGGCCGGCCGGTGACAGCGGACGACCTGGGCGTGGCGGGGGCGATGACGGTGCTGCTGAAGGACGCGGTGATGCCGACGCTGATGCAGACGGTGGAGGAAACGCCGGTGTTTGTGCATGCCGGGCCGTTTGCGAACATCGCACATGGCAACTCGTCGGTGATTGCAGACCAGATGGCGCTGAAGCTGGCGGAATATGTGGTAACCGAGGCGGGCTTCGGCTCGGACATCGGCTTTGAGAAGTTCGCGAACATCAAGTGTCGCGAGAGCGGACTGCGCCCCGACTGTGCGGTGCTGGTGGCGACAGTTCGAGCCCTGAAGATGCACGGCGGCGGGCCGAAAGTTGTTCCGGGCAAGCCGGTGGACGCCGCGTATACAAGCGAGAATCTGGATCTGGTGGCAGCGGGGCTTGCCAACCTCGCGCGGCACATCGAGAACGTCAGAGCATATGGGATTCCCACGGTGGTGGCGATCAACGTGTTTGCCACTGACACGGATGCGGAGATTGAACTGGTCCGCCGAGGAGCGATCGCGGCGGGCGCAACGTGCGCGGTGAGCGCAACGGTGTGGGCTGATGGCGGCGCTGGGGCGACGGCACTGGGCGAGGCGGTGATGGAGGCGTGCGGACTTGAGAGCGACTTCCAGTGTCTGTACCCGCTGGATGCAACAATTGAACAGAAGATCGAGACCATCGCGACAACGTACGGTGCGGTTGGCGTGGACTACACACCGGAGGCGATGGCCAAGATTCGTCAGTACACGGCACTGGGATACGACCGTCTGCCGATCTGCATGGCCAAGACGCATCTGTCATTTACGGAGCATCCGGAGATCAAGGGAGCGCCCGGCGGGTTCAGGATCACGATTCGGGATTTGAGGGCATCGGTGGGTGCGGGGTTCCTTTATCCGATGGTGGGCACGATGCGGACAATGCCGGGCTTGCCGCCGCGGGGTGCGTACATGGATGTGGATCTGGATCCTGCGACGGGCAGGATCGAAGGCCTGTTCTGAGTCCATCGGCGAGTGATGAGATTCAGGGGAGAGGATGAACGCGGAGACGCGGCCGAAGGCCTCAACGGTGGCGACGCTGCGCAGCTGGACTGCCGCCGTCGGGCGGCTGCAGAGTTGACGATCTGCTGATCACACTGGGGGGATTGTGCGGCCCGGGTAAGCATGGCGGATGAGGGCGGTCAGGCGATCACGAGATTTTATCGGAAGCACGCTGCGCGATGTGAGCCCTTTCCGCACAGGGGGGTGATGGGATCGCAGCGGCGCGGATTGCGTCATGGTCGCCACAAGTTGATGTCCGGCACGATCGATAGCCATAGCGGAAAGTGGCTCTCACCGGACGCAACGCCATGGCACACGCAGAACACAGCTCAGGTCGCAAGCACACGGCTGGGGACATCCTCACGCGGGCGGTCGTGCTCGGGCTGCCACTTGCAACACTGATGCTTGGTGCCGCCGGGATCATGGCTGAGCGGAGCTTCCGGTCCGAGGCGAGTGCGGCGACACTGGCGTTCCTGGATGCGTCCGAGCGTGGGCACGCGACGGCCGGAGCCAGCACCGGAACGGACAACTGCGCCGCGTGCCATCAGGTGATGAGTAGCGCATCACATCCGGTGGGAGTGGTACCGAGCATGAAGGTACCCGAGTCGATGCCGCTGACCGATGGCCGGGTCTCGTGCCTGACGTGCCATGATGGCAGCGCGGCACAGGACCACCCGCAGCGGAAGCCGTCGGGGCAGATGTTCCTGCGGGGCGAGGAGGCGAGTGCATCAACCTGCACGCAGTGCCACACCGGGGCGAACGTGAGCAAGTCGCCGCACGGCCAGAGCCGGGCGATGGCGCACGCGAGCAGCAAGTCGGGCAGCGGCGTCGGGGCAGCACGTTCAGGGGCAGTCGGCTTGGATGCAGAGAGCCGAAGCTGCCTGCAGTGTCACGATGGCACGCTGGCAGGCGATGCGGGCAAGCACAAGCCCGGCAGCATGTTCAGCTCGAACGCGTCACATCCGATCGGCGTGAAGTACCAGTCCAGGCCGGCGGGGGCGACTGACCCGATCAACCTCAAGCCGATCCGGGCACTGGACAGCCGCGTCCGGCTGTACGACGGCCACATCGGATGTGGCTCGTGCCACAACGTGTACGCCAAGGAACCCAAGCTGCTGGTGATGGACAACCACGCCAGCAGCCTGTGCGTGGCGTGCCACGTGCAGTGATCGGTGGACAGGGTCGAATAACAACTCAGGTGTGTGGTGGGCTTCTCAGGATTGAGAAGCGGTTTTCCTTCGGACCGCAACCCGAGAACGGGGTAACGGGCCCCTCCCGCGCGGAGAGGTGCCAGTGCCACCCCGATTCGAGGGACTTTTATGGCTTGCGATCGGCTTTGGCCTGACGGGCCGGCCGCCGACATGAAGACACACGGCTCGTGAAGTTGGCATCGTTCTTGCAACGGTCATCCGCCGGGCGTTCCGGCGGAACGTTGTCAAGCGAGCTTTCAATGCATGACCGGTTGTTTGCAGTAGCGGCGATGGTGTGTGTGGCCTTGGTTGGCGGCACGGTGGGTGCGCAGCAGCCGGCGGGGATGCGACCGGGGATGCCTGGCGGAGTGCCAGCTGTCCCGGGACCGGGCATGGGCAAGGGGCTGGGCGGACCGGCGATGGCACCGCAGATGGACTTGTCGGCTTATCAAGGCCCCAAGGGGCTCCTGGCGATCCGCGGGATTCAGGGCACCAAGGGCGGCCCGGCCGTGAGCGGCAACGAGGCGGAACTGATCCTGCTGCACAACGGTGCACCGATCAAGCGGTACCCGCTGAAACTGGATGACAACGGGCTGGCGATGGTCAGCGACTTGCCGATTGCACTGGGACTGCGGCCGATGGTTCGCGTGATGCACGCGGGCGTGGTGTATCAGCAGACGGGGGAGCCGCTGGACGCCTCGAAGCCGAGCGCTTCAATTGAAGTTGTGGTACACGAAGTGACCGATGCAGTGCCGCAGTGGAAAGTGGTGCTGCGGCAGGTGATGTACTCGCGGACGGACGGCGGAGCTGAGGTCGCTGAAACCGTGATTGTGGAGAATCCGGCGGACACAACGTGGCTGGGCGGGGCGGCGGATTCGGAGGGTCGCCGGGCAACGGTGACGCTCACACTCCCGGCCAATGCATCGGATGTGCAGTTGGAGCAGGGATTCCACGGCTGGTGCTGCACGGCGTACAAGGGCTCGGAACTCAACATTCAGATGCCGCTGATGCCGGGGCGGATGACGTATCAGTTCGGCTATGCGGTGGCCGCCAAGGACGGAGCGCTGGACCTGCGTGTGGTGGCACCGGCGGCGATCGAACACGCGGCGGTGTACCTGGCCGACAAGGAGAGCGTGGTGCGGACGACGGCGCTGGCCGAGTCGGGCACGGAGATGATTGACGGCAAGCTGGCACACCTGTATAAGGCCGAGGGTCTCAAAGCCGGGGACTCGATGGGCGTGGTGCTTGCGGCGCTGGCGGCCAAGCCCGTGGTCCACGCCGCCGCGACGGACCGTTCGATGACCTGGATGGGCATCGGAGGCGGGGTTCTTGCCGCGGCGGTCGGCGGGTTCGTCGTGCTGAGGATGATGCGGAAGCAAGCGTTGCCGGTCCGCCAGGAGCAGGCCGGAGCGAGGAATCGAGTGTGACCATGCCACAGGCAAGCCATCTCAGCGGCATCCTTCGCGTTGCGGGGCTGTGTGCGTTTCTGGTCGCGGGTGGGATGGCGATCTTCCACGCACCGATCGATGAGCAGATGGGGCCGGTGCAGAAGCTGATCTACCTGCACCTTCCGGCGGCGATCCTGTCCTTCATCAGCGCGATGGTGGTGTTTGCGGCAAGCCTGGGATTCCTGTGGACCAGGCAGGACGTGTGGAACCGGGTGGCACGCGCGGCGGGAATCGCCACGGTGATTTGCAGCCTGACGGTGCTCGTCACGGGCATGATCTGGGCGCACTTCATGTGGGGACTCTGGTGGACCTGGAGCCCGAGGCTGACTTTCACACTGGTGATGTGCGTGCTGTACGCCGGCTATCTGCTGCTGCGACGGCTGCCGGGCGGGTCGGCCACGTGGGACACGCGCTGTGCGGTCTATGGCTGCGTGGTGTTCCTGGATGTGCCGCTGGTGTATCTGTCCATCAGGCTGTTGCCGGACGTGCACCCGACATCCATCCCGCTGACGGCGGCCATGCGTAACACACTGATTCCGTGCTATCTGGCGGTCGGACTTGGTTGTGCGCAGCTGATCCTGTCGCCAGTACTCAGCGCGGTGCGAAAGCAGCCCCCCACCACGGTCGATCATGAAGATTCGTCGTCGCACGGGACAGGCAACTTCCGGCCGCAGACCTGAGATTGCTGGACAATCCATCGCAATGAGCGGAGCGGGGGCTAGTGCGGCGAGATCCGTCGGCTCTGCCGCGGCTTGAAGCAGGCAAGGTGCATACAGGTGGTTTGCGAACGGCCGCTGGGGTGCTGAGATCAGAAGACAACCGCCAGGCGTGCATGCACACCTGACGGGAACACGTTGGATCAGAGCGCTGCGAGCGGTGACGCGACCGCAGAGACCTACTTGCTCATGCTGTCGATGTACGCCTTAAACGCCGGGGCGGCGGCCTTCATGGCATCGGCGGGACCGGTCATCTTGATGAACAGGAGCCCCTGGGAGGTTTCGACGATTGCACCGCGAAGCATATAGGTGGGACGTTGAGCTCCATCACCCATGCCGGAATAGGTGCCCTCGAGCTCGACTGTGGTGACCTGCAGGCCGGCGACCTGACGGGCGATGGGCTCGGCCTTTGGCGGCTTGCCCGAAGCGTCCTTCACCTGGCCGACCCAGCGATCGATATTGGAGGCCACGGTTCCTCCCGCCGATGAGAGCGCGACAGTGCAGGCCTTGGCGGCATCACCGGACGCATCGGGCACCTGAACCTCGGCCAGACGCATGGAGTTTGCCGGGGGCACCTGCTTCCAACCGGCTGGGAGGGTGAAGCGGAGGCCGAGGGCGAGCATGGTGACACCGGACGCCGGAGCCGGCGACGCCGCGGCGACGGGGGCGACCGCACCGGCGGACGATGGAGTTGAAGCAGGCTTCGCGCCGGCGGGGGCAGTGGGCGGTGCAGACGGCTTGGGGTTGCTGTCCTGGCAACCGGCACAGGCCCCGGCCAGGAGAGCGAGAAGGACAGAGCAACAACGCGCATTGAAAGATGACATCGAAGGGGTTCCTTGGGCCGGGCGGTAGCAGACCGGCGGGCAATACCAGCGAACAACTGTACAGAAACAGCACACTTGAGCACTCACGCGGCGTGGAGCGGAGCGGCCGCAGGCACTCGCCGGGATGGGAGCGAGTGCCTGCGGCCGATGAGAACAGACGCTCGACTCAGTTGTGGCGATCAGGTCGTAGCGGGAGAAGCTCCGATGGAAGGCGGGACGGACTCGCGCGCCGAGGCGGGCGCAGCGGAGGCAGCACGCAGGAGCATGCTGTGACGGACCCAGCAGGCGATGAGGAAGGCGATCTCTCCGAGAGCCCAGAGGGCAACCCACAGCTCGCCACCGGAGCCGAAGCCGTAGCTGTGAAGGCCGGAGGCCATGATGTAGTTGACACCGTAGAAAGTCCAGACGATGACGACGAAACCGAGGATGCTGGAGGCGGCGAGCCCGAAGTCTCGCAGCCAGCCGATGTAGCGGGCGTGGAGAAGAGCGAAGTAGACGACGATGCTGATCAGCGCCCAGGTCTCCTTGGGATCCCAGCCCCAGAAGCGGCCCCAGGAGTCCGCAGCCCAGACGCCACCGAGGATGGTGCCGGCGGTCAGCAGGAGCAGACCGATCTGGATAGTGCGATAGCTCTGAGCGATGAGCGGATGGGAGAGCCCGCCTGCGGGCTGCCCGGCGGTGCCGCGACGGGCAAGGAGTACCTCACGGAAGAGGTACACGTGGCCCAGGACCGCCGCGACGGCGAAGACGCCGTAGCTAGCGACAACGGTCAGGACGTGAACGATGAGCCAGTAGTTGCTGCGGAGCACAGCCGGAAGTGTGTTGGTACGGTCGGCCAGGGGGACGAGCCCGGCGAAGAGGACGGAGATGAAGGCGGCGGACACGCCGCCGAAGAGGTAGTAGCTCTTGCGGTTGAACACCTGGGCAACGGCGCAGACCAGCAGGCCAAAGAGGCCCATCCAGATCAGCGACTCGAAGGTGTTCGTGACGGGGGCACGCTCGAGGATGGCCATACGGAGACCGATGCCCAGGAAGTGCTCAAGGATTCCGATGGCGGTGACGATGACCGCGGCCGTGACCAGAGAGCGGCGCCAGAACAGGCGGGAAAGACCGAAGAGCACCATGGCCAGGCCATAGGCAATCTGCGTGTTGGTCCACGGCGCGTGGCGGTTGTAGAACAGTTCGAGGCTGACGGATCGGCTCTCGTTGGACGAGGGCTTACCGAGCGTGTCGATTGACGAGCGGAACTCGGCGACAGCGGCGTCGAGACCTGTACCGGAGGTGTAGGCAGCGGCGAGCCGACGGAGGGCGGCCTGCACCGGTTCGGTCCCGGGGGCGGCACCGGAGAGACCGACGCGGCGATAGGTGGGCGAAGCGGAGTCAGGAACGATGGCCAACTGCTCGCCGGCGGCGAGCCCGGCGATCTTGTTGGCCGCTTCGAACAGATCCAGAGCGCGGCGTTCGTCTTCGCTGGCGCGGGCCTGCTGATCGACGGCGCGACGCTTTTGGAACCCGGTGAGCATGTCGTTGAGCCCTTTGCTCATGGCGACTTCACGGGCGGAGAAGAACTTGCGTTCGGGGTCGAGCCCGACAAGCTTCTTAAACGGCTTGTTCTCGACACCCAGAAGCTGCTTGTCCATCATGGAGTTGCCGGTGAACATGAGGTCGCAGAGCAGCGCGACGTGATCGCGGCCCGAGTACACCTCGGGGCCACGGCCTGCGCCCCAGTGCTCGCGGCCGGTCAGTTCAACGGCGAGCCGGCGGGAGTAGGTGTCCAGCGGCATGACGCGGCCGCCGTCCTGGACGGCAGTTGCGCCGAGTTCCTTCATCCAGGGCTGGGTCTCAGCCGCCCGAGCCGACGGGCTCAGCAGCAAGAGGACGAGCAGGAATGCTGACGACAGGACGCGGGAGTGCAGTGTTCGGAGCATGGTGCACCTTTCTTTCGGACGACTCGAACGGAGCCGGAATGCCGGGGTGACCCCGGCTGAGTGAACGGCTGAAGAACGTGACGAAGATACCGACGCAGAGGACCACTGAGCCGAGATACGTCAGCGGGAGGCCCGGGTCGCGCATGACGCTGAAGACAGAGATCTTCTCGCCGACGAAGCCCGACTGGTAGACCTTCCACGGCGCGTGGGCGAAGGGGGTGTTCATGTGGATGCGGTAAGGCTGATCCGGCTCGCCGGCGCGGGAGACGACGACGTCGGACTCGTAGGCCATGGCCATCTCCGTGCCCGGGTAGTCGGTCTTGCGGAAGTCAGCCAGACGCACGCTGAACGGCAGACGGACCATCTGCGGGCCGAAACGGAGGAGTTGATTCGAGCCGGAGCCACCGATGGTCTCCAAGGCCTTCCAAGCCAGCACCACGGGTTCGCTGCGGCCGGGAACCTTGATGACCAGGGCGGGCCGGCGGTCGGTCGCGAAGGGGGCCTTGACGAAGCGCGAGGCGGCCCGAGCATGGGAGAACTGCTTCATGACGCGGATGCGGTGGGAGCCGATCTCGAAGATGTGGGGAAGGGAGGCCGGGGCATCGAGCAGCTTGCCGCCGCCGTCCTTGCCGATATAGCCGTACTTCGTCGCCGCGATTGAGCCGAAGACGACGAACGTCTCGGTCTGAGCTCTGGAGGCGTTAGTGGTCAGGCGTGCACCGGAGCGGGCCTCACCCTCGATGGCCTTGGTGAGCACCATGTCGGGGAAAGCCTCAAAGGAGGTGTGGCGCTCGACGTTGCCCTTGCCGTCAGAGATGGTGACTTCGATGGCAGGGTTCTTGTCTGCCGCACCTTCGGAAATGCGGCCGGCCGAGACAAGGGCGTTGGTGAACCGCTGCACCGTGACGAGCTTCCAACCCGGAATAACTTCCGAGTCGCGCTCACCAACGGGGAACTCGCGATCGCCGACGAGGAAGATAAACCCGGTGGAGCTCCGTACGGGAGCGACGGGCGGGGTCCACGATGCACCGTCGGGAAGGACGCGGATAATCATGCCACTGAGAGTGGGTGCGCCGCCGGCCTTCGTTTCTTCCGCGACCCAGTCACCCTCTGAGGCGGTAGGGTTGCCCGAAAGTTCAATCGCTCGGAGGGTCTGCGGTGCATCGTCGGCGACGTAGTGCAGTTCCTGGCAGTTGTCCCACCGCTCGATGACTTCGACGGGCATGCTGCCAAGGGTGAGCGAGGCGGCGCCCATGGGTGCGGCGGCGGAGCCGACCACGGTCGAAGTACCGGTGCGGAACTCGGCGAGCTCAAGAAACTCACGGTCGGTTTCGATCTGATCGCCCGAGGCACCCTCCTCAAGCGTGAGGTGGCCCTCGATCCGACCGACGACTGACCAGAAACTGCCGATGATGAGCAGGACCAAACCAGCGTGCACGGTGATGAAGCCGACGTGCTTGCGCTTCCACGGGTAGCGGTTGACGACGGCGAAGATGAGGCTGACGCAGACAAGGGCCATCAGTGCGCCGAACCACCACGCGCCGTAGACGCTGGCCTTGGCAGCACTGGCGTTCTGGCTTGACTCGAGGTACGTGCCCCAAGCCATGGCGGCGGCGATGAGGATCATCACCGGCACTGCAAGCTGGACGCTGCCGAGAAAGCGGATGAAGCGTGCGAGCGGACTGCCAAGCGGGTTACGGGAGTAAGTCATGGTTCGGTCTCCGGGCGGCGAAGCGCCGCCGGATTGATGCGGCCAGAGCGGACGACACGGGGGCGTTCACAGGGCCACCCCCGCGAGGATTCGGGACGGAGTGGCGGGGACGAGTGACTGCGGTGCCGGGGCACTCTCGGCGGGGGAGCTGAGGATGATCGAGAAGGTGGTGCCAACCTCAACGGTGCTGCGGACCTCGATGCGGCCCCCCTGCTCCTGCACGAGCCGGGCACAGATCGCCAGACCCAGGCCGGTGCCTTTTCCGACGGGCTTGGTGGTAAAGAACGAGTCGAAGATGCGCGGGAGGTGCTCGGCAGGGATACCGACACCGTTGTCGGAGATCTCGATGACGCAGGCATCGGGACGGCGGATCGTGGCGATGGAGATCTGCGGCGTGGTGACGGCGGCCACAGCGTCGAGCGCGTTGATCACCATGTTGGTGATGACCTGCTGCATCGCGTGGGCGTTGATCCAGAGCGTCGGATCTTCCTGGTCGTAGGTACAGACGAGCTCGACCCGCTTCATGGCCTGGTTGAACATGAGTAAATCGAGCGAGGAGCGGACCAGTTCGCTGACGCGGATGTGGCGAGCAACGCCGCGGCCAGGGTGCGAGAAGCTGGTGAACTGACGCATGATCTGCAGGATGCGCTCGATCTGACTGCGGAGCGTCTCGACTGCGGCGGGCCGGGGCGTGCCCGGGTTGCGCTGCATGAGCTGGAGCACGCTGTCCATGCTGGCCAGCGGATTGCTGATCTCGTGGGCGATGCCCGCAGCCATCAGGCCCATGGCGGCCATCTTCTCGGCCTGCACAAGCGTTGCCTGCTGGGCGACCAGGCGGCTCCACATCTCCTCGTTGCGCTCGATCTGGTGAACGCGGGCCTCTTCTCGCAGGTACAGCGTGCTGGTCACGCGGTTGGTCAGATAAACCGTCAGGAGCATGACGCCGACCCAGCCAAGGCCGGTGACGGCCTCACGCTGGGTCGCAGGCCACTGGCCAGTGAAGTAGAGCCCAACGGCAAGTCCGACCGTCACGAGCAGCGCGGTGGCGAGCGTGCGCGGAAGAGGCTGAAGGAGACTGGCAAAGAGCATGTGGGACAGGAAGGCGAACAGCACGGGGCTGTCAAGGCCGCCGGTGGTGAGCGTGAGGGCGATGAGGCAGGTCAGATCAAGGGCGATCTGCAGCGATGCGAAGTTGAGCAGGAGGTCATACCGGCTCTCAAGCCTCCGTCGGGAACGGAGCATGGAGCTGAGGGCGGCGTTGTAGCCGATGATGAACGCGCCGACGCTGACGATGAGCGTTGCCGACCTCCCGTTGTCCTGGGCAACCCAGTTGATCAGGCCGAGCGCCATGATTGCTGCTCCGGCAAACCACCGCAGGGAGATGAGCCAGCGGGTCTCGGTGTACAGCAGGCGGACGCGGCCACGAAGTACGGAGGGGCTCATCGGCTGGCACCTCCCGCGACGGCGCCGGTTTCCGGCCGCCCCACAGGAGCAGGAACGGGTGCATCAGCGGCGACCGAGCGCTCGAGATCGATCATCTTCTGGCCGCCGGCGTAGTCGACAAGCACGATTCGGCGGATGTCCTTGAGCGAAGCGACGGTGCGGCTCATTCTCAGGAGGCCGGCACGGATCTCACGCAGCGGACGGTCGGCGGTGGGGTCCTGCCCGGAACGCTTGTCGAGCAAGCGGAGCTGGAGCTCGATGATCGACATTGTGTTGTTCAGCTCGTGATTGAGCGTGACGGCGAGCTGGCGGAGCGTCTCGGTGCGACGCTGCTCGTTGCTCTGGAGCTGCTCGGCCAGGGAGTTGTAGGCGTGGGCGAGTTCGGCGAACTCATCGCCGCGGACCACCTCGACGCGGTGGGAGAAGTTCTCAGCCGCCAGCTCGCGGCTGCCGCTGACCAAGGAGGCCACGGGGTTGAGCACGAGCTGGGCTGTGCGAAGCAGCACGAAGATCGCCGCGTTGGCCATGACGAACGCGGCGAGAGTCAGGGCGATAACGATGTAGCGGAACGAGTTGCCGACACGAACCTGCTCAGCGGCAACGAAGTCGCGGAGCGAGCGAGAGAGTTCGGCGACCAGGCGGTGCATGCCGAGCCAGTTCTCTGCCGCGGGCTTATCGGGACCTGCCCTGACTGCTCTGGATGTGGCAGGTGTGGCGGCCAGGAAGGCAGGGAGTGCGTCCTTCAGGGCGGCGTACCGGACCGAGGCCTCGCCGGGACTCTGCAGGAGCCGGTGCTCGCCGAGGCGCTCGACCAGGCGGGGCAGGGTGGCCGCATCGTGCCCGGGAGATGTGAAGGTTGACGGATCCGCATCCCCGCCGAGTCGGGCGGCGACGATCTCGTTAACGGCCAGCCCAACATCCTGCACACCATCGACGAGAGCCGCAGCATCGGCGTTGGCAAGGTCGAGCTCGGCCTGAACGTCCTGGAGCTTCCAGATGGCGACCACCGCTCCGAGCACAAAGGCGCAGATGAGCAGGCCAACCCGGATGAGCAACTTCCGACGGAGCATAGAAAGCGATGGGAACGACAGACGGCGCGGGAGCTTGTGCAAACGCCGGACCAGAGGGACTGCGGGCCTGCTGCGTCCGAAGCGGCAAGGGGGCAGGCTCGCGGTATCAATCCTGAGAAACGGGCAATTCGACCGCGGCGGCGGATCGTCCGAACCGGTCAGTGTGCGGCCTATACCGATCCGATTTCGCAGGTGGAGTCTTCGGCCTCTTTGGGGATATTGAGTTCGTCGAGCTTGCGGTAGAGACTGGAGACGCCGATTCCCAGGTGTTTGGCGGTCTCGGTTTTGTCGAAGCGGTGGCGACGAAGCGAGTAGATGATGTGCTGGCGCTCGAACTGGGCGAGCGCGTCTTTGAGTGCCTCGCCGGCCTCAGGCGGCGCCTCGGCCCCCTGGAAGGGCAGATCGGCCGCGGTGATCTCGCCGTTTTCCGCGAAGATAACGGCCCGCTCAATAACATTCTCAAGCTCTCGAACGTTGCCCGGCCAGTTATGGCTGAGCATGGCCCGCATGGCCTGGTTGGAGATTGACAGGATCTTCTTGTTCATTTCTGCTGCGTACTTGGCCAGGAAGTGATGGGCCAGAAGCGGAATGTCCTGGCGTCGCTGGCGGAGTGGGGGCAGTTGGAGGCGAACGACGTCCAACCGGTAGAGGAGGTCCTCACGGAACTGGCCCTTCTGGCAAAGCTGGCGGAGATCCTGATTGGAGGCGGCGACGATGCGGACGTCCACGGGCCGCGGCTTGGTGTCACCGACCGGGACGACGACGCGTTCCTCTAGCACGCGAAGCAGCGAGCTTTGGACAGCGAAAGGCAGCGTGGAGATCTCGTCAAGAAACAGCGTGCCGCCGGTGGCGGCCTCAAAGTAACCGACGCGGTCGCGGACAGCACCGGTGAAGGCTCCCTTGCGATGGCCGAAGAGCTCGGACTCGATGAGACTCTCAGGGATTGCTCCGCAGTTGACTGCGACAAAGGGCTTGTCGCGGGTGATGCCGTTGTAGTGGACGGCGCGGGCGAAGAGCTCCTTGCCGGTGCCGGATTCACCGATGATCAACACGCTGCTGCGGACGGCAGAGAGCTTGCGGGCGAGATCAAAGAGCTTGGCCATCACCGGTGATTCACCGATGAGGTTCTGGAACTTGCTGGGAGCTGCAAGCTGCTCGCTCAGGGCCCGGCGCTCACGACGGATGTCGCGGATCTCCAGGACGCGGGAGATCCGCAGGAGTACATCGTCAAACTGAACCGGCTTGAGCAGGAAATCAGCGGCACCGGCCCGCATCGCCGCCACGGCACTGTCGACGGTACCGAAGGCGGTGAGGACGATGATCGGTGTTTCCGGAGCGGTGCGCTGGAGACGCTCAAGGAGGGCCAAGCCATCCATGCGGGGCATATGGATGTCGGTCAGCACGAGGTCAAAGGCGCGGTCGACTACCTTCTCGTAGGCGTCCTGGCCGTCGACGGCCTCGACGACCTCGTAACCCTCCTCGGTCAGGAGCTGGGCGATGGACTCACGCAGCACCTGTTCATCCTCGACGAGGAGAATGGAACCCGTTGGGCGGGCCGGCTTGCTGATGTTGGAACTGATCACGCTCATTCCTTGGCCTTGGTGAGGTACTTCTCGGGGAGTTCGTTGCCGGGACGCTCGAAGTCCCAATAGACGTTGACAACCCAGTAGCGGGAGCCGTCTTTGAGCAGCTGGATGCTGTTGATGCCGCGGATGTAGGGCTTGGGATCGGTCGCGTTCCGGCGGGACTCGAAGGTGCTCCAGACGCTGACCATGTTGCCGAACTCCTCGACGCGGCGGGAAACTTCGGTGTCGCGGAAGCCGCCCTTCTCGAAGTAGACCTTGTTGGCGTCGATGTACTCGGTGATGGGCAGGAAGATCGTGCCGGCGGCACCATCGGGGCCGGATCGGGCCGGGATCATGCGAGCCTCGGGAACGAACAGAGAGCGGTACCGGTCCCAGTCGCGAGCCTCGCCAGCGGCGCCAGCGGGGACCGCGTAGAACGCGGCCATGATCGCTTCAACGGAGTTGACATCCTCGGGCTTGGCCTTGGGCCAGTTCGCTGCGACCGTGGGCAGGGGAATCTGGGGGTGACCTGACGGAACCGGGGGCTTACCGGAGGCGTCCGGCGTGGCGGGCGAAGCGGCCGGCGCGGGGCTGACCCCGGGCTGGCCAGCGAGGCCACCGAGAACACCAACCACCGCACCGAGAGTCAGAAGAGATGACAATACGTTCATAAAGTTACCTGTTTGAGGGAGGCTATCGGGCCGATGGTGCGGATCACTCCGCGGTCGCCTGATTCTCCTATTGCAAAGCCAGTGCCTCGAGTTATTGCCTTGAAAACGACGGCAGAACGGCGGTTGATCCCACGGCCGAGATCCCCTTGATAGGCGGGTTCTCGCAAATGAGAATAGACGATCCATTTGTCCTTTTCAAGGGCCGTGAACTCGGATTTTTGCTGGCATCCAAAATGCATCAGACATACCGGACGGCGGAAGACGCCGGGCGATTCAATTGGATAAGTATTTCTACCTACTCTACCTCGCTGCCTCAGCTAAATCCTGCTCCTCGGCCCCTGACGGCCGCGGCTTGCACATCTGCTCTCCCTCGCGATCTCGCGGTTGAGCCGTCTGATCACCGGCTGTTGCCTCTCAAGTCCTTGCCCTCATCTGCTCCCTTCCCTCTGCAGCAAAGAAAGACCTATGGGTATCTGGCGCGAGCGTCTTCGGTTCCGTCGTTGGGGCAAGTGGATCCTGGCGGGGATGGTGGGCTTCGTGGCGGTAGCGACGATCAGTGTCGAGGCGACCTCGACAAGTTCGTTCTGCAACAGCTGCCACATCATGGAGCCGTTCTACGACAGCTGGAAAGTCAGCTCGCACAAGAATGTCGCGTGCGTGCAGTGCCACATCGCCCCGGGTATGGACAACTTCCTTGAGGCCAAGTTCAACGGACTTGGTCAGGTTGTCGACGACCTGCTGCACCGGACGAGCAACAAGCCGTCGGCATCAGTAAGCCAGTTCTCGTGCACCCGCTCGGGCTGCCACACGCAAGAGACGCTGAAAGCCAAGAAGACTGACAACGGGCGTTTCAAGTTCGCCCATGACCAGCATCTGGGCGCCAAGCACCTCGGCGTGGAGATCAGCTGCAGCACGTGCCACTCGCACGTCAAGGGTGATTCACACTTCGAGGTCAACACCGGGGTGTGCCTGACGTGCCACCTGGTCGGCGATCCGACTCCCGGCATGGAACTTGCCAGCGGCGGTCGGGAGAAGCTGATCACCCTGGCGGCCCGCTCGGCGACCTCAAAGGTCGTGCCGACGGTGAACCCGGGGGAGAAGGTGCCGCCGAGCGCGTGCACCACGTGCCATGATGCACCCAACAAGGAGATCGACTTCCAGGGGCTCAAGTTCAACCACTCCCAGTTCCTGGCCTTCGGCGCAAGCTGCGAGTCCTGCCACCAGGGCACGACGGCGACGCCGCCACCGATCGATGACGGCCGCTGCCTGGAGTGCCACACGTTCGGGATCGAGAAGATGACCGACAGCCGCGAGATGCACCGGACTCACTCTCTCGGGCGGCACAAGATCGAATGCTCGAGTTGCCACGGCACCATCCGCCACGGCCTGAAGGTTCAGGTCGCATCGCTGGAGAAGCTTGAGTGCAACAAGTGCCATCTCGATCAGCACACGGTGCAGCAGAACACCTACTTCAACATCGCCAAGTCGCCGCACGGCCCGGACAGCCCGGCGACACAGAACGTGATGTTCATGGCCCACGTTGACTGCACCGGCTGCCACACGAAGGCGAGGAGCGTCAGCGGGCGGCCCGAGGGCGGAGCACAGGTACTTGCGGCATCCCCGGACTCCTGCGACAAGTGCCATCAGCCCGGGCTGGGCGACAAGATGATCCCGCTGTGGCAGAAAACTGCCCGGACGATGTATGACGAGGTCAAGGGGATGAAGGAGGCGGCTTCAGCGGCGGGTGCGCCCGCCGATGCACTTGCCCGAGCGACAACCATTCTGGACGCAGTCCGAGCCGACGGAAGCTGGGGCGTGCACAATCCGCGTTACACCGAACAGTTGCTGACAGAAGCCCGCCAGGTACTGGCCGCGACGGGGAAGGTGCCGGCAATCGGTCCGGCATCGCTGCGGCCCGCCCCACCGGCTGAGAGCACCAAGCCCGCCGCCCCGAAGCCGGTGCCGGAACCCAAGCCATCCCCCGCGCCCGGAGTTCCACGCTGAAACGCCTCATTGCCATCCTGGTTGCTGTTGCCTGCGGGGTTCCGGTTCTGCTGGCTCAGGTCAAGCCCGGAAACCCGGGGCCCCAGCCGGGTCCCCAGCCGCCACGGGCAGAACCGGCCGGAGCGGCGAGCTCACCATCCAGTGCTGCGCCCGGGTCCGCATCGACCGAGCCGGCCAAGCGCTCCGGAGCACTGCTGAACCCGCCGACCGGTCCGGCGGGCGTGCGCCCGACGCTGCCGGTACGCAACTGCACAAACGCAGGCTGCCACGCCGAGCAGATCAAGCACACGCTCCTACACGGCCCCGTGGCGGTCAACGCGTGCGACGTCTGCCACGTCAGCAAGGACGCCGGGGCACACACGTTCCAGCTCAAGCGGCAGGGCAAGGATCTGTGCACCTTCTGCCACATCGACAGCAAGACAGGCGGACCGGGTGACACCGTGCACAAGCCGGTGGCCGAGGGCAGTTGCATCAGCTGTCATAATCCGCACGGCTCGGAGGTGCGGAGCATGCTGCAGCAGCCCACCGTCAACAAGCAGTGCCTGCAGTGCCACACGGAGGTGATGAAGGGCGCACACGCCCACAAGCCCGCCAGCGATGACTGCACACAGTGCCACCAGAGCCACGCCTCGAGCCATGCCAAGCTGCTCAAGGCCGACCGGGAGCAGTTGTGCGTCACCTGCCATCAGGATGTCCAGAAGAAGATCAGCACCGCCGCTCACCCGCACAAGCCGGTCACCTCTGGTGACTGCTACCTCTGCCACTCCCCCCACTCTTCGGACCATGTCGCGGTGCTGCAGCGAGGCCCCAAGGATCTCTGCCTGTCATGCCATGACACGATGAACAGCGTACTGGCCTCGGCCAAGCACCCGCACTCGGCGGCAACCGATGGCAAGTCCTGTCTGAACTGTCACAGCCCGCACGGCAGCGAACACGCCAAGCAGCTCAAGGCCAGCACGCTGGATGCCTGCATGGCCTGCCATGACAAACCGATCGCCGTGGACAACAAGCGGACCGTGCACGCGGTCAACGAGCTCCGGGTCGACGAGTTCTACAAGCACGGGCCGATCAACAAGGACGACTGCGGTGCCTGCCATGCGGTGCACGGGGGCCACGAACCGAGCCTGCTGGTGGCCAAATACTCGACGGCGTTCTACACCAACAAGGAGCCGGATGCCAGCGCACTGTGCTTCAAGTGCCATGACGCCAGACTGCTCGCCGGGCCGGTGGGCGACAAACTGACGGCGTTCCGCGACGGGGAGCGGAACCTGCACGCCCTGCACGTGGGCCAGGGCAAGGGGCAGCAATCACGCTCGTGTCGCGCTTGCCACACGGTCCACGCCAGTCGGTTTGAGAACATGGTCGCCGATTCGGTGAAGTTCGGCGAATGGTCGCTGCCGGTGAACTACACCCGCACGCCGACGGGCGGATCCTGTGCGCCAGGGTGCCACAAGCCGGAGCCCTACGACCGGGAGGTCCCGGGAAGGATGCCGCCGAATCTCAAGCCGGCCGCGGGCGCGACTTCCGACGCGGGAACTGAGGCTGGTGGCGGTCAGCCGACGGGCGGAGGAACACCAGCGGCGCCAATCGGGTCGGCGGGCTCTCCACCACCTGCGGCTCCCGGAACACCCGTACCGGTCCAGCCCGCGACTGCTCCGGTGCCTGCTCCGGCAGCCGCACCGGCTCCGGCACCGGACGCCAACATCGCGCCGCCGGCACAGCCGACACCGAAGCCGGCGGGCGTCAACGGCGGCAAGTAAACAACTAGAGCAGCGGTGGCTGGGCCAACAGGGACGAGGCGTGCCAACCGGCACCCCGCGGGGATCCTCTCTCCGGCGGTGACAGGATCGCTTCACGGCGTGGGTGAACGACCCCACGCGGATGGTCCTCGCCGCGTGGCAATCAGCACATGACGGCAAGCCGAGCGGCAGGCAGCGGGATACACCGGCCCGAGGACCGATGCCGCAGCTACTGTCTGGCGGTGCGGCGAACCGAGCCACCGCAGAAGCCGGTCCCAATGCCCGGCGGCGGCCGATCAGTATGATTTGTTGACGTGATTGTCACCGTGGCAGCGGAGATTGCAGGTGCCGCGGAAGGTGCCCGTGTCGATGAACTCGAGCCGTCCCTGGGTGTTGGGCGTCACGATGTTGGTGGCGAAGTTGATGAGGTGGCTGTTGTTGGTAGCGTTGCCCTGGGTTGAGGAGATGCCGTGCGAGTCATGGCAGGCGATGCAGGGCGTTCGCTCTTCCTGTACATGTTTCTTGTGGTAGCGGAAGCTGGAGGCACTTTCGCTCATGAGGTTACTGCGGTCGTGGCAGCGGTAACAGAGAGCGTACGCCGCCGCACTTTCGGTGCTGTTGTCCGCGGTGTCGTAACGTTCGACGAGCAGACCGGGGTTGGAGGAACCGTGCGTGCCGTTGGGCCCGCTGCCGCCGACCGAGCGGGCACCATCCGCCGCGTGGCAGTCGCTGCAGTACATCAGGCTTGAGGCGGTCATCGGGGGCTTGAGTGACGGCACGTTGCTGTTGCGTCCGGCGGTGGCGACGGGGTGGAACGAGACAGCACTTGGGCTGAACTCCAGGCGGGTGTTATTCGAGACGATCCGCCGCGAGATGCGCGGCAGGATGGTCGCGGCGTCGGCGTGGCACTTCAGGCAGGTCTCATACTCGTAGGCCGCTGCCTCAACCGCGGTACCGGCGATATTCACGCCGGCGATGCGCCCGAAGTTGGGGTGGACCGCCGGTGCCACACCACGGCCGGTACCCATTGTGTGCGGGTCATGGCAGCTCACACAGGTCGTATGACTCTGCTGGGGGTCGGGTGGATCCACCATGCTGGCCGTGTCATGGTTGTAGGCCCGGTTCGTGGCCGTGAGAATGTTCGGGGCTGTGGCGACGCTGCCGTTGTGGCACTGCAGGCAGGTGGTGGTGATGGTCTGGGCCCGCAGGAGGTACGGTCCGCTTGGCGCTGAGTGGGGCTGGTGGCACGCGTTGCAGGCGTTGTGGCCGGTGACCGTTGTCGTCCCCATGTTGTGACAGGAGATGCAGAGCTGGGACACGCTGTTCTGCATCGAGAGGAACTTGCCGAACGTGTTATTGTGCGCATCGTGGCAGGTCGTGCACTGCAGCTCGGCGTTGGAATCGAGCTTGAGAGCGGACGGAAGCCCTGTGGGGCTGCGCAGCTTGCGGTCTCTGGAGGCAAGTGACGAGTCAAAGCGGAAGGAGATCGGGTGGTCGTCCCGCAGATCGGTGCCGATGTTCGCGTGCCCGGCGGGCATGCGCGTGACGCCACCGGTCATCACCACCGGGGTCGGTGCCGTCACCAGCGCACCGAGTGCGATGGTGCCGTCGTGACAGGACAGGCACATCTTCGAGGTCCCTGTCGGCTGGCCCGGGGCGGCATCGAGTGCTCGACTGGAGTACGGCAGATACGAACTGATCGACATCGTCCGGTTCCAGAGCGGCTGGACCGGGGCGGCGTTGTGCGGTGTGTGGCAGAAGATGCAGACCTGATCTTCGCTGACGGCCTTGACTGTTCCTGGACCGCTGGCCGAAAGGTTGTGCCGCGAGAACACCACCCCGGAGGGCTGGGCCGCAGCCAGTGATGCCACGAGAGCGACGGTGCCGACGCAGGCCGCCACGGCACGCGACCGAAGGCCGTTGTGAATGCTGGCAAAGGAGGCGTGGTTCATGGCTGAGCTCCTGACCGGAGGTACTGAAAGACCTGAATGCGGCGGTTGTAGCTGTCGGCGATCCAGATACGGTCGGCGGGATCGATCCAGATTCCCGCCGGAAGCCAGAACTCCCCGGGGCCGCGGCCTTCGCGCCCGAAGGCCATGAGCAGGGAACCCTGGGCATCGAACAGCTGGACCGCTTCGAAGTTCGCATCGACCACGTAGAGATGATTCTCGGAATCCGCGGCGACCCCCTTGGGCTGTGAAAAGTAGCCGGGGAGGTCCCCCTTGCGGCCGATAGACGACTGGAACGTCCCGTCGGCAGCGAACAGGCTGAGGCGGAAGTTCAGAGAGTCGGAGACGCAGATGCGGCCCGAGGCATCAAAGGCGACGAACGTGGGGAAGTTGAGCTGGCCCTGACCGCTGCCGCGGCCGCCGAAGCGGGAGACCTCCGTGCCTTCAGGGCTGAGCAGAACGATCTGGTGAGCGCCGACATCCGCCACAGCGATCCGGCCGGTTCCCTTCTCCACCGCGATGCCGCACGGTCGCTTGAGAATCCCGGCACCGATGGTTCCGAGCACCTTGCCGTCGAGCCCGAGTGACCAGATCATGCCGCCGCCGGCATCGGACAGCAGCAGTCGCGACCGCTGGCCGTCATAGGCGACGGCAACGGGATGGCGGAACTGGGGTTCATCCTCACCGGGCTGCCAGATCGCGTACTTCTGTGTGGCCAGATCGAAGACGTGGACGCCGCGTGCTCCGCTGTCAGCAACGAACACGCGGTCCGCGCCATCGGTGCACACCCCCATCGGGTTGATCATGCCGCGGGAGATCTCGCGTCCGAACAGTGCATCCCCGAGGGCATCGAGGCCGGAGCGGGCCGGCTTGAGGTCGCCGGAGCTGACGAGCGCACCGACGTATCGAATTCGCGGCTGGTCAGGAGCTGTCGGCCAGACCAAGGGCGAGGCGGCGGGAGTAAAGACGACGCCGGGCTCGCTGGCGCAGCCGCCCGTGCACACCGCTGAGGCAAGGACGAACAGTGCCGCTGCCTTACGGCGCGGACACCGGTGCAGCTGACTGCCGGAGCGTTGGGTCATGGAGAGGTTCCTAGAACTCACGGCGGAATCCGATCTCCAGAAGCTGGGAAGTGGTGTCGGAAGTAGGAGTACCGAAGATCGTGTGACCGACGTTGATGTACGCGGACGTCTGACGGTAGCGCCATCGAAGGCCGACCCGGGCATCGATGCCCTCGGAGTCTCCGAGGTTGGCATCCGACTCGTTGCGGTAGATGATGCGAGTGTCCAGATCGACTGTGCGGCTGAGTTCCTGGATCCAGCGGACACCGGCGCGCAGGAAGTTCACCTCGTTGGAAGGCTGGCTGTAGCGGATCATCTCGTCGGTCAGGTCGACGCTGAAGACTGAGTTGCCGCCAAGTCGGGTGTCGTAGAGGGCCTGGAGGCGCGTTGTGTCGTAGGGGTTCAAGGTGCTGTCGCGGAACTCCTGCTCGGCACGCAGGGTGACGCCCCACCGGCGGTACTCAACTCCAAGCAGGGTGACAGTGACATCGTCAACGGCGATCAGCGAGGGATCCGCGGCGCTGACGTTGTTGGTGGTGGTGCTGTAGCTGGCGTACCCGGCGAGCCCCTGCAGCCAGGTCTCCAGAATCGTGTAGCGGATGGCCGCCGAAGTGCCGATGGTGCTGATGGTGTTGCCGGGTTCGGGGCCGATGTCGTAGTTGGCCAGCAGCGTGCTTCCGGAGGTGATCGCACCACCGATGACGGGGACGATCTCGACGCGGTCGGGGAAGTAGCGGACGGTGTAGTCCACACCCTCGAGATAGGTAGGAAAGCCGCCGGGGCCGGTCAGACGCAGAGACCCGGGGACAACGTTTCGGCGGTTGACGGTGATGAACAGGCCGCCGTTGTACTGGTACGACTCGTCGAAGACCGCGAGCCCACCGCCCTGATCGCTGTTGTTCTGATTCACATAGTTGGCACCGAGGTTGATGTCGAGCCGGCCGGGTGCGAGGCGCTTCGTGTATTCCAAGTTCAAGCCGGCGAAGTACTGATCGCTGGAGAAGTCTCCGGTGGTGAAGTGCTGGTAACCGGCGTTCGCCGTTGAGACGAGGCTTTCAAAGAGCTTGTGACGCAGCGCTGCGGTGCCACGGTAGGTGTTCTGACTGGCCCCGCCCCGGGATCGCTGGTCGGCCGAGGCACTGTAACGCGACTCGAGAGTGTCGGTGTGCACCAGACGGAGCTGCTCTTCGAGGCGGATATTGGTCTGTTCGTAGAGACCACCCTGGTCGTAGTAGCGGAAGAACGACCGAAGCTCATGCTCCTTTTTCTCGCCGAAGTTCCATGTGTCGTTGAGTGACAGATCGTGACGGATGTAATCGGTGCTGTAAACGTTCTCCTGCGTCTCTGAGACGCTGTCGAACTGGTAGCGGGCCTCAAGCCGGTTGGTCTCGGAGAGCACGAGGATGGACTGGAGGGAGAGCGAGTCGCGTTTGTATTTATAACCGAACTGTCCGAACGAATCGGTCTGGTCTGACTCGTTGTGGGAGAGCTGAACGGTTGTCGGGAAGTTCGCCGACTGGAAGTTGGCGATTGCACCGTATTCGGTGGTTCCCTGCCGCAGGGCCGTGCCGAAGTCACGGTTGATGGTCTGCTGATCATGCCGGGCGTAGATGTCGACCGGGACAGAAGAGGCACCGAGGATGCGGGCGTTGACGTCGTAGAGCAGGTTCAGGTCGCGAGTCGCCTCGTCACTGCTGAGCGTGCCGCTGGTGACCCACCGGTTCTCATACTGCAGCCGGAACTTGCCGGTCAGGTCGATGAAGTTCCGGTGGCCGATGTAGGCCTGCGTGAACAGTTCAAGCGATTCGCGGAGGAGGTCTTCCTTGTCTGTGGTATCACGACCCGTCTGGGTAACTCTCTCTCGACGCGAGCTGCCGAGAAAGTCAAACGCGGCGCTCGTGTTGGCCAGTTCGAAGAGGTTCCAGTCGGCTCGCCGCTCGCCGATGATCACGGGTCCGGCATCGGGCTCCGGGGCAACCTGCGCTCGGGCCAGACGTCCGCACGAGCCCGCGGCGGTGATTACGACAGCGAGTTTGAGCATCGACAGCCGCACGGCCGGTTACCTGGTTCCCTTCTCTCGGGACGCTCTGGGCTCGGGGACGGTGAGCGCTCCGGGTGCGGAGGGGCTGAGGCCGGCGGGGTTACGCAGCAGGTAACGCCGGTTTCCGCCGTGTCCGAAGTGACACTCAAGGCAAGCACGGGTCTCATCGGCATGGGCAGGCTCGCGTGCCGCGTCGAGGGCACCGGCGGCGTGACATTGGGTGCAGAGCTTGCGGTCGTCGTCGCGCAGCAGGTGCGGTCGCGGCGCATCGTGCGGGCTGTGGCACCACAGACACGCGGATGCCGCGACCGGCCCGTGCATGTACTGATGCTGCGTCGGAACGGCGGCGTGGCACTTGGCACAGATCTCTGAACTGTTCTTGCTGAGCACCGCGATGCCGCTGTGACAGTCGGCGCACTTTTCTTCAACGAACGGCTTGTGCTGGGAGAACTTGCCCATCGGGTTGACCTGGCCGGTCTTGACATCAACGGTGGCAAACTTGCCGTTGGGGTCAGGCACTCCGTCGAAGAAGTAGCTCAGCGTGGTGTAGTTGTCCCGTGTGACTGTGCAACCCTGCCAGAGCGCACCGGCGGCGATGCACGTCAGGATGACATAGAGCGGACGACGGGAACGGGATTTCCGCGGGGAGCGGTGCATCGTGGCGAGGCGGGCGTGGCGAAGGGAGCAATCTGCGGCCGGGCGGCATCACCGGGGCGAGACCGGGGCGGGAGCCGCGGCGGGCTGACCGGGGCCGGCCTTTTTCGACGCGGGTGCGATAGCGGCGGCGGACGCATCAGCGTTGGGAGGCAGCGCCTGCTGAATCTTGAGAATCTCTTCTTCGATACCGACTCCGGCAGACACTTCGGTAGCGGCCTTGGAGAGTTCGGCTGTGGTGTAGCCCTTTGCCAGACCGCCCATGGCGTAGAGGGAGACCTTTCTATCACCAAACTGGTTCGTGACGGCGACGACTCGCCTGGCCGCGAAGCCTGGGTGGATCTCACCGGACACCCACGCGCCGGCATCCTCTGCGACAGCGATTCCCGCGGGCAGGTCCATGCTGCCGGGGAAGTTGCCGACAGCGCCGAAGGCCATCAGCAGGCGGAACTGGTCGTCGAACATCTGCACATTCTGGAACGCGGCATCAACCACGTAGATGATGCCTTCTGCATCAACGGAGAGATGTTTGGGGCGAGCAAACTTGCCAGCCGAGTCACCCATCGTGCCGAAACCGCCGAGGAACGATCCTTCGGCGGAGAACTTCTGCACGCGACACCGCATCATGTCGGTCACATAGAAGTTGCCCTGCTTGTCGATGGCGATGCCCAGCGGTACACGGAACTCACCATCGCCGTCGCCGACCTTGCCGACGCGGCGGATCTCCTTGCCGGTACGGCGGTCAAAGATGATGACCGATTGGGAGGCGAGATCCGTAGTCAGCAGTCGGTCGCCTGAAACCGCGACACCCACTGGTTTGAACTTCTCCGAACCGATGACCTGGGAGAATCGTTCCTGCGAATCGAACACGATGATGCCCCCGCGCTCGTTGTCAGCGACGTAGATCATGCCGTCGGGAGCCACCGCAACCGCGACGGGATGGGTGAGGCGGTTCGGACCGGTCGTGCCGAGCAACCGCATCTGCTTCCTGGCGATGTCGAACACCGCGAGCGAAGCGCCTCGCATATCGCAGAGGTACACCTTACCGGCGTGAAGTGCTACGCCGTAGGGCTTCTCAACTTCCGCCTCGTCAGCCTTCTGCTTACCGAAGACCAGAGAGTCCAGACCGCTGGTTTTCGAGGGGGCAAGGTCCTCGCTGCCTTTCAGGGCGCGGATGAACTGGATTCGCGGTTCATCAGGAGCAAGGGGCCAGAACGCGTACGTTCCTTTGACCCGCGGCTTGGCTTCAGTTCCATCACCGTTTCCGTTTGCTGAGGCACTACCAGCACCACTACCGCAGCCGGCCACGCACGAAACGATCGCGGCCATGCCGCAGAATCCGATCAGCACCGCACAACGAGAAAGAGAGTTCATCTGAGTTCTCCGAAACCAAGGGCCAAAGGAACGCTGATCACGTACAAACTGAATGCCAGACGAAAGCAAAGTCCGAACCGCCAGCCCGCCGATGAGCACCCCATCCGGGCGGTGCGATCCGACGCGAGGTCCCCCCGGACCGAGGGGTACCCCCCGCCTTCTACCAGAAGACCGCCCCAGTGTCGCCGTGCTCCCGAAGGGGCAGACACTGGGGCGGTCGTAGATCGGACGTGCAGCGCTGGCACGCCGGGGATCACGGGATCACTTGATGTGGCAGGTCAGGCACAAGGCGCTACCGGAGTTGCTGAAACGCAGCATGTGATCGAAGTTGCCGGTGTTGTGAACCGTGTGGCAGCTGCTGCAGCCGACGACGAACTGGGTTGCACCGGTGGAGTTGACCCAGGGACGCAGACGGACGGTGTTGCCGGCGAAGACGACGCTCGCGCTGGTGCCGGTGGAACTGACGGTCATGGGGTTGTAGCTGGTGCTGGTGGTGCTGGTGGTGTAGATCGCGTCAGAGCCGATGGGGTGGTCGTTGTTCAGGTTCGTGCCGATGTTCTTTTCGCCAGCGACGAAGTTGGTGCCCGTCGTGCGGCCGCCGAAGTTGTCGAGGGCGACCGTGCCGTCGTGGCAGGACAGGCAGAGACGGCTGGAGCTATCGATGTTCACGGTGGCGGTGCCGGTGCCACGGTGCATCTGATAGGTCGCGGTCGTCAAAGCGTGGTTCCAGAGCCGGCCGACGGTCTCGTTGCTGCCGTGGGGCGTGTGGCAGGGCTTGCAGATCTGGTTATCAGACCATCCGTAGCCGCTGAAGTTGTGGTCGCTCAGAGCGATCTGACCATTGGCCGAGGCAGCCAAGGCGGCCAGGACTGAAGCGGCGAGGACGAGTTTGGCGGTTCTCATTGCAAGTCTCCGTATTCGTTGTCAGGACTTTGCTTGGTCGCCCGGGAACGTCCTCGGTCCGACCATCTTACTTGTTGCCCGACATGTCATCTTGTGCAACCTGCGTGCCACGCTGCCGACACCGTCTGGTGGCGGCTGGAAGGTCCTAAGGCACCCGCCAGTCCGCTCAACCCTCCGCACCCTCCCGATTTTGAGAATCCGAGGCGATCTCATTTCCCAGACTGCTGCGGAGCAGCGACGAAGAACAGGCCCGTCCCGCCGCGGTGGGCGAACGGCGGCATGGGCGGCCGATGTAATCTGCAGCAGCTCCGCAGCGGTGCGAGCTGGCATCGGGTGCACATCCCGCGATGCGGGGAGCAGATGCAGTTGCAGCAAGGACCCCCGTGCGACGGACCGGGAACGTTGACCGGTGCGACAGTGATCTCACAGAACCAGCTCGCACCCAGTTGCTCCCCCGAATCAGGAAAGCGAGCACCGGCTCCGCTCAACCCGCGACACGCACACCGGATTGCTATCGTCAGAGAGATCAAGGTTCTGGGGTGCTGGGGCATGCCGGAAAGGGACAATACATGCTGGAATCCCTGCTGCTGAAGCTTGCCCAAGGTGCACATCTCCCCGAACCACTACCCACTGAACCAGTCACAACCCTGATCGAGTGGTACGAGGATGCGATGCGCGAGAGCGCGACACCGATGCCGAACTCGATGGCACTGGCGACAGCCACCCCGCAAGGGGTGCCCTCGGTGCGGTTCGTGCTGTGCAAGGCCATCGGCACCGCCGGAACCATTGACTTCTACACCAACTTCAACAGCCGCAAAGGTGACGAGCTCGCGATCAACCCACGAATCGCGGGGGTGTTCTATTGGCACACCAATGCCCGGCAGGCACGGGTGGAGGGTGCCGCGGAGCGGCTGAGCGACGAGCAGGCAGACGCATACTTTGCGACCAGGCCGCTGGCCTCGAAGCTTGGAGCGTGGGCAAGCCGGCAGAGCGAACCGCTGCCCACTCGGAAGGCTTTTGTGCATGATCTGCTGGCGGCATGCCGGCAACTGCGGATTGAACCGACAGCGCTGCTGGATGCCGACTCACCGGTTCAGGTGCCGCGGCCGCCGCACTGGGGCGGGTTCAGGGTGAAACTGGATCGCGTGGAGTTGTGGTACGGTGCGGCTGGCAGGTTGCACGACCGGGCGTGCTGGACCCGGAGTCAAGCAGATGCCGCCGCGGGTGTGATGACGGGCTGGCAGGGGCAGCGGCTCTACCCGTGATCGGGGTGTGCGCAACTCCCCCACTGCGGCGGCGGTGGCACCGATGAAGTCGACGTGCCCTGTTAAGCGGTCCGACCGCTAGATCTCAGCGAAGCGTGCGGTAAAGTGCCGCAGGACGGGCGGGGCCTCGATGATTCGCATACCGCGGAGTTCCTTGCGTTGCGCGTACACCTCGGCGCAGGCCTCGGCGACGTAGTCGAAGTGGCTCTGGGTGTACATCCGTCGGGGAAGTGCGAGGCGGACGAGTTCCATCGACGGACGCATATGTGGGCCGGCCATGACGCTGCCGATCTCGCAGCTTCGGATGCCGGCGGCACGGTACAAGCCGCAGACAACAGCCTGACCAGGGAAGTGCTCAGCAGGGATGTGCGATGCGAAGTGTGCGGCATCGATGTAAATGGCATGGCCGCCAGGCGGCTCGATGATGGAGATTCCGGCAGAAAGCAGCTTCTCGCCCAGATACTCCGTACTGCGGATGCGATAGCCGAGGTAATCCTCCTCCACAACCTCGATAAGCCCCTGGGCCATGGCCTCAAGATCGCGACCGGCCAGGCCACCGTACGTCACGAAGCCCTCGGTGAGAATGAGCAGGTTGGATGCTCGCTTGAACAGATCCGGATCGCGGATCAGCAGCAATCCGCCGATGTTAACCAAGCCGTCCTTCTTGGCTGAGATGGTCGCACCGTCGGCCAGCGAGAACATCTCGCGGACGATCTCGCGCGGGGAGCGGTCGGCGTAGCCTGGTTCGCGGGTGCGGACAAACCAAGCGTTTTCGGCGAAGCGGCAGGCGTCAAGGAACAGGGGGATCCGGAAGCGGTCACACACAGCACGAACCGCACGCAGGTTCTCCATACTCACCGGCTGCCCACCGCTGGTGTTGTTGGTAATCGTCACCATCACCAGCGGGATTCGCTCCGGGCCGACCTTGGCGATCAGGGCCTCGAGCGCCGCGACATTCATGTTTCCCTTGAATGGATGGCGTTCCCTCGGGCGAGAGGCTTCCGGGATGGCCAGGTTGACCGCCTCGGCACCAGTATGCTCAACATTGGCGCGAGTGGTGTCAAAGTGAGCGTTGTTGGGGATGACCTTGTTGCGGCCACCAATAAGGTCGAAGAGGATCCGCTCGCTGGCACGCCCCTGGTGCGTGGGCATGAAGTGCTCAAAGCCCATCAGGTCGGTAATCACGCCTTTGAGCCTATAAAAGGACTCGCTGCCGGCATAAGACTCGTCGCCGCGCATGACGCCAGCCCATTGCTCACTGCTCATCGCAGTCACGCCCGAGTCGGTGAGCAGATCGATGATGACGTCTTGTCCGTGAACGAGGAACAGATTGAAGTCAGCCCTTTGGAGAATCGCGTCCCGATCAGCCGCCGTGGTCATCCGGATGGGCTCGACGGACTTGATACGGAACGGCTCGATGATGGTCTTCATGAGAAGTCTCTGGAATACGGCACCGGCCGCGAGGGTTCGGGGCGGAAAACGCCCCCGCAAACACCTGACCACATGATATCCAGACCATCTCATCTTTAATTAATTTGAATTGCCCGCCCGCCCGCTCGGGTGACAGTCCGGTCGATGGAAATCGCGCCCTCTCCCCTTGAACAGAACCGTGTTGGCACTGCCGCAAACCAAACACACTCCGAACATATGCTTCCATGACTTGGATGAAGACCATGCCCCCAGCCGGTCACCAGCCTCACCGCCAGCAGAACAAACAGTTTGGAACCACGCCGACCTCCAGGAGCCCGATGCCGAACCGGCACAGCCGCGGGGTCATCAGTGCCGGCTAACACGATTCAGGGGCCGATGGCGGCGGCGGGACGCCGTGCGCCGGGCGAGTGGCCGACGAGATACTCGATTCAGGGTGCGTGCCGAACCGCAGAGCAGCCGGTCGTTCGCGATGCGCATCAACCGGCACAAAGCACTTGGCCGCCATGATGGAAGCGACCTGATCGAGACTGATCGGTCGGTAGCCATTGGCATCGACGCCGGCATCCCCCGATCGGCTGTTCGGATCACTCGGGGGTGTGCCGTGGCTGTGGCCGAAGAGGTGCCAGGACCCGCGGTGGACCTGATCCCACACGCGAAAGGCGTATTGGGAGAGCACGATGAGCTGTTCCTGCCCGCTGAGACACACCTTGATCCGCAGCAACGAGTGGACCGAGCGGAACAGGGAGGCGAACTGCGGCTCGGGTGTTCCGTCGGGTGAATGCGGATCGTGGTTACCAAGGACCAGCACAAAGTTCCTGCAGCGAATCTGGCCGCGATAGAGGGCGGGATCCCCGCCACGGAAAGAAAAACTCACCGAGGTGATAGAGCGTGTCATCGGGCGCGACGCGGTCGTTGATGCCGTCGAGCAGCCTTGCGTTCATCTCATCAACATCGACAAAGGGCCGCGTGCAGTGCCGGATGTTATTGGCATGCCCGAAATGCGTGTCTGAAGTAAACCAGATTGCCAAAGTGCGGCTCCGGCGGTCAGCAGATACAGATCTTCGGTGGAGCATAGGGCATGACACCCAGACCGCGCTGTCTCTGCGCGAGATGAGCGGGTTACTCCGCGATGAACTTGCCCTGTGCATGCGCAACAACTGCTGCGCCGCACCGCACCTCGGCCGCAGCAGGGAAGAACCCCGATGATGCGAGGGGGACACCTCAAGCACCGCGCAACCTCAACCGATCACAACAGCATGCGCTTCGCGCGGATGTTCCGCAGCGGAGGCATTTTGTGGGAACGGAACAACCGTAGACCGGCCTTCCAGGAACTCGCCATGACGATGTCACACCGCCGTACCCCAGTTGCTACTTCCTCCGCCAGCACTCCTGATGCAGCGGTCAAGCCGCAGCAGATGGGCCTGGAATCACTGGAAGCCCGCACGATGATGAGCGGCGATCCGGTGCGTGCGAACGTTGTGTTTGTCTCCGACAACGTTCAGGCCTCTGACACGCTGGTGCACAACGCACCAGGTGTGGAAGTTGTCTATCTCAACAGTCGTACGAGCCAGTTCGAGCAGATCTCGGCGGCCCTGGCGGGACGCAGCAACCTGGGCTCGATCCAGTTCCTGACGCACGGCAGCAGCGGGCGCGTTGATCTAGGTGCCTTTGGCGGGCAGGAACTCTCGGCCCGCACGCTGGAGCAGAACGCGGGTACGGTGCGTTCGTGGGGTCGGTCGCTTGCTGAAGACGGCGACATCATCCTGTGGGGCTGTAACGTTGCCGCTGGCAAGGCCGGACAAACCTTTGTGGAACGGCTGGCCGCGCTGACTGACGCCGATGTCGCGGCATCGTCGACCATCACCGGTGCCTCGTCGCAAGGTGGCGACTGGAACCTGGAGGTCAAGGTCGGCAAGATCAGCCAGCCGACCGTGTTTGATCCGGATGGCTACGGCTTTACCCTGGCATCCCCCACTATCAGCGGCACCAGTGCGGGGCAGACGGTCAACGAGGACGAGACCGTCCGCCCGTTCGATGCAGTGGTGATCGGCTCTGACGCACCAAGTGCGACGCTGACCGTCACCGTGACCCTCGACAACGCCGCCAAGGGCGTCTTCACCTCAGCCTCGCTCGCCGCTTCGGGCTTCGCCAGCGCCGGCGGGGGCAGCTACACCTTCACAGGGACTGCCGCGGCCGCAACAGCGGCGTTGTCCCGGCTGACGTTCGATCCAACGGATAACCGGGTGAACACCGCCTCGACCGAGACCACCACGTTCACGATCTCAGCGGATAACGGGGTCGATGCGGCCTCGACTGATACCACCACCACCGTGGTCTCCACTGCGGTCAACGAAGCCCCCGCGATCACAGGCACAACGTCTGGCCAGGCCGTGAACGACGACGATACGCTGACGCCGTTCTCCGGCGTCACCATCGGCGACCCCGATATCGCCGCGCAGACGCTGAGCATCTCGGTATCGCTCGATGTCGCCGCCAAGGGCGCGTTCACGTCGGCTTCACTGACCGCCAGCGGCTTTACCGATGCAGGCGGTGGCCGGTACACCTTCAGCGGCACCGCCGCAGCGGCTACCGCGGCCATCCGCCAGCTGGTATTCCAGCCAACGACAAACCGTGTCGCGGTCGGAGCTACTGACACCACGACGTTCACGATCCGCGCCAATGACGGTGTCTCGCTGGACACCGCGGATGCGGCGACTTCCGTCATCAGCACGTCGCAGAACACGGCTCCGACCTTCGGCGGCGCCTCCGCGGCTCAGCAGGTAAACGACAATGCCACGATAAGCCCGTTCACCGGGCTCACCGTCACCGATCCGGACCCAACCCAGCTGCTGACACTCACGGTGACGCTGGATACGGCAGCAAAGGGCGCCTTCAGTACCGCCTCCCTGGCCGCCAGCGGGTTCATCAGCTCCGGCGGAGGTGTCTACACGTTCACCGGCACCGCCGCTCAGGCAACCACTGCCGTTCGTCAGCTTGTCTTCGTACCGACGGCCAACCGGGTCAACCCGACGCTGACTGAGACGACCACCTTTACCCTGGCGGCAAACGACGGGGTCGCCAGCGCAGTGTCCAACAGCACCACAACGGTCGTCAGCACGAGCATCAACGATGCCCCGACCATCGGCGGTGCGGTCGCAGCACAGGCGGTCAACGACATCGCGACCGTCTCCCTTTTCACCGGGGTGACCATCAGCGATGCCGACAGCAACCAGTCCCTGACGGTCACGGTCACGCTTGACACGGCTGCCAAGGGCGTGTTCACGTCCGCATCGCTTACCGCCTCGGGCTTCGTGGCTTCCGGCGGCGGCGTCTACAGCTTCACCGGCACGGCCTCACAGGCCACCACCGCGATCCGCCAGCTCGTGTTCAACCCGAGCGACAATCGCGTCGCCTCAGGTGCGACGGAAACAACCACCTTCACGATCGCCGCCAACGACGCCATCGCCGCCGCCGCAACCAACAGCACGACCACCGCGGTCAGCACGAACGTCAACGATGCGCCCACCATCACGGGTGCAGTAGCCGGACAGAACGTCAACGACGACAGCAGCATCACACCCTTGGCGGGCATGACTATTGCCGATGCCGACCCGGGCCAGTCACAGACCATCACGGTTACCCTTGACACCGCAGCCAAGGGCGTCTTCTCGGGTGCTTCGCTGACCGCCTCGGGCTTTGCCGCTGCCGGCGGCGGCGTGTACACGTTCACCGGTACCGCAGCCCAGGCGACCACCGCGATCCGCCTGCTGGCCTTTGTGCCGACTGCCAACCGCGTCAATCCCACACTGACGGAAACGACGACGTTCACCGTCACAACCAACGACGGTGTCGCCACAACCGTCTCCAGCGGCACGACCACGGTCGTGAGCACCAGCATCAACGATGCACCGACGCTCGGCGGGGCCGTGGCAGCCCAGGCGGTCAACGATATCGCCACCCTTCTGCCGTTCTCCGGACTGACCATCGGCGATGCTGATGCCAGCCAGACGATGACCGTCACCGTGACGCTCGACACAGCCGCCAAGGGCGTATTCACCTCGGCCTCGCTGACGACCTCCGGCTTTACCTCCGCGGGCAGCGGTGTCTACACCTTTACCGGCACGGCGGCCCAGGCGACAACCGCGATCCGCCAGCTTGTATTCAACCCGACCGACAACCGCGTCGCATCGGGAACGACTGAAACTACGACGTTCACGGTCTCAGCCAATGACAGCATTGCTGCAGCGGTCACGGACAACACGACCACAGCGGTCAGCACCAATGTCAACGATGCGCCGAGCATCACCGGCGCGGTGGCCGGACAGAACGTCAACGACGACGACAGCATCTCCCCGTTCACCAGCCTGACCATCGCCGATGCCGACCCCGGCCAGTCACAGAGTGTCTCGGTCACGCTTGATACTGCGGCCAAGGGCGCCTTCTCGGCCGCCTCGCTGACCGCCTCTGGCTTTGTCTCCGCCGGTGGCGGCGTGTACACGTTTACCGGTACGGCTACACAGACCACCACGGCCATCCGCCAGCTGGTGTTCCAGCCCACCGCCAACCGCCTGGCCCACAATGCCACGGAAACAACGACGTTCACTGTGTCGGTCAACGACGCTGTCGCCAGCCCGGTTCTCAGCACCACAACCACCGCGATCAGCGTCGGTGTCAATGACGCGCCGACCATCACCGGCGCAACCGCCGCACAGGCGGTCAACGACACCTCAACACTCAACCCCTTCAGCGGTGTCACGCTCGGCGATGTTGATCCCGGCACCGTCCTGACGCTCACCGTGACGCTCGATGCAGCAGCCAAGGGCGGCTTCACATCGGGCTCCCTGACGAGTTCCGGCTTCGTCAGTGCGGGCGGCGGCGTTTACACCTTCACCGGCTCACCGGCAGCCGCGACGACTGCCATTCGCGCTCTGGTCTTTGCGCCGACGGCCAACCGCGTCGCCGTAGGCAGCACCGAGACTACCACGTTCACCGTGTCGGTTAGCGACGCCATTGCAGCCGCAGTGACCAACAACACGACGACGGCCATCAGCACCAGCATCAACGATGCACCCACCATCGCCGGCGCGAGTGCGGCTCAGGCCGTTAATGACAACTCCACCATCCAGCCCTTCAGCGGACTGACCCTGGCTGATGTGGATCCCTCCACGACGCTCTCAGTCACCGTGACGCTCGACACGGCTGCCAAGGGTGCGTTCACCTCCGCATCGCTGACTGCTTCGGGCTTCATCGATGCCGGTAGCGGCGTCTACACGTTCACGGGCTCGCCCTCCGCAGCGACCAGCGCGATTCGTGCGCTGGTATTCGCACCGACCGCCAATCGCGTGGCCGTCGGCAGCTCCGAAACGTCAACGTTCACGGTCTCGATCAGCGACAGCGTCGCCGCAGCTGTTACAAACAACACGACGACTGTCGTCAGCGCCAGCGTCAACGATGCCCCGGTACTCTCCGGCGCAGTTGCTTCACAGGCGGTCAACGATAACGCGACGATCACACCCTTTACCGCCTTTGCCATCAGCGACAACGATTCCACCCAGACCCAGACGGTCACCGTAACCCTCGATAGCTCGGCCAAGGGCGTGTTCTCCGGTGCTTCCCTGACCGCCTCAGGGTTCGTCTCGACCGGCGGCGGCGTGTACACCTTTACAGGGACCGCCGCACAAGCAACCACAGCCATCCGGCAGCTGGTCTTTGTGCCCACGATCAACCGCGTGGCGCAGGGCCTCACGGACACAACAACGTTCACGGTCAGCGCAAACGACGGTGTGGCGGCAGCCCAGACCAATGCAACCACTACGGTGGTAACCAGCGGCGTCAACGATGCGCCATCCATCACCGGCACAGTCGCCGGCCAGGCCGTGAACGATACCGCCACCCTGAGCCCGTTCTCAGGCGTGACCATCACCGATGTTGATCCCGGCCAGACCCAGACGGTCACCATCACGCTCGAAACGGCGGCCAAGGGTGTATTCACCCCGGCATCGCTCACAGCCTCCGGCTTTGTCGATTCAGGCAGCGGGGTGTATACCTTCACCGGCACTGCTGCCCAGGCCACCACAGCCATCCGCTCGCTGGTCTACAACCCGGCGGACAACCGCGTTGCCGTTGCAGCCATCGAGACGACAACGTTCACCATCAGCGTTGACGATGCCATCGCGACGGCCGTGACCGACGCCACCACGACCGTCGACAGCACCAGTGTCAACGACGCACCGACGATCACCGGCGTTGCGGCTGCACAGCCGATCAACGATACCGCGACGCTCAACCCGTTCAGCGGCGTCACGATCGGCGATGTCGACCCGGCCACCACGCTGACGATCTCGGTCTCGCTGGATACCGCCACCAAGGGCGTGTTTACCTCTGCCTCGCTTACAGCTTCCGGCTTTGTGGACGCCGGCGGCGGCGTGTACACCTTCAACGGAACCCCGGCGGCTGCAACCACCGCCATCAGGGCCCTGGTCTTCAACCCGACCGACAATCGCGTCGCCTCGGCCAGCACAGAGACCAGCACGTTCACCATCTCGGTCAACGACACCGTTGCGGCCGCCGTCACCAGCAACACGACCACCGTCGTCAGCACAAGTGTCAACGATGCCCCGACGATCACCGGCGCCTCCGCCGGCCAGGCGATCAACGATTCGGCCACGGTCTCACTCTTTAGCGGTGTGAGCATCGGTGATGTGGATCCCAGTGCGACGGTGACCGTGACCGTTACGCTCGACACCGCAGCAAAGGGCGTGTTCACCGCTGGCTCGCTGACAAGCAGCGGGTTTACCAGCTCCGGAAGCGGCGTCTACACATTCACCGGGACGCCTGCCGCGGCAACCACGGCCATCCGCGCCTTGGTGTTTGACCCAACGAACAACCGCGTCCTGCCGACGCTGACTGAAACGACCACCTTCACGGTCTCGGTCACCGACGGCATTGCCGCGGCCGTAACCAACAGCACCACCACGGTCATCAGCACCAGTGTCAACGACACTCCGACGATCACCGGCGTTGTCGCCAGCCAGGCGGTCAACGACACCGCAACGCGCACGATGTTCTCGACCGTCAGCATCGGTGATGCCGACTCGGCACAGACCCTCTCCGTCACGGTCACCATCGATGACGCGGCCAAGGGCGTGTACACACCTGGCTCACTGACCACGTCGGGCTTTGTCTCCTCCGGCGGCGGCGCATACACCTTCACCGGCACCGCAACCCAGGCCACGACCGCTATCCGCGCTCTGGTGTTCCGCCCGACGGCCAACCGCGTCACCCCCGGCACTGTTGAGACCAGCAGCTTCACCATCGCCGTCAACGACGGCATCGCCGGAACGGTCAGCAACTCCAGCGCCTCGATCGTTGCCGTCAGTGTGAACGATGCATCAACCGTCACCGGGGCGTCCGCCGCCCAGGCCGTAACCGATGCCACGACGGTCGCACCCTTCACCGCGATCACCATTGCTGACGTTGACAGTCCCGACCAGACGCTGGTCGTTACCATCGCCCTGGACACGGCGGCGAAGGGGACTTTCACTTCGGCATCGCTGAACGCCTCCGGCTTTGCCGACGACGGCGGTGGCAGCTTCAGCTTCAGCGGAACCGCGGCCGATGCGACGACCGCGATTCGCCAGCTTGTGTTCCAGCCAACGGCGAATCGGGTGAACCCCACGTTGACTGAAACGACCACGTTCACTGTAAGCATCGATGACGGCTGGGTTACCACTACCAACACCAGCACAACCGTTGTCTCGACTGCAGTCAACGATGCGCCCTCGATCACGGGCGCGAGCGCCGGCCAGACCGTCAACGACAACGCGACCAGCCAGCCGTTCTCGAGCGTGTCGATCGCGGATGCCGATACCAATCAGACCCTGACCGTCACCGTGACACTTGACACCGCGGCCAAGGGCGTGTTCACCGCCGCCTCGCTCACCAGTTCGGGATTTGTGGATTCTGGTTCCGGCGTGTACACCTTCACCGGCACCGCCACTGAGGCGACCACCGCGATCCGGGCACTGACCTTCGATCCCTCAGACAATCGCGTCGCCGTGGGCAGCACCGAAACGACCACCTTCACCGTTTCGGTCAATGACTCGCTCGCCTCGGCGGTGACCAACTCGACGACGACGGTGATCAGCACCAGCATCAACAACGCGCCCACCTTCGCTGGAGCGTCGGCCGGTCAGGCTGTCAACGACGGTGCGACGGTGACGCCGTTCACCGCGGTGACCATCGGCGATGTCGACCCCTCCACCACCCTGACCGTGACCGTCACGCTTGACACCGCCGCCAAAGGCGTGTTTACCTCTTCCTCGCTGACAAGCTCGGGTTTCGTCTCCGCCGGCGGTGGCGTGTACACCTTCTCGGGTACTGCCGCCGCGGCAACCACCGCCATTCGCGCGCTGGTGTTCGATCCGACAGACAACCGCGTAGCCGTCGGCTCCACCGAGACCACCACCTTTACCGTTTCAGTCAGCGACGGCGTTGCTTCGGCAGTGACCGACAGCACGACCACCGCGATCAGTACGAGCACCAACGACGCCCCGACGGTGACAGGGGCTGTTGCCGGGCAGACAGTCAACGACAACGCCACGCTGACACCCTTCAGCGGCGTCACCCTCGGCGATGCCGACGTTTCGACCACGCTGTCGGTATCCGTCACGCTGGACACGGCCACCAAGGGCGCATTCACCCCCGCCTCACTGACCAGCTCCGGCTTTGTTGACGCCGGTTCGGGCGTGTACACCTTCACCGGCACCCCGGCGGCTGCCACCACCGCGATCCGTGCCCTGGTCTTCGACCCGACGGACAACCGCGTTGCAACTGGCTCGGCTGAGACTACCACATTCACCATCTCGATCAGCGATGGGGTCGCGTCTGCGGTGACCAGCACAACCACCTCGGTGATCAGTACGAACGTCAACGACGCACCGGCGATCACCGGCGCGAGCGCCGGCCAGACCGTCAATGACAACGCCACGCTCACCCCGTTCAGCGCCGTCACCCTCGCGGATGTTGATCCATCTTCGACGCTGAGCGTCTCGGTCACACTTGACACCGCGGCCAAGGGTGCATTCACCGCCGCTTCATTGACCAGTTCTGGCTTTGTTGACGCTGGTTCAGGCGTCTATACCTTTACCGGCACAGCGGCGGCTGCCACGACTGCCATCCGCGGTCTGGTGTTTGATCCGACCAACAACCGCGTTGCCGTCGGCAGCACCGAGACGACAACCTTTACCATCTCGGTGAGCGACGGCCTTGCTTCCGCCGTGACCAGCAACACCACTACGGTGATCAGCACCAGTATCAACGATGCGCCGGCGATCACCGGGACGAGCGCGGGTCAGACGGTCAACGACACTGCGACGCTCAGCCCGTTCAGCGGCGTAACGCTCGGTGATGCAGACCCGTCGGCTACACTGGCCGTTACGGTAACGCTCGACGCGGCGGCCAAGGGTGCGTTCACCTCTGCCTCGCTGACAAGCTCTGGCTTTGTTGATGCAGGCTCCGGCGTGTACACCTTTACCGGAACACCCGCTGCGGCCACCACGGCCATCCGTGCTCTGGTCTTTGATCCGACCGACAACCGCGTCAGCGCAGGCAACACCGAAGCCACCACATTCACTGTCTCGGTCAGCGATGGCGTTGCCAGCGCCGTGACGAACAGCAGCACCACGGTCATCAGCACCAACATCAACGATGCACCTACAATCACGGGGTCGGCGTCGGGGCAGGCGGTCAACGACAACACCACGGTCATCCCCTTCAGCGGTGTGACACTGGGTGATCTCGACCCTTCCACCACGCTCACTGTGACCGTGACGCTTGACATCGCCGCCAAGGGCGCGTTTACCACGTCCTCGCTGACGAACTCCGGCTTCGTTGACGCTGGTTCCGGCGTCTACACCTTCGCGGGCACCCCGTCGGCGGCCACCATCGCACTGCGTGCTCTGGTGTTTGATCCGACCGACAACCGCGTTGCCGTCGGAAGCACCGAAACAACCACCTTCACGATCTCGCTGAACGACGGCGTCGCTTCGGCGGTCACGAACTCGACGACGACCGTCGTCAGCACGAGCATCAACAACGCGCCATCCATCAGCGGCGCAGCCAACGGGCAATCCGTTTCTGACAATCAGACCATTCAGCCCTTTAGCGGCATGACCCTGGCCGACGTTGACCCCTCTACCACACTGACCGTCTCGGTCACGCTGGACACTGCCGCCAAGGGCGTGTTCACGGCGGCCTCGCTGACAAGCAGCGGCTTCGTTGATGCCGGCAGCGGCGTCTACACCTTCACCGGAACGCCATCGGCAGCCACCACGGCCATCCGCGCCCTGGTCTTTGACCCCAGCGACAACCGTGTCACGGTCGGCTCCACCGAGACCTCCATCTTCATCGTGTCCGTGAGCGACAGCATCGCATCGGCCGTGACCAACAGCACGACCACCGTCCTGAGCACGAGCATCAACGATGCGCCCACCATCACCGGCGCCACGGCTGGTCAGACCGTCACCGACACAACAACGCTCACGCCGTTCAGCGCCGTGACTCTCGGTGATGCAGACCCTTCCACGACGCTGACGGTCACCGTCACGCTCGACAGTTCCGCTAAGGGCGTGTTCACCTCCGCTTCGCTGACCAGCAGTGGCTTCTCTAGCACCGGCGGCGGTTCGTACACCTTCACCGGCACCGCAGCGGCAGCGACGACTGCAATCCGTGCACTCGTGTTTGATCCCAGCGATAACCGGGTGGCCGCCAACAGCACCGAGACGACTAGCTTTACCGTTTCGGTGAGCGACAGCATTGCTGCCGCCGTCTCCAACAGCGTCACGACCGTCATCAGCACCAGCGTGAATGACGCGCCATCGATTGCTGGCACCAACGCCGGTCAGACCGTCAACGATAACTCCAACGTGACTCCGTTCAGCGGCGTCACGCTCGGAGATGCCGATCCCTCGGCAACGCTCACGGTCACCGTTACGCTCGATACCGCAGCCAAGGGCGTCTTTACTGCCGCTTCACTGACGAGTTCCGGCTTTGCGGATGCCGGCTCCGGCGTGTACACCTTCACCGGTTCGGCCTCCGCCGCCACCGCAGCCATCCGCGCACTGGTCTTCGACCCTGCCAACAACCGCGTCGCCGTCGGGAGCACTGAGACGACAACCTTCACCGTCTCGGTCAACGATGGCATCGCCTCGGCGGTCACCAACAGCACCACGACGGTGGTCAGCACCAGTATCAACGATGCCCCCACCGTCACGGGTGCATCTGGCGGCCAGGCCGTCAATGACAACACCACGGTCACTCCGTTTGCGGCCATGACCATCGGGGACGCTGACCTGTCGAGCACGGTCTCCGTCTCAGTGACGATCGATTCGACCGCCAAGGGCGTGTTTACATCCGCATCGCTGAGCTCATCTGGCTTCGTCGATGCCGGGTCGGGTGTCTACACCTTCACCGGCACCCCGGCCCAGGCCACCACGGCCGTCCGCGCACTGGTGTTTGACCCGACGGACAACCGGGTCAATCCCAACCTGACTGAAACATCAACGTTTACTGTCTCGGTGAGCGATGGCATCGCCTCAGCAGTGACCAACAGCACCACGACGGTGGTCAGCACCAGCATCAACGATGCCCCGTCGATCACCGGCGCGGCCGCCGGGCAGGCCGTTAACGACAACGCAACCGTCCTGCCGTTCAGCGCAGTGACCGTCGGCGATGCGGATTCGAATCAGACCCTGACCGTCACCGTGACGCTCGATGCCGCCGCGAAGGGCGCGTTCACCTCAGCTTCGCTGACCGCGTCGGGCTTTGTCGCCTCCGGAGGCGGTGCCTACACCTTCACCGGAACTGCGACCGCGGCCACCGCGGCAATCCGCGCCCTGGCCTTTGATCCGACCGACAACCGGGTCTCCGTCGGCAGCACCGAGACGACCACCTTTACGGTTGCCGTCAGCGACGCCATCGCCTTGGCCGTCACAAACACGACCACCACTGTGGTCAGCACGAGCATCAACAACGCACCGACGATCAGCGGTGCCGCCGCGGGACAAACCGTCACGGACATCACAACGATCACGCCATTCACCGGCGTCACCCTGGGTGATATTGACCCTTCAACCTCACTGACTGTGTCAGTCACACTCGACAACGCCGCCAAGGGCGTCTTCACCTCGGCATCACTGACCGCGTCTGCCTTCGTCGATGCTGGCGGTGGCGTCTACACCTTCACCGGCACACCTTCGGCCGCCACTGCGGCGATCCGCGCTCTGGTATTCAACCCGACCGACAATCGCGTGGCCGTCGGCAGCACAGAGTCCACAACCTTTACGATCTCCATTAACGACGGTGTCGCTTCAGCCGTCACAAGCAGCGCGACGACAGTGCTGGCTTCCAACACCAACGATGCACCCGCCATCAGCGGGACCACCGCTGGCCAGACCGTCAACGACACCTCCACCATCAACCCGTTCGCCGGCGTGACACTGAGCGATGCCGACCCGGGTCAGAGCCAGACCGTCACGGTAACGCTTGACAGCGCCGCCAAGGGCGTGTTTACCTCTGCTTCGCTCACCTCGTCGGGCTTCGTAAGCTCCGGCGGCGGCGTGTACACCTTCACCGGCACCGCCGCGGCAGCGACAACCGCGATCCGCGCTCTGGTCTTCGATCCGGCCGACAACCGCGTCGCCGCGGGCGGCACCGAGACGACGACCTTCACCATCGCGATCAGCGACGGTATCGCCTCGGCGGTGACCAACAGCGCCACCACGGTGATCAGTGCCGGCCAGAACAACGCGCCGACCATCACCGGTGCCGCCACCGGGCTGCAGGTTGACGATTCAGCTTCTGCGGCCATCTCTTCGGGCGTCACCACCATCGCCCCATTCTCAACCATGACGCTGGCGGATGTTGATCCCTCCACCACGCTCACCGTCAGCATCACCCTGGACGATGCGACCAAGGGCGTGTTCACGCCGGCCTCGCTGACCGCCTCAGGGTTCGTCTCCGCCGGCGGCGGTGTCTACACCTTCACCGGCTCACCCTCGGCCGCCACAACCGCAATCCGCGCTCTGTCCTACAACCCGACGGACAACCGCGTTGCGGTTGGCGACACAGAGACCACAACATTCACGGTGTCGATCTCCGATGGATTTGCTTCACCTGTCACGAACTCCGCTACGACAGTTGTCAGCACGGGCGTGAATGATGCTCCGGCCCTGTCAGGTGCGGCCGCCAACCAGGCCGTCAGCGAAACATCCACCGTCGAGCCGTTTACCGGAATCACCATTACCGATGCCGACCCGACCCAGGAAGTAACTGTGCGGGTCACGCTGGACAACGCCGCCAAGGGCGTGTTCACCGCTGGATCGCTGACGGACTCGGGCTTCACGCTCCTGAGCTCCGGCATCTACACCTTCACGGGCTCACCCGCTGCGGCGACCACTGCTATCCGTGCCCTGTCCTTCGACCCGGCCAACAACCGCGTCCCGCTGGGCTCGACCGAGGCAACTACATTCACGATCTCCGTCAATGACGGGATCGCCACACCGGTGACCAACAGCACCACCACGGTGGTCAGCAGCAGCGTCAACGATGCCCCGGTCATCGGCAACTTCACCACTACATCCACGGTGGCTCGCCGGGCCAATGTAACGCTCACTGTCTCCGGTGTCACCGATGCCGACGGCACACCCGCGACGGTCGCCTTCTACCGCGATACCAACAACAACGGCACCATCGAAACCGGTGTCGACACCCTGCTGGGTACCGCACCGATCACCGGCGGCACCGCCACCCGGGTATTCAGCACGGCCGGATACTCCACGGGCACCAATAACTTCCTCGCCCGCGTGGTCGACAATCTCAACCTCGGCAGCGAGATCGCGACTGCGGCGTCCACCATCACCAACAACGCTCCCGCAATTGCTTCCGTCACGCGTTCGGTCGACCCCGTGGTTAATCTGGGTGAGAACCTCACCCTGACCGCCACCGGTGCGGCCGATGCAGACGGCACTGTCACCCGCGTCGAGTTCTACATTGACGCCGATAATGACGGCATCCTGGACCCCGAGAACGACACCCTGCTCGGCCAGGACACCTCGGCCACCGGCGGCTACACCCTGACGTTCTCGACGGGCGATCTGACCGTCGGCACCAAGCGGTACTTCGCTCGCTCGATTGACAATGAGGGCACAGCCAGTACGGCCGTCTCCGTCACCGGACGCATCAACGCCGCACCCGCCTTGAGCTCCTTCGCGTCCTCGTCCAGCACCATCGCCCGCCGCTCAACGGTGACGCTCAACGCCACGGGCGTGGCCGACAGCGACGGCACCGTTGCCCGCGTCGAGTTCTACCGCGACACCAACAACAACGGCACCTTTGAGGCCGGAACCGACGCCCTGCTCGGCTCCGATTTGACCGGTGTCTCCGGTGCCTATTCGCTGGGCGTCAGCACGACCGGTTACAACACCGGCACAAGCACGTTCTTCGCCCGGGCCGTTGATAACAACGGTGCGACGAGCTCTCTTCGCACAACCACCGTTACGGTGACCAACCTGGCCCCGACCATCACGTCTACTACAGCTTCCACCCCGCGCGTCCTCCAGTTGGGCAACAACATCACCTTCACCGCCGTCGGTGTCGCCGATCTCGACTCGACCATCTCCAACGTCAAGTTCTACCTCGATGCCGACAATGACGGCACCCTGGATCCC
>CAILKP010000104.1 GCA_903834785.1 uncultured bacterium
ACTCACCCCAACACACGATCCCGCACGAAGCTGCTTGTGCTCTCCATGCACAACCACTCCCCGTGCCCGCGATCAACTTCACGCGCGAAACACAACTCCCCAACCCATCGCTCCCGCTCCAGGCTCCAAGAACGCACGCCCCGCCTTCATCCTGCGCATCCTGCCCATCCATGTTCCCCTCTTCCTTCCTCTGCCTTTCTCCGGTCCTCTGGTCCTCTGCGTGAGCCCCGTCTTCTGCCTTCCTCCGTTTCCTCCTCCCCCTCCGCGTCCTCCGCGTTAAAACACGCAACCCCACCCGCCCACCGCTCTCCCGCCCCACCTCTCTACCGTCCTCCACCATGCCCCCCTCCTCCGCACACTCTACCTCCCCCCTCCTCGGCTCTCACCTCTCCGTCGCCGGCGGCATGCACTTGGCCATCACCGAGGCCCTCTCCCTCAAGCTCGACTGCCTCCAGGTCTTCACCAAAAACCAGCAGCAGTGGAAGGCCCCGCCCCTGGCCGCCGAGGCCGTCACCGCCTGGCGCACCGCCGTCGCCGCGGCAGGGTGGAACAGTCTCACCGCACCCCGACTGGTCTCCCACGCCTCCTACCTCATCAACCTCGCCTCGCCCAATCAGGAACTCTGGGACAAATCCCTCGACCTCATGACCGAGGAAATCACCCGCTGCGATACGCTGGGCATCCCCCTGCTCGTCTCGCACCCCGGCTCCTCCACCGGCACGCCCAAGCCCGAGGGCATCACCCGCATCGCCCAGGCCTACCGCGAGCTGTTCAAACGCACCGCCGGCTGCCGGATCATCAGTTGCCTGGAGGCCACCGTCGGCGCCGGCTCCATGATCGGCGGCACGTTCGAAGAACTCGCCACCCTGCGGCAGCAAATCCTCGATCTCACCGGCCAGCCCGACCGCGTCGGCTTCTGCATCGACACCTGCCACATCCACGCCGCCGGCTACGCCCTCGATAGTGCGGCAAGCACCGCCGCCATCATCACCCAAATGGATGCCGCCTTCGGCCTGCAGAGCATCCGCTGCCTCCACCTCAACGACTCGCTCGCCCCCGCCGCCAGCCGCAAGGACCGCCACGCCCACATCACCCTGGGCACCATCAGCCGCGATGCCTGGGCCGTCATCCTCCGCCACCCGCTGCTGGGCGCACTGCCCGCCATCCTCGAAACACCCAAGGGCGACTCGCCCTCCGGCACCCCCTTCGATGCCATCAACACCGAACTCCTCCGCGCCCTGACCGCCGGCCGCGAACCCACCCTCACCCACGCCGCCAGCGCCGCACCAGCACCCGCATCAGCCGCCGCCCCAACCACCAAAAGCCGCACCCAACCCTCGCGCAAGCCCACTGCCGCGGCAGCATCCAAGCCAACATCCAAGCCCGCCAGCAAAGCCGCGCCCGCCAAAGCCAAGACGACAACCAAATCAAACACAGCGGCCAAGCCCAAACCCAAAGCGACCGCCAAGGCCGCCACCAAAGCGACTTCCAAGCCCGCCACCGGCCGCGCGGGCCGCTCCGCCAAGTAACACCTCGCACGCAACACGCACCGCGCTCACACCTGCATCACAGCCCGAGCAGCCATCCTGCGCATCCTGTCTGTCCCTGTTCTCTTCTCTTGCCTTTCCATGGCGAATCGCCATCCGCCACTCTCGATTTCTCACCTCCCACACAACCCACCTCCTCCCCGTGCCACAACCCATCGTCGCTTTGGACGAGGGGTTGTGTGCCTTCCCCCATCGCCGCCGAACCACACAACTCCCCCCCCAATCCCACCGCGCCCCATTGGAGCCCGAAGCGGAAGAGCTTTATGCATCAAGCGGCGGCAGATCGTCGCTCGGCACGGAGTTGATCGAGGATGATCTTGAGTTGAACCCAGCCGTGGACACGGTGATACCCACGCACCCAGGAGGGCAGACAACTCAGTCCCCCGGCACCGGAGCTGAGCCGGCCGAAGTAACGCTCGATGCCTCGTCGCAGGGAGAACAAGTCCTGTCCGAACTCCGGGTTCGGGCCCTCAAGCATCGTCATGCTGTGCAGTCGCCCCTTGCTCTGAGGGCGATGTCCCAGACCTCTCCCAGACCCGCCGCGGCGAGGGGTGACCAGCTGACAGCCGCGGTCACTGGCGAGGGAGAACAGCTTGTTGCTGTCGTAGTTGGTGTCCGCCAGCACATAGCCGGCATGCTCGATACGCCGCAGCATGCGTCCGGCGATCACGCGTTCGTCGATGTTCATCGGGGCGATGCACCAGCAGCGGAGCATGCCGCTGAGATCGACAAGCGCGTGCAGCTTGTAGCCCTTGGCGTAGCCGCCGGCGGCACGGCCGTATCCGGACTGCCGGTCCGCCGAGTGGGCTGCGATGGGCAGCGGCTTGCCGTCGGCGATGAGGACCAGTGTCGGCTGCCTCCGCCGGATGAAGACCCGCTGCTCCAGCAGATCGAGGAGCCTGACCACCGAAGGGGAGCGGAGTCGACGGGAGACGATGCTCTGGCTGGGGAGCCTGCCGCGGCGAAGGCCCCGCGGCCAGTTGCGTGGCTGACAGGCCCAGAGAGTGGGACGATCGTTGATCGCAGCCCAGGCGTACACTGCGACGATGCAGGCATCGGTGTAGGTGTATTTTCTGGACCGTCGACGCTGTCCCAGTTTGCGCAGTTGTTGGCGGACCATCGCGAAAAGCTCGTGTTCCATTGTGTCTCCAGAAGTCTTGTGAGGACCTCTGAAGGATGGACACGAGCTGCGCTGTGTGCCAGTTAGCATGCGCTAACGCGCATAAAGCTCGG
>CAILKP010000105.1 GCA_903834785.1 uncultured bacterium
ACCCAGATGCCGCGCTGGTGGTGGGGCCAGCAAACAACATAAATCGCTCGGAAGCAAGCACGCGAGCCGGTTGCTTGCACCTGTAAACTTCGATTCCGACTCCCAGCGACAGAAAGCCGGGTTAGATCACAGGCCCCATTTGACCATTTCCACATTTGACCATTTGCCAACCTCCACCCCGCCTCCGCTCCGAGCTCCTGCGCATCTGGGGCTACGACACGCTGCGCCCCCTCCAGCTTGAGGCCATCAACGCCACGCTCGCCGGGCGTGACTGCATCGTCATCATGCCCACCGGCGGCGGCAAGAGCATGTGCTACCAAGCGCCGCCCCTGCTCCACGGCGGCCTCACCGTCGTCGTCTCGCCCCTCATCGCGCTGATGAAAGATCAGGTCGATGGCCTCACCAGCCGGGGCTACCCCGCCGCGGCAATCCACTCCGGCAGCAGCGAGCAGGAGAAGGCCGCCGCCCGCGAGCAGCTGCTCGCTGGCACCCTCCGCCTGCTGTTCGTCGCCCCGGAGCGGCTCGTCGGTGCCGGCTTTCAGGCTTTCCTGCACAAGCTCCACGCCCGCGGCATCCTCCGCGCCTTCGCCGTGGATGAAGCCCACTGCATCAGCCAGTGGGGGCACGACTTCCGGCCCGAGTATCGCCAGCTCGGCATGCTCAAGGCCAGCTTCCCCGATGTGCCCGTGCTGGCGCTGACCGCCACCGCGACGCCCGGCGTGCGCGATGACATCGCCCGCCAGCTCCGCCTGGGCCCGCCCGCCGCGGCAGAGCCGCCGCTGGTGCTCACCGGCGGGTTTGACCGGCCCAACCTCACGTACTCCATCCGCCCCCGCGCCCGCAGCAGCGATGAACTCGCACAGCAGATCGCCGAGATCCTCGCCCCCCACAGCCAGGATGCCAGCATCGTCTACTGCCTCTCACGCGATAGCACGGAGGAAATCGCCCGCGCCCTCAAGGCCGCGGGCATCAAAGCCGCCGCGTACCACGCCGGCCTCAAGCCCGAGCGCCGCGCCCGCGTGAGCCACGACTTCCGCACCGAGCGTCTCTCCACCGTCGTCGCCACCGTCGCCTTCGGCATGGGCATCGACCGCGCCAACGTCCGCTGCGTCGTCCACGCCACCATGCCCAAGAGCATCGAGCACTACCAGCAGGAGACCGGCCGCGCCGGACGCGACGGCCTGCCCGCCGAGTGCGTCCTGCTCTACAGCACCGATGACAAGGGCCGCTGGGAATGGGTGATGCAGCAGGCTGCCGACGATGCCGCCCGCGACAAGGACACCGATGCCGCGACCGTCCGCGCCGCCATGGCCCACCAGGTCGAGCTGCTGGCCAAGATGGACCGCTTCGCCGCCTCCACCAAGTGCCGCCATGCGGAACTGGCGGCGTACTTCGGCCAGCGCTACACCCCGCCGCGGCGGGCAATGCTGCCCGATGATGAGCCCGTCTTCGGCTGCGGCGCGTGCGACTCGTGCCTCAGCCAGACCGATGAACTCCCCGCCGATGGCCCGAACTCCGCCACGGCCGTGGCCTCCGCCATCATCACCGCCGTGCAGTTGCTTGCCGCACCGATGCCGGGTGCGGATGCCCCGCCGCCCGCCCGCCAACCGCGCACGCAGGACGTCATCGACCTGCTCCGCGGCAGCCACACGCCCGCACTCCGGCAGACGCGCCACGACCGCCTCCCCCACTTCGGCACGCTGCACCACATGGGCGAGCGTGACCTGGCCGGCTGCATCGACCAGCTCACCGCCACCGGTGTGCTGGACCGCAGCCCCACCACCGACCCGCACGACACGCTGACAATCACCCCCATGGCCGAGAGCGTGCTGGCCGGCACGCAGCCCGTCCGCCTAGCCGCCCGCCGCATCGCGGCGCCGCTGGCGGCACGCCAACGCACCCTCCCCGCCGCAGCCCGCCCCACGACCACACGCTCCAACCCCTCACGCTCCGCCAGCGCATCTCGGTCCGGCTCCGGCCCCGCCGCCGCATCCAGCCGCACCGATCTCGACCCCGCCGAACGCCGCCTGTTTGACACCCTCCGCTCCTGGCGCAAAGAAACCGCCGCCGAGGCCGAAATCCCCGCGTTTGCCATCCTCGACGACCAAACCATGCTGGCCATCTGCCGCCAGTTGCCGCGAACTCTCCAAGACCTCCGCAAATGCCCCGGCATGGGCCACCTCCGCACCCAACGCTACGGCCCAGCCATCTTGAACATCATCACCAACCAGTCCTGACCAACCATCTCCCCTGCCTTCTTCATTTGGCAATTTGGCCCTTTGGCAATTTGGCCCTTTGACCACTTGGCCCTTTCCCACCACCGCCCCCTGACCTGACCCAGCAACGGTGGACACACCGTTGTTGTCAGACTCGGCTCGCCTCGAACTGTTCGGGGCTGACATAGCCGAGCGATGCATGAAGACGCTGACGGTTGTAGAACACCTCAATGTAGTCGAACACCGCCGCC
>CAILKP010000106.1 GCA_903834785.1 uncultured bacterium
ACCCAGATGCCGCGCTGGTGGTGGGGCCAGCAAACAACATAAATCGCTCGGAAGCAAGCACGCGAGCCGGTTGCTTGCACCTGTAAACTTCGATTCCGACTCCCAGCGACAGAAAGCCGGGTTAGATCACAGGCCCCAAATTGCCAAATCAAGAAGGCGGAACGCCGAGGTTACTGGTTGGGTCGGAGGAGCCAGCGGAGGGCGGAGGTGAGGCCGGAGTAGCGGAAGGTGGGGTCGATGTAGTTGGTGATGACGTAGAAGGCGAAGTAGTAGGCACGGGCCAGGGCCCAGCAGCCGGTGAAGTAGAGGGCGGCGCGGGAAAGGGGGTGGATCTCGAGCGGCCAGAGGACCAGCGGGAGGCCGGCTAAGAGCGTGATGAGCACGAAGAGGGCGGCCTTGGTGGTCATCAGCGGCGGGGAGGTGAGGTTGCGCGAGAGCAGGGGCGTTGGCGGGAGCATGAGGGGCGATTCGCGGCGGGGCGATGGGGGAGTTGCCGAAAAGCGAGAACTTGGTGGCTGGCCGGTCAGGAGGTGGGTGGGTTTGCGGCGGCGGGGCGGCAGCGGGGCAATGATGGGGATATGGCAGCTATCACCTTGCAGTCGGATCGGCTTCGGCTTGTGGTTCGTCCGGAGCTGGGGGCGGGGATCAGCGACTTTTCGGTCAAGGGGCCGGCGAACTATTTTCATCCGATGATGCGGCGGGCCAGTGACGGGGAGACGAGCCCGAGCAACCTGGCGAGCTTTGTGATGGCGCCGTGGGCGAACCGGCTGGCGGGTGCGGCGTTTGCGTTTGGCGGGCGGACGCACAAGCTGCGGGCGACCTCGAGTGACGGGACGGCGATTCACGGCGATGTGCGGGCGCGGCCGTTTGTGGTGCTGGACCGGTCGCCGGTGTCGGCGCGGCTGGCATTTGACAGCCGCACTGTGGGGGATGCGAACTTTCCGTTTCCGTTTGAGGTGGTGGTGCGGTATGAGGTGATGGGGATGACGGCAACGATTGAGGTGGACGTGGTGAACCACGGCAGCGAGCCGATGCCGGCGGGGTGCGGGCTGCATCCGTACTTCATGCGGCGGCTGTGGGATGGCGGCGAGGCGGTGCGGATCAAGGCGCCGGTGGCGGGGCGGTACCAGTTGGTGGACAAGATGGCCACGGGGCCGGCGGTGCCGGATGCGATGAGCGCGGCACTGGCCAAGGGAATGGAACTGCCGGGCGAGGCGACGGACACGGTCTTTGGCGGGTGCGACGGGGCGATGGAGATCAACTGGCCGGGCAGCGGGGTGACGCTGAAGATGGATGGCGGGGCGAACCAGCGGCAGGTGGTGCTGTTCGTGCCGCATGGAGAGGGGAAGGAGGCGGGCGGGCTGCCGTACTTTGCACTGGAGCCGCAGACGAACGTGAACGACGCGTTCAACCTGGTGGCCCGCGGGGCGATGACGGCCGCGGATGCGGGCGTGGCGGTGGTCGGTGGGGGAGAGCGGCTGCGGACGAGGACGGTGATGGAAGTTCAAGTGGCCAAATGACCAATGGGCCAAATGGCCAAATGGCCAAAGGGCCAAAGGGCCAAGTTGCCAAAGGGGCAAGTTGGGTTGTGAAACTGGCTGACGCATGGGCGGCTGGCTGGTTTGGCGTCGGTGCGCCTCCTCCTCCTCCCCCTCCCCCCGCAATTTGTCTGGCTCCTACGCTCCGTCAATGTTCCCAAACATCGCCTCCTTCGTCAGCGCGCTCGAAGCCGCCGATGAACTCGCCCGCATCTCGGCACCGGTCTCCTCCGTCCTTGAAATCACCGAGATCGCCGACCGCGTCAGCAAGTCTCCCTGCCCCCACCTGCCCTCACGCTCGGCCCGCAAGAACGACCCGCGTTTTGCCGGTCTCGGCGGCCGCGCCCTGCTCTTTGAGAACGTCCAAGGCAGCACCATCCCGCTGCTCATCAACGCCTGGGGCTCCTACCGCCGCATGGAGATGGCCCTGGGCTGCAACGAGGACGGCCCCGGCTCACCAGCCGGCCACACCCCCGGCGGGTTCGATGCCATCGGCCGCGTCATCGCCGACCTGGTCAAGCCTCAGCCCCCGCGTTCGTTTTCCGAACTCATCGCCAAGGCCCGCCAGTTCCTGCCCCTGCTCCGCATCCCGCCCAAGCGCAAGGGCGGCCGCGGCCCATGCCAGGAAGTCGTCCTCCGCGGCGATGAGATCGACCTGACCAAGCTGCCCATCATCCGCTGCTGGCCGGCCGATGGTGACTTCGCCTCCCTGGGCTACCCGCCGGATGTCAACGCCGGCATCCCCGGCCTGGGCCACGGGCCGGAGTGGGACACCCTCCACCGCGGCAAGTACATCACCCTCGCCGGCATCCACACCATCCACGCCGATGATGAGAACGCCGACCGCCCGGCTTCCCACAACATCGGCATGTACCGCGTCCAGCTCCTGGGCCGCAACCGCGTCGCCATGCACTGGCACATGCACCACGACGGCGCACGCCACTGGCGATCCTGGAAGAAGCTCGGCCGCAAAATGCCCGTCGCCATCGCCCTGGGCGGCCAGTCCGTCATGCCCTACGCCGCCACCGCGCCGCTGCCCCCTGGCATCAGTGAGCTGCTGCTCGCCGGCTTCCTCAACAAGTCCGGCATCCGCCTGTGCAAGGGCGTCTCCGTCCCCGTCTGGCTCCCGGCTGACTGCGAGATCGTCATCGAGGGCTTCGTCTCCGATGAGGCCGGGTTCATCGATTTTGACCCGCGCCGCGGCGACACACTCGGCCCCGGCGCAGTCTTTGAAGGCCCCTTCGGTGACCACACCGGCTTCTACTCCCTGCCCGATCGCTACCCCATCGTCGAAGTGACCGCCGTCACCATGCGACGCTCGGCCATCTATCCGACCACCGTCGTCGGCCTGCCCCCGCAGGAGGACTACTACCTCGGCAAGGCCACCGAGCGCGTCTTCTTCCCGCTGCTGAAGACCATAATCCACGATATCGAGGACTACGACCTGCCCATGTTCGGCGCGTTCCACAACTGCGCCGCGCTGCAGATCCACAAGGCCTACCCCATGCAGGGCCGCCGCGTCATGCACTCGGTCTGGGGTGCCGGCCAGATGGCCTGGACGAAAACGATTCTGGTTGTGCCCGAAACGGTGGATGTCCACGACACACCCGCCGTGCTGGCGCAGCTCGCCGGCTTCTGCCACCCCATCCGCGATGTCGAAACCGTCCACGGCCCGCTGGACATCCTCGACCACGCCGCACCGCACCTTGGTGCCGGAACCAAGATCGGCTTTGATGGCACCGTCAAGCAGCAGGGGGAGTCCGTCCACGGCGTCCCGACCACCGATGCCGCCACCCGCCGCCCCGCCGCCAGCAGTGCGATCCTTGACCTCGCCCGGTCAATCCCGGGGGTTGAGGATGCCGCACTCCCTGAATCCTGCGGCAGCGGCTGGCTGCTGCTCCGCTGCCTCAAGACCCACGCCGGTCAGGGCCGGGCGATCCTCGAGGAACTCGTCCGCCGCTGCATGGAGCGTGCCGACCCCACGCCGCCGTTCGTCGTCCTAGTCAGCGGCAAGGTCGATGTCCACAACACCGACCAGGCCCTCTTCCACTGGTGCGCCCACACCGATGCCGGCCGCGACACGCTGCGTTACCGCTCGGCCGACCACACCCGCTGCATGCTCCTGTTCGATGCCACCGTCAAGATCCCCGGTGATGACCGCCACGGCTGGCCCGTCCGCTCCTGGCCACCGATTCTGGAGATGGACCCGGCGATCAAAACCAAAGTCACCTCCCGCTGGCGCGAGTACGGCATCCCGACCATGCCCGTGGAGAAGTAGCCGCACCGGTCGCTGCCAATAAGAGCCCGAGCGGAAGCGAACGGACAGACCGTTCGGGTCGCTGCAAGCTAAATTGCCAGAAGCACTTTGTGAGCGGTTCGTTAAACGGCATCCCTGGCTTTAGTTCTCCCCCGTATCGCAACGTTGCGCACGCAACCGAATCAAAAGCGGTGTGGATAAGTGCAGCTCTATCGCTGCATTGTTGACACCAGACTCGATTGCGCCTAGCGTATTTCTGTTGGTTCGCTGCGGGCAGCGCGTGCCGCACGCCATCGGTCCGTTGGGCTCAATCATGAAACATCTTTCCCACCTCGCGGTCGTCGCCCCCATCGGGGTGTGTTGTACTGTTGCGCTTGCTGATCTGCCGCCGATTCCCGCTGGTGCCATCAGCGCGGGCGCACAGGTCGTCAACCGGTACGGGAGTGAGTATGTCCTTATTCCGGGCGGTAATCCGGGCTATCGCGGCGCGGACCAGGCAGCGAATCCGTTCTACATCCCGGGGAGCTTTGAGGGGCGCGGCGTCGTCTCATACGGCTACGGAATCGCTCGTACGGAGACCACAGTCGCGGAGTGGGCGGAGTTTGTGAACGCGTACAGCCCTTACTGGGGAGGCGACCCTGAGTCGCCCACGCTAACCACGCTCTACATCGGGCGGGATCAAAATGGGCGGTATAGCTACAACGACCGCGTTGCTAGGGTGCCAGCCACTTCAATGTCGTGGCTTGTTGCCGCGACCTACTGCAACTGGTTGACGAATGGCAAGCGGCTCGAAAGAGCAGCGTTCGAGAGTGGCGCGTACGACCTGAGAGGTATCGACATTTCGTCTCCCAATCCTCCGACGGCCGCTATTACACAAAACGCGTCCGCAGCTTTTCGGTTACCCACGGTCGATGAATGGTACAAAGCCGGATACTTTGATCCAAACCGAAACGGTACCGGGTTGGCCGGGTGGTGGTTGTTCCCGAATCGATCTGCCTCGCCGCCGGTTTCCGGCTTGCCGGAGAGCGGGGGGGAAACAAATGCTGGCATCGCGACACAGATGACGGATCCACTGTTGGGCGTCGCGAGTTACGGGGGGCAATCACCATGGGGACTCTTCGACGTGTCCGGTGGCGCACGGGAGTTCACCTGTACCTCCCAAGGATTGTTCCCCGGGCAAGAGGGTGAATACATGTTCGTCTGTGGTACGAGTACATTCAACTCACTGTTGGACCTGTACGTCGACGAACAAGTCGCGTTCGGGAGATTTGCTGTACGCGTCGATGACAGCTTTGGTTCGCGCGGAATTCGAATCGTAACCGCTGTGCCGAGTGGTTCAGGTCTCGTCCCGATTGCAGCGTTAGCCCTGTTATCCAGAAGGAGTAGGAAATGAAAATCACAGAATGGAGCTGTTGTGTCTTAGTTGCGGTCACGGCATCGAGTTTATTTGCGCAGCCGCAGTTCCGGTATCCGACCACTGGTCGCTGCGATAGTCAAGGACGTCGATGTACAGAAGCATATTATAATGATGTTGCGCCATACTTGTATGATGTTGAAATTTATGTATTCCGCACTGACGATGCATTTGTTCACATTTATCCTGGAACTGTAGACGATCGGATTCGTGATGTCACTGTCAACTACTTAGGTGTTGATGGCGGGACTCCTAATGTCCGCCTCTTCATAAATGGAGCGATTGGCGGTGGTGCGGGAAGCGAGCTTCAGGCCACAAACTTCCCTGGAAACATCCGGAGAATTCGCCGTGGAACGACGAATGCCGGTGACGCGGGGCCGCGAATATTGCTTCGAAATGTCCGGGTCGCGGGTTCGCTCGGCACATCCGAGGCAGATGGCATTTCAGTTGACGTCAATGATATTATCAATTTAGACATCGGCGGAGACCTCATCGGCAATGTGTACGCAAGGGCGGCCGGTGGCACTTCGACGCAGCCGGGTCCGCTTGCCGGTGCGATTACTTCTCTAACTGTTCGTGGGAGCGTACTCGGCAACATCGAGTCAACCGGCGTCATTGAGCTTTTGGACGTTAAGGGAAACCTCGGGAGCACGGGAAACAACTATGTTCGCGCGTACGGTAATATAACCACCATTCAGGTTGGCAGTGTTCCTGCTCTGCCAAACACCGGTTTATTGCGGTCAAATGTTGCTACTAAGGCGGGCCTTGGGTATCTTTCGGCCGCATCTACACTCGGTGACATCTACTGTCGAGATCTTGGCGTGGGGACGCCTGGCCAAAAGGGAATCCGTGTTGCAGGCGAGCTTGGCGGACGCGTGCTGGTTGCTGCAGACTACATCGCGTCTAGTTCGTCCTTGGTGAGTGCAGGTGCCATCCGGAGCCAGCTCACTTTCGGGGCGTTTAATTATATCGATACAAACGGTGTGCTCCAGCCGCAGCCTCAGCCGTTCCAGTGGCTTGGCGCCGTTTCGACCAGCTTTGGCGGCGGCACGCGTGTCCTGCCGACGGTACCGAATCCGACAACGCCGGCACAGGAATACAATTCCGGCCTCATCGGTGGTGGCGCTGCTGGCGTCTTCCCCTTCACGGTGTGGCGTCGGGACTGCAGTCCGCCGATGATTGAGGGTCGCGCTGGGATGGTCACCGTGGCCAACTTTATGAGCGGTGCCGCAAATGTCGTTGTCAGTCATAACGGGCCGGTAGCAAGGAAAAACACGGCGGTTGGGTCCGCGTCGCCGGTCCAAGTTCAGTATCAGAACTTCGCTACTTTTCCGGCAACTTGGGACAACGTGCCCATGAACCAGACGGTCTCGTCCCGTAGTGTGACGCTTTCGAAGGTTGACGGCGTTGTTTACCAACCCGGTCGATACCGTGTCATGAGTCAGAATCTCAAGTCTGTTGTTGCGGGCACTCAGCATCCCGCGGCCTCGTTCCCCAACGTTGCGGACGTGACGTATCGCGAGAGTTTGGCGTATGAGTTCATTTTGGGTGGGTGCGTTATTGGTGGGAATGTTAATCCGGCGGACGTGGCCGGGGCTGGTTATAACGGGCTTTACCCGGATGGCATCATCGATGGAAACGATTTTGTCGCATTCATCAATGCGTTCAGCGCTGGCGAGTTGCTTGCGGATATTGCTGGCGGCACCGACCCCTCGTCGCCGTGCGGGGGTGCCGACGGCACCGTTGATGGCAGTGACTTCATCTGCTTTATAAACAACTTCGCTCTCGGCTGCTGATTGCGGCTCGTAGTACAAAGAAAGGCGGTGCCGCACCACGCGGGGCCGCTTTTTTGCGACTGGTCAGTATCAGGCTGCCAGTTTGAGCGGGCTGACCGTTGCGGTCATGAGGCCGTCGCCGCCAACTCCGATGTTGACGTTGAATTGTGCCGCGCCACCGCGTTTGGTTGAACGGACCGCGGTGATCTCGTACGTGACACGGGATGATCCGCTCGGGATCGTGTCATCTGTGAACTTCTTACTGCCCTGGGCACCGATGAACACGAAAACGCCCGCATTGCCAATCCGGCGGCGGAGCAGGCGATCACGCCCTCGGTCTGCCCCGTCCCGGTGACCTGCTCCCAGAATCCTGATCCACCAACTATGAGAGTCCCGAAGGCCGCCGGAAGCGGCCAGGAGATTCTCGATGAAGCGGACACGACACACACCCGAACAGATCATCTCGAAGCTGCGTGAGGCCGATGCCATGC
>CAILKP010000107.1 GCA_903834785.1 uncultured bacterium
CACTCAGGGTGAGCGAGGCCTGCGAAGGGTGTGAGGGTCCAGGCCTGTCGGGTTACTGGACGCGCCGGGGGTGACAGACCGGTGCTGGCGTGCGGTGCCTGCCGTATGACTGGGTCGAGTGGGTGTGGGTCAGGCACCTGCGGCCGTGTTAGCCGCTGTTTGGCTGCCCCGCGGAGGTACCTGGGGCGCACGCGGTTTAGTGGGGCGCGGGCGGGATGGACACCACGGCGGAGCAGGGGTATCTGTATGGCTGAGCCCGAGGGCCGGTTTCGGGCCAGGCCCATGGAAAATTGAGGGAGGCCAGGGCCGTTTCGGGCTGAGCCCTGAGGGGTGTCGGAATCGCCGTCGGGCTAGGCCGGAAAATTGTGATGCAGGCGAGATCCGAGCAGTGTGGCGGGGCTGGGACCAGGGCCGGGGAGGGCCGAGAGCCCCTTTACGGGGGGGGAGGAGGGGGGGTGCCGGAGGCGATGTGTGCCGCAGTGACGAGGAATTTCCGGTGCGGGGGCACGTTGTGATGAAGCAGGTAGGCAGCCATGGCGGCCCGAGCGGTGGCCGAGAGGGTGCCGTGTGCCCATGCCGAGGGGTCGGGCTCGCCGGACGGCAGGAATCCGGGGAGGGGGGAGGCGTAGGTCTCGAAGAAACGCCGCGGGCACTCGTACTGCGCGTGGCCCATGAGGCCACAGTGATGGCAAGGCTCACGAGGCGGCGAGGTGAATGGCGAGGCGGTGCTGATGAGGGCGCTGGCGACTGGTACGGAGAGGGCGCTGCCACGCACGGCCGGCCGGCCGGGTGGAGTTGCCGCCGGACCAGGGGGGCCGGGCGGGGGCGGGCCCCAGCCGACGGGGCACGAATACTCGCCGGAAAACCACTGACTGTGGTAGAGCAGGCCTGCAGCGTCCGTGCGGAAGCCGGGGCGGCCCGGCACGTCCCAGAGCTGTCCGTAGTAGCCGGACGGGGTGCCGCGGTTGAAGGCGGTACCCGCCGAGGGCGGAGGTCCGGCCGGGAGTGGCGGGGCGAGGCGGGCGGCGGGAGGGGGGAGCCGGGGCTGGGCAGGAGCAGGGGTGTTGCATCGTGCGGGTGGCGGGGGCTGGCCGATGCCGGGCACGCCGACTGGCCAGGATGCAGTGAACCGGTTGGCACTGAGAGCCTCCGCTGGTGGGGTAAAGTCCGCATACTCCTGGATCATCTGTGCGGTTCTAGTGTCACGTTCCATGCCGTACAGGAGGGCAAGGAGGAAGGGGCGGGTCATTGCGACACGGGCAGCGTTTTCGGCGAGGGCTGGATTGCAGCCGCGCGTGGAGAACACGCCGGCGTCGATGCGGTCGTTGGCTGCCTCTATGCAGGGCTGGATCATGTTCGCCTGGTCAATGTACCCGCCTGCGATGGCGTGGATGGCGGCGGCGTGGGGGGCGTTCGGGGGCAGAGCCATGATCGGGAGCATGAGTTGGGCCCGGAGGTCAAAGAAGGCGAAGATCAGCTTGTGGACCAGGTGGAAGACCGTGAAAGACATCGGATGTTCGGTGCCGGAGGCCCGGCATGCCGCGATCTCGGCCTCCAGCCGGGCGTAGAGGACGGCGGCCGACGTGCGCAGGTCCTTCCAGGGGGTGGTGGCCGTGACGTCCTTGGGATCATTTATGATGAAGGGTACGGCTGCGCTGAAGAGTTTGCCGATCTCGAAGGGGGAGAGACCCCCTCGAAACAGGACCTGGGGCCCGAACGAGATGCTGTGCATGTCCCGGTCGAGGGACGTCGGGGCCAGGCCGGACGCGGCCATGTACTTGGCGGCTTTGATCGCCGCGATGGCGGCTGCGTCATCCGCCGCTGAGCGTGCGCGGGTCACCTCTGCCTGACGGAGGGCGCAGAACATGTGGGCGATGGCTGCCTCCGTGATGGAGTTGCGCTCCTCCTGCGTTCGGGGGCGGACCTTCGCGAATGACGGCCCGGTGTCCTCATGCTGGGCCCGGAACAGGCCCAGGGTCCCGGCTGCCGCGATGGGCCCAGGGGCGCCGATGGGGGCGGGGTTGGTGCCGAACGTGGGAAGCGCCCGAGGAGGAGCAGGGCGAGGGGGCTGTGGCCGGGTGGGCCAGGTGGGCGGGGCCGGCGCGCCGCCGGGCGGCCCGTCAGGGAAGGCGCTGGCGCCAGCCAGGAGAGAGTCGGTCGAGGGGAGCCCAAGGCCGGGTCCGTCGACGAGGTCCACGCGAGTGACGGCGGTTGGCGGACGCGGCGGGGGGGGGGCGCAGCGGGCCCATCCATGTGCGCGTCGGGGGCCGGGGCCGGGCGGGGGTCAAGCCGCCAGGCGGGGGCTGGGAACGCATCGCCGAGGAGGTCCAGTCCGAGGTCCTCCTCCTCAGGCTCGTCGCCGATCCGCGGGGGGCGATCCCAGAAGTCGGTTGCAAGGGCGGCTGGGGGGTGGCGGCGACCACGGCTGCCCCAGCCGGGGGTACCGCGGGTTGCGTTCAGGCCGCGTGCGGCCGCTGCGCCGCGTCCGGGGGTCCGGCGGGCTGCCACAGCGGCAGCGCGGGGGCGTCCGCGGGGCCGGCCGACCGGGCTGGGTCTGATCGCTGGCGGGTCAGGCGCCGGGCTGGCGCCCGCCGCATCAGGTCGCGGCGCCGGGCGGGGCTGAGGAGGGTCCGCCCGGGAGGCTCCGTCGTTTGGGGAGCTGATCGGGCCCGCCGCAGCGGGCGCGGCGGGGGCAGCGGCGCGGACGAGTGCCGGGCGGGATTCGGGGCCCACGGGCGAGGGGACGGCGCGCGCTCCGGCCGAAGCGGGAGCGGGCGCCAGCAGGCGGGCGCCAGAAGGGGCGGGATCGGTTGGTTCCATGTCTCGGGAAGTGCAGGCGGGAGATGGCGAGGGCGGGGACAAGAGCTTGGGAAAATTACAGGCCTAATGGTAGTCTAGAGAGGTGCGCCGCCAATGCGAACGACCAATCAATGGTGCACGCACCCTGATCAGAGCAGACTACCGGAGCGGAACGTCAATACAGAACCGTCCGATAGAAAGTCCGATTTAATTTATCGATACGACAGAATCCGACCTTGAGGAGAGCTTCGACAACGGTCAATACACGTTGCGACTGGAATACAGCGGTCAATACACGCAGATTCCTTGAAGATCCGGATGTCGACGAGAAGTCAAAAACTTCTAGATCTGTTCCGAGCCTTGGACGTTCCTGCGGCCTTTCACACGAATATGCAAATTGAATCGAGTCAGTTGCGAAACCATGTAATGCATCATTGGTGGAGCTGATGATATTTAATTTGTGCCTTGAATATGCATGTGCGATGAATTTCTAATTCGGAATTTCTGAGCAAGCATGTGATTAAATCCATCTTGTGTTTTCTACTTCTGTTTCATTATGAGTGATCGTTGTTCTGAATTGGTTGTGCAAATTGGTGTGCAATCATGCAATGAATACCTTTCACACGAATATGCAAATTGAATGAGGAACTGTTTCGCACCTTTGAATATATACGTGGCCCCTACGCCCCTGTTCAGTTTTAACTTCGGGGTGTTAATAACTGTTTCTTGAATCATGCGGTGATGGCCCCTATCAACTCTCGACTCTTGGCGCTTGGGGATCTGCGTGGGATGCACGTGCACGTCTGAAGGGTTGTACTCGTCCGACTCACGTAGGTCTTTGCGGATCACTGCCCCTTAGTTCCCGACCGGCGGCCCGTGCCTTTGATACGTATTATATTGGGCCCGCCCGAGCTCCACGGTCTTGGGCGGACTGCTACCCGCAGCACCTCCGCTCCGCTTGGGTTATTCCCAAGTTCGACGGGTGCCACTGGGGTTTTGGATCCGGGCGGCCGCCCGGCGTTTTCCGGGCGCCGGGTTAGTCCGCTCCGGTCCCTGTCCCCGCGGGCTGCCGAGGCCGCCCGGGGTGAGGCTCGGTCGTGCGGGTTCCGTACTCGTGGGTCCGCGCGACCTACCCTTGGGGCGTAGCGGGCCGGGGTCCCTCCACGTCGGGAGTAG
>CAILKP010000108.1 GCA_903834785.1 uncultured bacterium
GGGCTCGGCGGCGGGGGCCGGGGCGGGAGCGGGCTGGGCGACCGGCTCGGCGGCGGGCGCGGTGGCCGGAGCGGGCTCGGCGGCCGGGGCGGGAGCGGGCTCACCGGGGGCCGGCTCGTGCTTGCGAACCTTGCCGGGCTGGAAGACAGCCAGGGAAGCGTCGGCGGCGGCGAACTCGCCACCACGGGTGCGCTCCAGGTCGACCAGACGAACCTGATAGGTGTCCACGGTGCGGCGCTGCTCGGCGGAGAGCTCGATGCCGGAGCGGTAGACGGTTGACAGGGCGGACTTGGCCTGCTCGTAGCGACCGGCCTCGAAGTCGGCGACGGCGCTGGTGATCAGGCCGGCGGCCATGGGGGCAAGCGACTCGCGGCGGCTCTTGACCTGGGCGGTCAGTGCCTCAACGCGGGCCTGCTGGGTCTGGCTGAGGGTGCGGATCTTGCCGGCGGCCTGGGTCTGACGCTCGGCGATGAGCAGGTCACCCTCGGTCACGGCCAGCTCGGCCTTCTGCAGGGAAAGTTCGGCGGCATCGAGCTGCTTGATGCTGCGCTCGGCCTGCTCCAGCACGGCGGTGCAGAGCACACGCTCGGTGGCGGGCAGGGAATCAACTGCTGAGGAACGCAGGACGCGAACCAGCGCCGCACGGGCCGCGACGGGCTTGCCCTCGGCCAGCAGCGTGCTGGCGGACTGTGAGAGGGTCTGCACGGCCGCGACCTTGCCGGAATCAACCGGCGTCACGGTGCCAGCTGCATCGGCCAGTGCCCCAGTCGCAAGGCCGTGAAGGCCCGTGACTGCAAGGACACCCATGGTGGAGTTCGCGACGCTGCGAGAGGAAAGCAATGCCATGAAGCGGTCTCCGAAAGCTCAAGCGGTCAGTATGCGCCAGCAACGCCCCCGCGGCCAACAGCCGCAGGACCCGTTCAGGCGGGTGAGGAGGTTAGACAAGCAAGTGAGCGGACGCCAACCGGGCAGCCGATCAATCTTGGAGTCCAACCCGGCCCGGTCCAGCCCGGCGACCCCGCCCGCCCGGGGTACCGGGGGGTGGAATCACAGGTGAGGCTTCATTCGACCCGCGGACCTGCGGGGTTCCACCCAATCTCGATCATCGCTGAGGATCCCGGCCGGTCGCGACACCTGATGTTGCCCGGCTGGCGGGGTCAGATGTGGATGGCATGTCGACTCGCAAGACCTGGATCGCCGGAACAGGTGGGATCGGGCGGGTACTCCGGGCGGCCCCCCACTACCAGCGGGGCACGGGGAAGGTCGTCGCGGCCAACGGATTGGACGATCTGGCAAGATGGAGGATTCCTCGGCCACTTACCATGCGAATCTGTTCCAGTTGCCCACCCTGAAGACTAACCTCGGTCCAATGCGTCGATTGACCTCCACCGGCCGTCGCCTGTCCCTTAAGAACGGGAGGACGGCAGCGATCCCGGCAGCCCTGCTTCTGGCCCTGTGCGGCGGCTGTGGCTCGCCGCTGGATGCTCGCCCGGATACGGAGCTTCGCCGAGCGGTGCTGGCGGCCAGCCAGCGGGAGATTCAACCCGCGCTGGAGCGGTCCTCGCTTTTGACGACGGCCCGAGTCAGCAAGATTGATTCGCTGGGCATTCGGCCGGAGATTGTCGCGGATCTGGAGCGGGCCAGCGGGCCGGAGTCCTACGCCGGGACCACGCTGCGAATGAGCCCTTCCCTGCTCGGCCAGTCTCAGCAGGTCGTGCAGATCAACCTGCGGCGGGCGGTGCTGACGAGCACGGAGAACAACCTGACCGTGCAGTTTGCGCGGATTCAGCCGGCCATTGAGCAGGCCAAGATCGTGGCCGCCGAGTCGGCCTTTGACTGGACGCTGTTTAACAACTCAACCTGGAACAATCTTGATCGCCAGGCGGCCAACACGGGCGCGGCCCTGACGACACAGCAGACCGACCTGCAGAACAGCATCGGCCTGCGGCGGCGGGTGACCAGCGGCGGACAGTTTGCAATCCAGCAGGCCATCGGCCTGAGCGACTACAAGCTGCGGAACAACACGATCCGGCCGGATCCGACGGGCACGGCCGAGTTGACGCTGCAGTTCGATCAGCCGCTGCTGCGGAACTTCGGCTCAGAGGTCAATCTCGCGGAGGTGCGGCTGGCGGAGAATGCCGAGAGAGACCAGATTCAGGTGCTCAAGGCCAACTTGCTCAAGACCGCGACGGATACAGAAGAGGCGTACTGGAATCTGTGCTCGGCAGTACAGCAACTGCGGATTGCCCAGCGGCTCGTCGACCGGGGCATCCAGGTTCGCGATGTGCTCCGGAGCCGGTCGGCGGCGGCGGGTGATGTGCGGCAGGCCCAGCTCTCAGACGCGATCGCCCAGGTTGCCAGCCGCGAGGCGGATGTGGTGCGAGCGGAGGCCGCGGTGCGAGCGGCCAGCGATCGGCTCAAATCGCAGATGAACGACCGGGATCTGCCGATCGGCTCGGACGTGCTGGTGCTGCCGGCCGACATGCCCGTTGATCAGGCGATTGAATATTCAGTGGCTGACTCGCTGGTGCTGGGCCTGCAGAACCGGCCTGAGATCCAGCGGGCGATTCTGGGGCTGGACGATGCCTCGGTGCGGCAGATGGTGGCCGACAACGGCCGGTTGCCTCAGCTTGACATGCGGACGCAGATCCGCATGTCGGGCCTCTCGACGGATGTGGGCCGGGCCGCCGGACGCGAGGTCACCGGCAGCTTTGTGGACTACATCGTCGGCCTGAGCTTTGAGATTCCTATCGGTAATCGCGGACCGGAAGCGACCTACCGGGTCAGGAAGCTTGAGCGGTCCCAGGCGGCGATTGCATACCGGGACGTAATCCAGCGGGTGACGTCGGAGATCATCACCGCCCTGCGGCAGGTGACGAGCAACTACGCCCTGATTGAGCAGACCCGGGCGGCACGCATTGCCGCGGCAGAGAACCTGCGTGCCCTGGAGGTTGAGGAAAAGACGATCCAGGCGCTGACGCCGGAGTTCCTTGATCTGAAACTGCGTCGGCAGGCGGCCCTGGCCGGCGTGGAGATTCAGGAGTTCAACGCGCTGTCTGACTACAACATCGCCATCGCCCGGCTGCATGCCGCGTGCGGGACGACCCTGGAGCGGAACCAGATCAAGTTCACGGTGCCGACCGGACCTGACGGGGCGGACCGGCGGCCGGATCAGGATCCTTCGTTTAAGGCCGGGAAGTAACGCAGACGCAGTTTCGTGAGTTGCGGCGGCACGGGATGCCCCGACCGGGTGTTATGCCACCGGCAGCGGCAGCTTGAGCCGGCGGATCAGCGGGCGGAGGTCATCGGGAAAATCGCTGCGTGCATCGACCTCCTCGCCGGTGATCGGATGGGTGAAGGCGAGGCGGTGGGCGTGCAGGGCCAGCCGCGGGGCTGCGGTGGCGATCCGCGGGTGGGCATAGAGCCCGTCACCGAGGATGGAACAGCCGATGGCTTCCATATGGACGCGGACCTGGTGGAGGCGGCCGGACATGGGGCGGCACTCGACCAGCGCGGCGCTCATGTTTTTGGCCAGCACGCGATAGGCGGTTTCGGACTGCCGGCCGCGGGGGGGCGAGGCGATGATGGCCAGTTTCTTGTCGCCGGGCCGTTTGGGCTCGACTTCGGCGATGGGCTTATTGACCAGACCGACGTCCTTGTTGGGAGCCTTGTTGCACACGGCCCAGTAGAACTTGCGGATCTTTCGCTCCTCAAAGTCCAGGCGGAGCTGGTCGTAAGCCTTGGCTGAGAGGGCGACGACGAGAAGCCCGGAGGTTTCGCGGTCGAGCCGGTGCAGGAGACCGAAATCACGCACCTTGCCGAGATTCTGGAGCTTGGCGCCGTAGTGGAAGTACAGGCCGTTGAGCAGCGAGTCGTCGTCGTGGCCCAGGCCGGGCTGCGTGACAAGGCCCGCCCGCTTTTCGATGACCAGCAGATGCTCGTCCTGATACGCGATGCCGAAGGTGACGGACTCGTTTGAGATGACTGAGAAGTTAGCGATACCCCCAGCGTATCAAAGAAAACGCCGCCGGGCCGGGCGTGGCGGCCTGGAGGGCTGGATAAGAGGTCACAGAGGTTGGCAGATGCGGCGGGAGCCGGCCGCTCAGGCGGCGGTGGCCTTGGGCTTGCCCGTCACACGGTCGTGCAGAACGCGAAGCAGGCGGCGGAGGTCGGGCCGCGTGAGACGCTCCAGGGCCTCGGCGTAGACGAACCACTCGCGCTCGCGGTCGGCCTGCTCAAGCCAGCGGACGAGCACGCGCTCGACACGCATTCCCAGCACGGCGACGTTGAGCGAAACACCGTACTTCGTGTAGCGGAAGGTGCCGAGCCGCTCGGCATCGAGCGAGCCGGTAATACCGGCTTCCTCGAGGGATTCGTTGAGGGCGGTCTGCTCAGCGGTGCGGTTGGCGTCGATCATGCCCTTGGGCACGATCCACTCGCCGCGGTGGTTGGTGATGAGCATGACCCAGAGATTGCCGTCGGGATCGAGTCGGTAGGGAATCGCGGCCGCCTGCTGCACATCCGCCCCGACGGCTGGGACAGTTGAAACCGACCCGATAGCGGTGGTCTGAGGTGAAGAAGGGATGACGGAGGGGACTTCCATACGCGAATCCTGCGAACTGCGTAGCCGCGACCATGCGGCTCCGGGCAGACGTATTTCAGTATAAAACACAATCGCGAGAATTCAACAGACTTTCCACATCATCGGTCCGGGTTCACAGGATCCTAAAGAAAAACCCCGGCCAGGGGCCGGGGTTGGGGGGAAGTACTCGTAGGTTCTCGGCGGCGAGGTCAGACGCCGAAGATGCGGCGGAGCATGAGCGAGCCGTTCTGCTGACCCAGGAAGAACTGGGTGCCAGCGGCGGCGTTGGCTCCGGTGCCGGCCAAGTTGCGGCTGACGGCGCTGAACCGCGGACCGGCGCCCGGCGTGGGGGCGGCCAGCGGGGGCAGCGGGGTGGGGGTGAAGGGCGGGACATCGCGCTGGCTGCCGGCCGGGTCGCCGGAGACGGCCATGGCATCGACCACTTCGGGGTTGCCAGCCGGGTCGGCACCGGCGGAAACACGCAGGCCCAGGAGCTGGCCGATCTGGCGGCCGATGATGAAGGTCATGTCGCGGATGAAGCTGTCGACACCGGCCGGAGTCGGCGTGTTGCCGAGGGTGTTGAGTGCCGGAGCGAAGACGACGCTCTGATCCTCGGGGTTGGCGTTGAAGACGTCGACGCGCTGGACGGCGCCGAAGGTGGAGTTGCCGAAGAACGCGCTGGGCTCGAAGGTGCTGGTGACGAAGACCGTGGAGTAGAGCTGGCCGACGAAGTCGGTGTTGCTGGCGGAGATGACCACGCTGGAGCCACCGAAGCCCGGGGCACCGTTGCCGGCGGCGTTGCTGAAGATGTCGTTGAGGGCGCGGATCAGGCCGGGCTGGCGGCGGTCGGCCGAGCCGTTGAGGATGTAGTCCAGCACCGTCTGGGTGCCGATGAGGCCGACGAAGCCATTGACGCGGGGGTCGTAGGCCTCGAGTGCGGTAGTGCGGCCGCCGCTCTCGAGCCAGTCGATGTTGCCGCCCTGGGTCTCGATGAAGATGTTCTGGGTGCGGTTGGTCTGGTTGGCCAGCGAGCCGACCTGACGGATCTCGACACCGTAGCGGGAGGCGACGGCGCCCTGGATGTAGAGGGAGAAGACGCCGGCCTGAGCCGCGTTGAGCTGGCTGGAGGGCGTGGTGAACTCGAGGTAGAAGTCACCGGCGGCGTCGTAGCCGTAGCTGGTGTTGAGGTTCTGGGCCATCGTGGTGTTGGCCCGGCCACCGAAGAGGTCGATACGGCCGGGGGCGGCGACGAGCTGACCGTTGTTGATGTTGGTGGCACCGGTGCGCTCGAAGAGAGCGAACTGGACCAGGCCGCGGAGGTCCTCTATCTGGAAGCCGACGTCGTTGTCGAAGGCGAAGCGCTGGGGAGCCAGAGCGCCGAAGTTGGAACCTGTCTCGCTGGTCCGCAAGGTGACGCGGTAGCGGGTGCCGGCGAGGATGGGCTGGCCGTTGTTGAGGTTGAAGACATCGACGTCGCTGACGCTCTCGGTGGGCTGACCGCGGACGGCGCTGTTGCCGATGGCGTCGCTGAGGGTCAGCACGTCACCGTTGGCCAGGCCGGCGAAGACCTTGGTAGCGCCCGCACGGTACTCGATGCGCTGGCCGGTGGCGGTGGTGCCGACGACGAAGTCGTCGGTGCCCGCAGGGGCCACACCGTTGCCGTTGAAGGTGCCGTTGGGACCCGCATCGAGCGTGAAGCGCCACTTGCCGATATCGATGAACGGCAGGGCGGCAGAGGAGTTGAGGGCCGCGGTGATCTGGGCGGCGGTCGGGCTGCCGCTGAGGCCTGCGAAGTCGCTGGGGCGGGGCGGGGTGGGGATGTCGGTACCGGCGGCCAGATTCGACATGACGTTGATGGCGTCGTCACCGTTGCCCAGGATGCCGTCGGCACCGGAGGTGCGGGTGATGGTGTTTGACGAGGAGTAGCCGACGATGGTGTTCTGGGCAGCGGTGGCCCCGGTGCGGAAGAAGAAGGTGTAGTTGTCGGTAACCGCACCGTCGGCCTGGGTACCAACGCGGGTGAGCACGGTTGTGGGGGTCGCAAAGTCAGCCGGAACGGGCACGTTGGCGTTGAGCAGGTTGCTCATCAGGCCGCGGGTCGGCGTGATCAGGTCATCGGCGGTGCCGAAGAGCTGGTCGGGGCCGGCGGTGCGGGTGGCCGTCACGCCGTTGGCGGTGGCCGAGACGGCGTCATCGTTGCGGCCGTTGTGCAGACCGCGGAAGCCGTCGGGACCGGCGGAGAAGGTGAAGTCGAAGTTGGGATCGGGAGCGCCGGCCGTGGCGGCCACTGCGACGACCGCGGTGGCACCGAAGTTGGCGTTGGTCGGCAGCGGAGCGGTGAAGTTCGCCGAGCCACCGGAGGGTGGCGTCAGCAGGACAACGCTGGTGACATCGTCGGCGGTGTCGAAGATGCCGTCGGTGCCGGCGGTGAACAGCACTCGGAGGGAGCCGGCAGCGTTCTGGCCCAGGACGATGTCGTCGCCTTCCAGGAACGGGTTGGCGTTGGTGGAGCTGTTGCGCTGGCCGTCAGCACCCGGGTCGAGCCGCCAGGTGAAGACCGAGCCATCGACGGCGGTGGTGGTCACCACGCTGCCGACGCGGCCGAAGTTGAGGTTGTCGGGCAGCGGGGCGGGGGTGGTCGAAGCCGCGTTGGGATCATTGAGCGGCAGCATGAGCGGCCGGTTGTCAAACGAGGTGATCACGTCGTCGAGGCCCTCGTTGATGCCAGCAGTCGTCGGGTCGTCACCGAGCACCGCGTCGGCACCCGCGGTGCGGACGATGACCGTGCCACCATTGGTGCCCATGATGAAGTCGTCATTGGCCCCGCCGTTGATTCCGCGGACGTTGTCCTGGCCCAGGAAGAGGTTGAAGTTGAAGTTGGCGCCCGCGGTGGCCGTGCGGGTGACCGTGCTGTTGACGGTCACGAAGCCCGCATCGGTGGGCAGGTTGCCGGGGGTGTTGCCGCCGGTGACGGTGGCACCCGCGGCGACGGTGACGTTGCTGGTGATGACATCGTCGGCGGTGCCGAAGGCCTGATCAGCACCAGCGGTGCGGATCACGGTCACGAAGCCGTTGGTGCCGGTAACGAAGTCATCGTTGACAGCACCGACGACGACACCGTTGACCAGCGTGCCACCCTGAGCACCCGGGAGAGCATCGGTGCCAAGGTTGTAGGTGAAGCTGAAGTTGGCACCACCGGCCAGAGCGCGGGTGACCAGTGCGGTGCCGTCCTGCGGGAAGTTAACCAGGGTGGGCAGCGGCACGGCGGCGACGGGGGTACCGGCGGTACGGGCAAGGTTGTTGCCGGCAAAGCCGCTGGTGGCGTCGGCCTCCACGGTGACCGAGAAGTTGTAGGTGCCGGTGGCGTTGGCCACGGGGGCGATGTTCAGCACGTCCTGCTGAGCGATGACGGTGCTGGTGGGGTCGATGGCGCTGGGGTCAAAGAACCCGGCGTTGATGGATGTGGGGTCCAGCGGATCGGGCGAGCCGATGGCGATGATGTACTGGCCGCTGGCACGCACCAGGAAGGCCTGCTCGACGTTGATCTCACCGGCGATGGCCGCACCGACGGGCAGGCCCTGGAGGAGGGCACCGCCGGCGGGGGCGCCGGTGGAGTCAAGCACGTTGATGACGGCCGTCTGGGCGACACCACGCAGCGGGCCGATGCGGAGGACCTGACCAGCCTGAAGGGTGATGGTGTAGAGGTCAAGATCGCTGCCGCTGTTGAACACGGCAGCGTTGAAGTCGGGGTGATCACCGAGCGTGCCGCGAACGGTGCTGCTGGAGCCGGAGGCGGCAGCACCATTGGGCAGGCCATTGGCGCTCAGCAGGGCATCAAGCGAAGCCGGGCCGTAGAAGGAGATGAAGTTGTCCTGGGCCACACCGGTGGAGGGCTGGAGGCGATCACCGGCGTCACCGACGATCGCACCGCCGGAGTAGGAGTCACCGGCGACACCGTCGGAGTTGCCGTCGAGCAGGCCGTTCTGGTCCACTGCCCGGAGGATGCTGGCGTCGAGGGCGAAGCGGTAGTTGCCCGGGCCGGGCAGACCGCTTTCGGAATCGAACTGGCCGCTGGCGGTGCCGCGGGCCAGGTTGCGGGTGGTCACGGCGCGGTTGAAGCGGATATCGGCGACGTTGTTGACCGCGTCGTAGCTGACGGTGTAGTCGGCGTTGACGTTGCCGCCCTGAAGGGCGATCTGCACGCCGTTGGAGCGAACGTTGAGGACTGACAGGGCCGCGGCCAGCGTGCTGGCGTTGATGGCGCGGGAGAAGGCGATGCGTGCGGAGTAGGTGCCGCCGAGTTCGCTGACCAGCAGGCTGGTGACGAGCACCGGCGATGCGACGGTGGCGATGCGGGTGACCTGGAAGTTGCCGATGGCCCCGACCACAGCGACGGTGCCGTTGGTGACGGTCGTGACGGTGCCGTTGCTGATGACGCGATAGCTCTGGCTCTGCAGGGCGGTGGGGATGATGCCGCCGGTTGCACGGACGGTGGTGATGTTGGAGCGACCGCTGGCGGCGACATCATCGGTGGTGCCGAAGAAGCCGTCGGTGCCGCGGGAGACGCCGGCCGCCACATCGGACTGGGTCATCTGCCCGGCGATGGTGACGGTGGTGATGTTGCCGTTGGTGATGACGTCGGCGGCGGTGCCGGTGCCACCGAACTGGCCGTCGGAGCCGAGATCCACACCCGCGACGATCTGCGAGTTGTTCATGGCACCGGTGAAGGCCGGGCCGCCGGTGATGGCGTTAACACCGGCCGTCAGCGAGACGGTGGTGATGTTGCCGCGGGCGCTGAGGCGTGACCGCAGCATGCCCAAGGCCGTGACGGTGGCGATGTTGCCGCCGGCGCGGACTGCCGAATCAACAAGCTGACCGCCGGCGATGCTGACGGTGGTGATGTCGCGCTCGATGGAGACGACACCGGTGAAGCTGCCGCGGCTGGTCAGCGAGGCGAGGTTGCGGGCATCGACGCGGTTGGTGCCGCCGGCACCCAGACCGCCCAGGAAGGTGATCGCGCTAATGGACGCGGCACGGACCGAGACGGCGTTGGGGGTGAGGTTGGTGGTACGGCCGATGTTGGCGGTGGTGATGTCACCACCGGCGCGGAAGGTGCCGCTGGTGATGACGGTGCCGGTGGTGAGGCTGACGATGTTGCCGTCGACGTAGATCGACGAGGCGCCGGAAACCGGCAGACTCAGCGTCAGCGACGTGATGGTCACATCATCGGCGGTCGAGATGCTGAAGTTGTTCAGCGCGGTAGCGGCGGAAGTTGTGTTGGCCTCGATGACCAGGGCGGAGATCGTCGCCACGCGACTGGCGATGTTGCCGCTACCGGGGACGATGGTGTTGCGGACCAGCAGGCGGGTAGAGCCGTCGGCCGTATCGGTGACGATCGCGGCGGCGACGTTGGTGCCCGTGAGGCGGATACGGACCTGGCCGCCACCCGGGAGCGTGATGATGTTGTTGACGCCGGCGGTGGTCAGGACCGTTGTCGTCACGGTGCCGGCGGTGGCCGGGAAGGTCGAATCGTTGAAGGTGGGGACATCACCGGCGGTGGTCTCCGTCAGCGAGCGAAGCACGCTGGCGGCGCCGGAACCGGACACGCCGGCGATGCCGCTGTCGGCCATGACGCGGACGCGGTTGCTGGCGGTGGTGAGCACCGGGCCGCTGACGGCAACGGTGCCGACGGTGGACAGGCCCGCGGCTGCAACCTCGGTGGCCTCGCCACCCTCGGTGGCGTAGACGCCGTCGTTACCGGCGGAGACGCCGGCGACGATGGCCACGGTGTTGGTGGCGCTGATGAGCGTGCCACCGCCGCTGATGGTGACGGCGTTGATCTTGCCGCTGCGGATGGTGTCGGCCGCAGCACCGGTGCCGCCGATGGCGTTGTCGGTGCCCAGATCGGGTCCCTGACCGCTGGCCAGCGGCGCGAGGCCGCCGACGATGGTGAGTCCCTGAGCGCGGCCGGCGATGGACACGGTGGTAACCACTTCACCGGCGGCGATGTAGCCGGCGGCGTTGCGGAGAGCTCCGTTGGCGTCGGTCAGCGAGTCGCTGACGAACGAACCGGCGATGGAGACGGTGCGGACGCTGTTACCGGCGTAGATGCCGGCCTCAAAGACGGATCCGGCCACGGTCAGAGCCAGGTCGCGGCCGGCCCAGATGCGCGGGCCGTCGATGCCGGCGGTGGCGACGACACCCGGGGGCAGCTGGTTGCGGAAGTTGTCGCCGGTGATCGTGGTGGCACTGGACAGGGTCGGGTTGATGCCGACGTTGCCGAAGGCTCCGGTGCCGGTGACCGACAGGCTGGTGATGCTGCCGTCGGTGACGATGACGTCGCCGAACAGCGAACCGCTGGAGATCGACATCGCGCTCAGGTCGCCGTCGCGGACGGTGACCGAGGCCGTGTCGCCGTTGGCCGGGCGACGCAGCGAGCCGTTCGTGATCGTCAGCGAGGCCAGGCCGCCGGACTCGGTGCGGATGCTGCCGGCGAAGTCGCCGGTGATCGCGATGGAGTTGATGCGGCCGAAGGCGACGATGCGTGCATCGGAGGCCTGGTCGGCACCGATGCCGCCCGGACGGTTGTACGCACGAACAGTTGCACCGAAGCGGAGGGCGCCGGTGATCTGCTGGCCGACGAGCACGTCGCTGTAGAGCTGGCCGCCGGCGGTGATGCTGCCCAGCGTGCCGTCGACGCTGATGACGTCGGGCGAGCTGACGGTGGACCCATCGACCGCGAGGCGGCGACCGATGTGGCGGCCGGCGGTGATGGTGACGATGTTGCCGGAGACGGCCAGCGAGCCGAGGATGTCGCGGCCGACAACCAGAGAGTTGAGGATGCCGTCGCTGGCATCGGTGGTGCGGATGGAGCCGCTGAAGTCGCCGCGGGTGGCGGTGACCTGAGTGATCGGGCCGGAGCTGGTGATCTCCGCGTCGATGTTGGTTCCGGCGCGGATGGTGCCGATGCGGCCGTTGGGACCGGTGGAGTTGATGATGCCGGCGGAGATCTCACCGGTGATCGTGACGGTGGTGATGGCACCGGCGATGTTGAGGGTGCTGGAGCGGAAGTCGCCGCCGACGGTCAGGGTGTTGAGACCGCCGGAGGTGATCTGCGTGGCGCGGACGTCGTTGTTGGCCTGGACGAGGTTGACGCGGCCGACGATGTTGATGGTGTCGCGGATGAAGTTATACGCGCGGATGGAGCCGGTGATCTGACCGCTGACGGCCACCAGGGTGTCGGCGATGACGCCGACGGCGGGGTTGTTGACGGTGATCGTGGCGATGTTGCCCGAGGCGCGGATGGTCGAGAAGCGGTACTCCAGCGGCTCGCCGCTGCGGGTGGTGTTGATGATGTTGTCGGCCGTGATCGTGCCCATGTTGCCGGGCAGCGGGTCCTGGGCGCCGGGGACGCCGATGGCCTCGATGACTGAGCCGTCGATACTGCCGCGGGTCACAGCGACGCTGTTAACCTGCTGAGCCAGGATGCGGCTGCCATAGATGTTGCCGCCGGTGACGGCGATGCGGTTGATGATGCCGTTGGGCAGTTCCTGATCCTGGACGTCCAGGGTCGCGGCGGCGAAGCGCGGGGAGCGCCAGAAGGAGTCGAGCGTGGTGGCGCCGATGAAGGCGTTCTCGATGCGGCCGCTGGTCAGCGTGATGCCGTTGATGCCGCCGGCGGGCTGGCCGGCGACTGCGGGCACGGGGTTGCCGGCGGCGATGATGATGCCGCTGATGACCGGGTTGGCCACGCGGGTGCCGCCGGTGATGGAGTTGATGAAGAGGTTGGCGAAGATGCCGGCCTGCGGGAACGGTGAGTCGCCGGGCGAAGCCAGACCGTCACCGATGTCGAGGCTGTTGATCGCGTTGGCGTAGATGTTGCCGACGATGCCGTCGAAGTTGGTGCCGACGCGGACACCGTCGGCGTTGACGACCATCGAGTTGATGGTGCCGGCGGGAGCGATGACGTCGCCCATGGAGCCGTTGACGCGGATGGAGGCGATACCGCCGGTGCGGACCAGCAGACCGTTGAGCCACCTGTCGATGGGCGAACCGACGTCTTCGAGGGTGCGCTCACCCTGCTGGACGTTGTCCCAGACGATCGGGGCACTGGTCTGGCCGCCCCAGCGGCCGCCGGCGCCCTGGACGTTGATGGCGTTGTTGGTCACCAGCGCGGCCACGGCGGCATCGCCGAGGATGCGGGCGTAGTTGCGGGCGAAGGTGCCCGAGCCGCCGGCGATCTGCGTGCGGCCGAGGTCGCCGCGGATGACGACGTTGGTCACACCGTTGACATCGGCCGAAACAATGTCACCGCCGGGGGTGTCGTTGGTCAGGTTGACCAGCGCGCCGGTGGAGTTGAGTTCCTGGACGTCAATCTGCAGCGAGCCGTTGAAGGTGACACTGTTGTTGCCGGCGCCCTGGATGTTGATGCGACCGATCGAGATGACACCGCTCGTCGAGCCGGTGCCCGGCTCGCCGGTGATGGTCAGGTTGCCGCCGGCGGCAAGGATCACGTCCAGGCGGGCGATCGCCGCACCCCGGCTGCCGGAGACGGGGATCTGACGGACGGCGGCGGCGGAGCCGACACCGGTCACGCGGATGGTGTAACGCAGGCCCGAGTCGTCCTCGAGGGTCAGCGGCGTGGCAGGGGTGATCTGGAGATAGGAGTTCTCGTTGATGGCACCGCCGGGCTGACCGATGGTGATGCGGCCCTGTGAGCCGGCGACGTCGAACGGCGTGGCCGTGTCCAGGCGTGCGAAGCGGATGTCGGAGTTGCGGCCCATCTCGATGGTGGGCTGGAACAGGACGATGCGGCCGTGATTGTCACCACCGACACCGGGGCGCGAGCCGACGATGAACTGGTCGATGATGGAGTTGTCGCTGGTGCGGAGCGTGAAGCCCGAGCCACGGATCAGGCCGCCGATGAGCAGCTGGTTGATGTGGCCCGGAGCGCCGGAGCGGCCGGTGGCAATGACGGCATCGCCGGCGGCATTGGCGGTCTCACCGGGCTGGTCGATGGTGCGGACAGCGACGGAGCCGGCGATTTCGATCGTGCCGGCCGAGCCGCCGATCTGCAGACCGGCGGTGTCGAAGTCGCCCAGGCCGGCGACACCGAAGGTGCCGGTGCGCAGGGTGCCCAGGTTGCCGCCGATGCTGATGACCGAGGCGCCGAGCACATCGCCGCCGATGAGCATCGCGTGGATATCGCCGGTGGTGGAGATTGCGACGTTGCGGAGGTCGTAACGGTGCAAAGGGGACTCAACGGTGGCGCTGACGTTGGAAGCGTCGCCGACGGTGCGGTCACCCAGCACGCTGCCGGCACCGTTGCGGATGAGGCCGACGTTGCCGCTGGTGACGCTGATGCTGGTGTTGCGGGTGTACAGACCGCTGGAGTACATGCCCAGCGAGACGGGCGCGAGGCCCGAGACGCTGGCGGTGTAGTCGACGGCGGAGTTCTGCGTGCCCGGGGCATCGGTGCCGGCGGTGAGCACGAGGTAGTACACGCCGGTCTGATCGGCGCGGTAGCGGAAGCGGGCCGTGGTCACCTCGCTGGGAAGGCGATCCGTCGGGCTGGAGAACGGGTACTGGTGCGAGGCGACGAGGCTGCCGTACTGGTCGTACACGCGGGCGACGACCTGGCGGCGGGTCTGGGCGCTCGGTGGGCCGGGCAGCGGCGGATCACGGAACTCGACGTTGAAGACGAGTTCCTGACCGGCAGTGGTGGTAAAGGCGAAGCTGTCGGCGGCGTCCTCGACGGTGTGGAAACCGTCGATGAGGCCGAGGCGGCCGTTGATGACCACGCTGCGGGCCGTTCCGCCGACGAACTCGGCGCCGGCGAAGGGATCATCGTTGCGGTAGGTACCGCCACCGAAGTACACGCCCTGAGCGGCCGAGCCGACCTGACCGTTGATGGTGTTGATGACGGTGGCCTCGTCGGTCGGGATGACCGGCGGGTTGGGCTGGGGCGGATCCTGGGGCGGGATGCTCTCAACTTCGGTGTAGCGCAGCGCATCGCGGCGGTCGTAGTTGGGGTTCGAGAGGTTGCCCTGAACCAGCACACGCGAGGCGGAGCGGCCGCCGATCTGAATCTGGCCGACGGTGCCGACAGCGGAAATCAGGCTGCCCGTGGCGTTGAGCTGGCCGGTGTCGAGGATGGAGCCCTGGGGCGGGACGTTGAAGAACGCGCCCGAGTCACCGGCAACGAACATGCCGCCGACATCACCAAGGAACTGGACGGAGCCGAAGAGATTGCCGACGTTGAAGCGCTGGACCGAGCCGGAGAACACGCTGCCGCCGATGAGCATGCCGTGCACGCTGATGGAGTTGATGTTCTGCGAAGCACCGTCGACGGCCTCGGCGAAGATGCCCTGCGTGCGGACGACCGAGGGGGCCTCACGGGGCTGCGCGGGATCGGTGGGCAGGAAGTTGCCGAAGATGTCCGCGGCGTTGTCCAGCGGCTGATCGATGAAGTTGAGGCGGCCGAGTGCGACGCCGCGGCCCTGATAGCCCTGCTGGGCGACCTGGCCGGCGGGGCCGGGGCCGTTGGGGTCGAGCACCGTGATGGGGTTGCCGGTCTGATTGCCGGCCACTCGGGACACGGGCAGCGAGGTGAAGCGCGTGTCAGTGAACTGGGTGAGGGGGTTCAGACCGTGGTAACGTGCTGGGGTGCGCGGATCGCGGAAGAACGGCGAGCCGATGATCACCGAGCCGGTGCCGGCGGGCACGCCGCGGGGCGAGATGCCGATACCCGTGCCCTGAATGTTGTCGAATGTGAACCCGAAGCCGGCGGTCTGGAAGTCTTCGTAGATGCCGGCGATGGTGTCGGGGACGATCAGGTTGAGCTGATTGGTGGTGGTGTCCAGCTCTATGTTGCCGCCGCTGATGGTAAAGCCGGTCGCGCCGGTGAGGGTGATGCGACCGATGCCGTCGTTGAAGTCGGGCATGCCGTCGCCGCCCATGTCGACCTTGGGGATCTGGGTGACCGGGCCGGTGCCGATGTCCAAAGTGTTGGTCAGGGCACGGCCGTAGAGGTCCTCAAGGAAGGCCTGCGGGAACAGGGCCACGACGTTGTCCATCGTGATCGTGTCGGTGCCCTGACCCTCCATGCGCGAGATGCGGATGGTGTCGAAGCCCTGATTGTTGATCAGGTTGTACGTGGCGTTGGCCGCATCGGCGGTGGCCGCGTTGCGGAACCAGCCGTTGCCGGTGTTGGCGTCGATGAATGCCAGGTCAAGGTCGGTGAGTTCCTTGACGATGCGCCCGTCGGGCAGGGTCCAGTTGACAAGCTGGCCGTTGCGGAAGGCCTGGATCTTGGTGCCCTGGTTGAGCACGCCGGTGTCGGCTCCGCCCGCCGCACCGGAGGTGCGGAAGGAGAAGGCCGTCATCAGGCGGCCGGAGTTGCCGGTGGCGCCGAGGAACTGGAAGTCGACAAACTGAGTACCGGCGAGGGTGAAGTTGAGGGCCTGGTTGTTGGCCGCGCCGTTGGCAGGGGCCAGCGCGCTGGCAAAGTTGGCGATCGTGGGCTGGGCGCCGGCTGCGCCACCACCGACGGTGTTGCCGCGGCTCATGAGCAGACGCGAGGTCAGGCCGTTGCCGGCGGTTGCCGGGAAGGTGTACAGGTTCAGCGAGGGGTTGGCCAGGCCTTGGCCGTCGAACTGCTGGATGCCGAACTGAACGCCGCCGGTGACGCGGGCATCAGCGCCGAAGACGCGGGACTGAACGGGAGCAGCGAAACGGGTCGACGGAACGGTGGCGACGATGTCCTTGATCAGGAAGTTGTCGGTGCCGACAACGGGCACGTTGGCCACGCGGGCGCGGCGCAGCTGGATGGTATCGAACTGCGGGTAGAAGCCCTGCGCCAGTGCGGCGGCCGAGGGCGTGATGTCGTAGGTGACTTCGTTGGGGTCCGGAACAGTCGCGCCGGGCGCGCGGATGGCGAAGTCAAACTGGCTGGTCACGTCCACGCCACGGAACAGCAGAACGAACTGCGTGTTGCCCGTGTTGTTGGCACCCCAGTCGATGTCGCCAGCGACGGCGGCCATACCGGGACCATCGGCGTTGGCACCGGTGGCTGCGCGGTTGGCAAAGACCGTGAACGCGGCACCGAGCAGCGACCGCTTGGTGGTGGCATCGTCGGTCACGAACGAGAAATCAAGTTCAGCCGTGCTCGTCAGCGGATAGTTCAGCGACAGCGCGCTGGAGACGCCGGTACCGTTACCGGCGGCAGGTGCGGGGGAGGTCCAGATGGCCGGGGCAACACCCGCGGCAGAGAAGCGGTGGTCAATCCGCATGGTGGCGGTGACCGTGTTCCCGGTGCCCTCGGTGGTGAACGTTGTGCCGCCGAACACAGCTGCCAGCGGTGCCTGGCCCGCGGCGCTCACGCCGTTGAGATTGGTCGTCCCGGGCCCCTGCAAAGCCGTCCGCGTCGGCGCGTTGGCCGGACGGACGCCAGCCCATGTGACTCCCGGGATGATCGCCGACTGCCACTCGTTGTCGAAGTCCTCGGTGATCGTCTGGAACTGCTGGAAGGCGGGGATCGTCTGCTGGAGCACCGGGATGGTGTACCCGAACTGCGCCGTAGCCGAAGCGTTGTTCGCGCCGCCCTGGTTGGGGAAGGCAAACAGGTTCGCGGCGGCGTACGTGAGGTTGGTGCCAGGGAGTACCTGTGCACCCTGGACCAGCGGAGGAAGGATGGTCAGGCCGAACATCAGCTGACGCTGCTCGAGCGCTTCCATCGGCACTTCGTTCGCAGGCAGCGCCTGACCAGCCGCACCGGCCAGCTTCGCCGCGCTCATATCGAATAGTCCGCCGAGCACCTCAGTGATTCGCTTCATGCCTTGCTCCAAAACAGTTCAAGCCGCCGCAAAGCTGCGGCGGCAACAGAAACCACGAGAACCTCCGCGCAGCGGATACCGCTGGCGGGGGGCAAACATAGCCAAGCCGCATTGTCAAGATTCACCCCGACCCTGAACTGATCCAGCCCGACCACCCACCGGAACCCGGCCCGCAGAACACTTGCCCCCCCACCGCCGACAACTTCCCGACCCGGCACACCCCAGCAGATACCAACCGGGCCAAAGCCCGATGGACGACCGCCGCCAGTTGCACCAAAGCAGGACTGCGTCAACTCCGAAAGCTCCTCCGTGGCACTCGCGCACGGAAATGTCGTCGCCCACCGAGCATGGACGACGATGCCCGGCTCCGATACGCGGATTCTGGCACCCGGTTGCCACGACCTGATTATCATTTTGTTCATCCGACGACCCCGCCGGGTCGGGCACCGGGAAGTTCCGAAGGCTGGCGGGACGGCTGCCGTTCCTTGGGCGATGGCACCCCGGAAACAAAAACTCCTGCCCCGCACCCCATCTGCCCCGATATCATGTGACTGGCCATGGACGGCCCCACTTCCATTCTGATTGCCGCACGCGCCGGTTGGTCCGCCTCGCTCGCCGAGACGCTGCCACCTTTGGCTGCCACGGCCAAGCCTGCCCCGGCGCTGGGAGCAGCAGCCCCCCACGTTGATCGACTCGTAAGTTCCATCCAGGCCATGCCTTGGCTTATGCACGTGGGCATCGCCTTGGCGTTCGGCGCTGGGCTGGTCCTCTGGCTCCGTGGAAAACCGCTGTTTAAGCCCGCCACCGCCGTTCTGGCCGCCGCACTGGGCGGGGTGCTTGGTTTCGCGCTCCTTCCCGTGCTGGCTCCCACCGCCACCGTCCCGCCGTGGCTCGGCATGCTGGCCGGTGCCCTGGCCGGGGGGATGCTGCTGCTGGCAATGCACCGCCTGCTGGCGGCGACCGTCTTCGGCGGCGTGCTGGCACTGGCGTTTGCGACGATTGCAACCGGGACGTTGACCATTTTGGACCGCTCGGCACCAGTTGGAGCCACCGCGGTTGCCGCCGCAGTCGAACCGGCAACCGAGAATGCCCCGGCTCTGGCTGCACTGGCTCAGGCACCGGTCGGCTCACCGACTCGCACCGGTACGGGTGGTGAGGAGCAGCCGATCCGGTCATCATCTCCGGAAGTTGCCCCGCCGACCGCGCCAGGTGCCAAGCCGGCACCCCGGCCCGCCACCCGGACCGATCCACTCCCCCCCAAACGAGGGATCGGCCGGCTGGGTGGTGAGGATCCCTCGCCGCACGATCCACCGGCAGGGACCGACCAGCGTGCAACGCCCGCGGCGACCAAGCCGGCTGCGCCGGCGAAGCCCGCCGCCAAAAACAGCGGAACCCAGGCGGACCGGACGGCCGGCAAGCCCACTGGGGCACCGTCGGGAACCGCTGCCCCTTCGAGAGATTCGTTTGATCCCGAGTCCATCCGGGACTCTGCCGCCGTGGCGTCTTCGGCCCGCAATTTATGGTCGGCCGGCCAGGAACGCTGGCACGACCGCTGGGAAGAGACCCCGACGGGTCACCGGCTCTGGATCATCGGGGCCGCCCTGCTGGGCGCCGTCGGCGGCACGATGGCCGGCATTCTGCAGCCCGCCTGGGCCGCGGCGGTGCTCTCGGCCATTGCTGGTTCGGGTATCGCGATGATCTCGGGCATCTGGCTGGCCCACGCCACAGGCCTGCCGGGGCATCAGAAACTGACGCTCACGGCGGTGGATTTCTCCGTCGTGTGGTTCACGCTGGCGATGATCGGCATCGCGGCCCAGTGGAAGTTCATCTCCGACCCCGCCGGCTCCGGCCGGGGCAAGAAGGGCAAGCGCAAGCCGAAGCCCGAGCCGGTTGATGACGACGAGTAAGCTCGGGCGGGCGGCATGTGCCGTGCGTCCTGTTGGACATCGGCGGCACATCACAGGATCGCCCTGACATGCTCAGTTTCCCGCGGTTTCGTTCCGCCACTACAGCCCGAATCTGTGGAGCGATGGTCCTGCTGTCGTGCCTGACGGCTGGGGCACCCACGGCTCACGCCCAGGGCACACAGGCCGACTATCAGCGTGCCGCCGGACTGCGGCAGAAGCTCGAAGGCAAGGTCGTTGGCACGGTCCCAGACATCACGTGGATCAACTCCTCGCGACTGTGGTACACCGTCGACCTTGGCCAGCAACGTCGTCGCTACACCAAGGTTGACGCCGCGACCGGGACCAAGTCGGAGCTGTTTGATGCCGCCAAGCTCGCCGTGGAGCTTCAGCGGCTCCTGAGCAACCCGGTGGACCCCCAACGACTTCCACTGGAGCGTCTGGCGGTGACCGCGGAGTCGGCCGACCTGCTGATCACCGGCACAACCCGCACCGTGCGGCTGAATCGTGCGACTGGTGAACTGAAGGAAGTCCCGATCCAGGAAGTGCCCGCTTTCCTGCTGGAAGGTTCGACACTGCCGCGGAAGGGGGCATCGACAGCGATCATCATCCAGAATCGCACCGATGCTGAGGCTGAGCTGTTCTGGCTGGGTGGCGACGGCCGCAAGTCGTACGGCAAAGTGGGACCGGGTCAGGTTCGCCGCCAACACACATTCGGTGGGCATCGCTGGGCCATCGTCAGGGCGGATGGCTCGACGGCCTTTGAAGGTGCCGCGGTCGACCAGCCGGCGGTGGTCCTCGTGCAGGCCAAGGACTCACCGAAGGCAGAGCCGGACGGAAAGGTCGCGCCTGCAGCAAAGCCAACCGACGCAGCCGCGGTGAGCAAGCCTGCCGCACAGCCAAAGCGCGAGCGACGGGTGCTTGTGCGTGATTCCAATCTGGTGCTTGTGGAGAGCGGCAGCGAAAATCCACTGACGACCACCGGGACCCCCGAAGCCGGGTATGCCGGGCCGATCGAGTGGTCGCCGGATCGCACTCGCTTCGTGGCACGGTTCGTCACCCCGGCGCAGAAGCACCCGATCAGCATCATCGAGTCATCGCCGCCGGACCAGGTCCAGCCACGGGTGCACACGTTTGACTATCTCAAGCCGGGCGACGTGATCGGGGTCTCCAAGCCGCGGCTGTTCGATGCCGAGCGCGTGGTTGAACTGCCGCTTGCTGACGAGTTGTTCCCCACACCCTGGGCCATTGACCGCTTGAAGTGGCAGGCCGACTCGTCGGGCTTCTCGTTTGTGTACAACCAGCGCGGACACCAGATTCAGCGGCTCGTCGGCATTTCACGCGACGGTGCGGCACGCTCGATCACCACCGAGGCACCCGACACCTTCGTGGACTATGTCAACTCGACCTTCCTTCATCGCATCGAGGCCACTGGCGAGGCGATCTGGATGTCCGAGCGGGATGGCTGGCGGCACCTGTACCTGCTCGATGAGCGTGCCACGACGCCCGAATCGTCGCTCAAAGCACGGATCACCCGCGGGTCATGGGTCGTTCGCGGGGTGGACCGGGTAGATGAAGCCAACCGCCAGATCTGGTTCCGCGCCGGTGGAATCCATCCGGATCAGGACCCGTATTACATCCACTATGCCCGCGTGAACTTCGATGGCACAGGCCTTGTGCTGCTGACTGACGGTGACGGCACACACACCGTTGAGTACTCACCGGACCAGAAGTACCTGATCGATTGCTACTCGCGCGCGGACATGGCCGGAGTTGTCGAGCTCCGCCGCACCGACACGGGCAAGCTGGTCAGCACGCTGGAGAAGGCCGACTGGTCGCCGCTGCTGAGCCAGCCGTGGGTTCCGCCGCAGCGGTTCGTGGCCCCGGGGCGTGACGGCGCCACGCCGATCTACGGCGTGATTGTCCGGCCGACGAACTTCGATCCGTCGCGCAAGTACGCGGTGGTGGAGCACATCTACGCCGGCCCGCACAGCGCGTTTGTGCCCAAGGCCTTCGATCCTCACCTGGGCACGATGCAGGACATCGCCGAACTCGGCTTCATCGTCGTGCAGATCGACGGCATGGGCACCGCCCACCGCAGCAAGGCGTTTCACGACGTGTGCTGGAAGAACCTCGGCGATTCAGGATTCCCCGACCGCATCGCATGGCTTCGCGCCGCCGCCGCCGCGCACCGCGAACTTGACCTGACCCGCATCGGCATCTTCGGCGGCTCGGCGGGCGGGCAGAGCGCCCTGCGGGCCGTGCTGGCTCACGGTGACTTCTACACCGTGGCCGTCGCTGACTGCGGCTGCCATGACAATCGCATGGACAAGATCTGGTGGAACGAGGCGTGGATGGGCTGGCCCATCGGCCAGCACTACGCCGAGCAGTCCAACGTCACCAACGCCCATCGCCTGACCGGCAAACTGCTGCTGATCGTCGGCGAACTCGACAAAAACGTGGACCCGGCCTCGACCATGCAGGTCGCCAATGCACTGATCAAGGCCGACAAGGACTTTGACCTGCTGGTGATCCCGGGCGCAGGGCACGGTGCCGCGGAGACCGCGTATGGCCGCCGCCGCAGAGCCGATTTTCTGGTGCGGCACCTGCTGAACGTGGAACCGCGGAAGGCGCCGTGACCTTCGGCGCTATGTGGGTTTGTGCGAACAGCGGACTCAGTTCATCCACGCAATGGTCAGGTTCAGTGCCCCGGCGAAGCAGACCCACGCCAGATAAGGCATGAGCAGTCGCGATGCGGTGGGCGAGACGCGGCCGAAGCCGCTGATCAGCACGAGGATCGAGAGCACCATCGCAATGATGACGCCGAAGGCCAGCCACGGCGAACGCATCCCGAAAAACGCGATCGACCAGAACGCGTTGAAGGCCATATGGATGAAGAACACGAGCATCACCGGCTCGAAGCAGACGATTGCCAACCGCTGATCGGCCGCACGGCGGCGAAGGGCCAGCAGCGCCAGCGTGCCCGACACGGCAATCATTGTGTACAGCACCGTCCAGACCTGGCCAATCAACCAGCCCGGCGGCGTCCACGAGGGCTTGCGGATCGTGCTGTACCACTCCGAGAGCCCGCTACTCGTCGCCGTGCCCCCGATCGCCGCTGCACCAATGCAAACAGCAGCCATCAAAATGACAGCACCGACCACCGCCGGCATGGTGCCAGGCTGCGGCGAACGATCAGGCTTTTGAGAACGTGTGAAAACTGGAATGCCCCGCGAAATGCACCGTTTCTGGCGGTTCCGGGCTGACGCCCGAACAACCCGAGCGTCGAACCATAGCCGCAGTGGCCGCCGGGCTTGATGTCACCCCGTACGCCTTGGATTGCAACCTGTCCGAC
>CAILKP010000109.1 GCA_903834785.1 uncultured bacterium
GCGCCACATCCGCGGCGGACGCATCGAGGTCCGGAACGTCCTGTACATGGCCGCACTGAGCGCCATTTACCATAACCCCGTCATCGCCGAAGACTTCCAGCGGCTCACCGCCGCCGGCAAGCCCGCCAAAGTGGCCATCACCGCCTGCATGCGCAAGCTCCTGACCATCATCAACGCCCTGGTGCGTGACGACCTGCTCTGGGGCGAAAAGAAAAAACCAAATCAGCCTCAAAATCATTGACTTGAGACACAGTCGCTTTTCTCTTTCATCTTTTGTCTTTCATCTCCTCCCCTCGCGACTCGCGACTCGTCCCTCGCGCCTCCCCTAAAACCCCGCCCCGCTCCGCACCTCCACCCGCTTCCCCGTCGTCGGGTCATCAAAGCTCAGCTCCCGCGCATGCAACAACAACCGCGGCGAGTCGCCCCGCACCCCGTACAACACATCTCCAAAGATCGGGTGCCCCTCATCCATCTCCGCGCGTGAGTTCTCGTGCGCCGCGCCGCCCGCCAGACCCTGAATCACCTTGCCCTCCGGCGTGTAGTCGCCGGCAATGCCCATCTCAATCAGCCCGCGGCGGCTGATCGCACAGTGCACGCGAAGCTGGTGCGTCCTGCCCGTGTGCGGCACAAGTTCCAGCCGCGTCGCCGGAACCGTCACCCCGTCGGGCTGCGTGTACTGCGTCCGCTCCATCACCGCAAAGTGCGTCACCGCCGGCCGCCCGAACGAAAAGTCCACCACCTGATACGGCCGCCGCGACACATCCGGCCGCAGGGGCAGCTCGATCGTCCCCGCATCCCGCCGCACGTGGCCGCGCACCAGCGCCTCGTACGCCTTGCCCACCGTGCGCACCTCAAACTGCCGGCTCAGCTCGCGCTGGGCCCTGGGCTCCAGCGCCATCAGCAGCAGCCCCGATGTGTCCATATCCAGCCGGTGCACCGTGATGGGCCCCGTGCACCCCGGGTACCGCTGGCGGCACCACAGCGGCGCACACTGCTGGTTCGCCTCACCCAGCCCCGGCACCGAGAGCACCCCCGGCGGCTTGTTGATCACCACCCACCGGTCCCCCTCCGCCACCACCGTGATGTCCGCCAGGGTTCCACGCACGGCGAGTCATAGCACCGCGACCTCCCCGCCGCCTATCCACCCCCTCCGTCCCAGCCACAACGTCCGAATAAATACTCTGTTTTCATACAACCATAACCTCTCTCTCCCGCCTGCCCGATTTGTGCGGAAATTATTCGGTGCCCCGCTGGCATTCCCACAACTCCAGACCAAACTATTGCCGTACCGCATCCCAGGCCCCTTCCCGGAGGTTGTCCCATGCCCGCGTCCACCCCGCCCGTCGCCCCACCCGTCAACGACGCCAACGCCGACACCGATGCCGCGTTCGACCCCGCGGCATTCCTCACCGAGGCCAACCTCTCCCTCATCGCCACCCGCCGCGAGGCCCTGGCCCTCCAGGAACGCGCCGCCCACGACACAACGACGACGCCGCAGGAACAGATCGCCGCCTGCGCCCGCGTCATCGCCGTGCCCTTCCTCCGCATGAACAAGCGGGCCCGGGCCAACGTGCACTTTGCCACATTCATCAACGCCGGCCGCGGCTTCAACCGCACCCTCATCGCCGCCAAAGTCCGCGCCGCCTCACGCCTGGAAACCCTCAGCAAAGACGAATCCCTGGCCGGCCCCACCCGCCGCCTCGCCGCCGCCACCAGCGCCCGCGCCCGCCTGGTCACCCTCGACCTCGGCGAAGTCAGTGGCAACGAGCCCCCCGAACCAACCAAGCCACCCACGCCACCCCGCACCACCCGCGCCGGCAGCGGCAACACCAACGACGACACCGACATCCCCGACGACTTCATCCTCCCCGAAAAACTCCTGGCCACCTGCACCACCGCCGCCGCAGCAGCTCTCGAAAACACCGAAATCGACCCCACCACCGCCGCGGCACTCACCTCCATCCGCATCCCCATCGGCAAACTCACCCGCAACTTCAAAGACCGCCCGAAGGGCAAATCCAGATAACGCCCCCCTCCCCACCCCCAGTTATCACGCCCGCAAAACCAGCCGATATCTGCCCGTACCCCAAACCGTGCGTCCGGCCGGACGTATCGAGTGGTGGTGATCCTGTGCACGCTGGGACCCGGCCCAAACCGGCCCCCACGCCCAGCAACGGAGGCCTCGCCATGTGCTCCTCGCATCACAACCTCGCCTCCGCCGCGCTCATCGGGGCCGGCTCCACTCCTGGCGGCGACTCATCGGTCGGCGGGCCCGGTCCCATCCGCCCCGGCAGCACCGCGCTCTCGCCCGAGCTGGCCGCCTGCCGCGAGCAGATCGAGGCCGTCGCCCGCTCCTACGGCCTGAACTTCTTCGATGTCATCTACGAGGTCCTGCCCTTTGACATGATGAACCAGATCGCCGCCTACGGCGGGTTCCCCGTGCGCTATCCGCACTGGAAGTGGGGCATGGAGTACGAGAAGCTCTCCAAGCGCGACGCCTACGGCCTGGGCCGCATCTACGAGATGGTGATCAACACCAACCCCGTCTACGCCTACCTGCAGGAGAGCAACACCGTCACCGACCAGAAGCTGGTCATGGCCCACGTCTACGGCCACGCCGACTTTTTCAAGAACAACTTCTGGTTCGGCCAGACCAACCGCAAGATGCTCGACGAAATGGCCAACCACGCCACGCGCATCCGCCGCTACGCCGACCGCTACGGCGTCGAAACCGTCGAGCGCTTCCTGGATGCCTGCCTCTCGGTCGAAGGACTCATCGACCCCTACACCGTCTACATGTCCCGCGCCGCCTCCGGCGACCCCGGCAGCAACATCGCCGGCGGCAGCGACGGCGCCGATGAAGGTGAAGCCCTCTGGCGCGGGCCCGACCACGCCACCGCCGCGGCGGCAGAGAAGCTGCCCGCCAAGGACTACATGGACCGCTTCATCAACCCGCCCGAGCAGATCGACAAGCGCCTGCGCGAGCACGCCGAGGCCGCCAAACGCGCCCGCGAGAAACTCCCCAGCCGCCCGCTCCGCGATGTGCTGGCCTTCGTCCTGCGCTTCGGCCGGCTCGAGTCCTGGCAGCAGGACATTCTCTCCATGGTCCGCGATGAGGCGTACTACTTCGCACCACAGGCCATGACCAAGATCATGAACGAGGGCTGGGCCAGCTACTGGCACAGCCACATGATGACCCACCACTTCTGCCAGGCCTCGGAGGTCATCCACTACTGCGACCAGCACGCCGGCGTCATGCACATGCCCGCCGGCGGCTTTAACCCCTACAAAATCGGCATCGAACTCTACAAGGACATCGAGCGCCGCTGGAACACCGGCCAGCACGGCCCGGCCTGGGAGAACCTTGACTCGCTGGGCGCCAAGGAACGCTACAACGACAACAGCAACCAGGGCCGCGCCAAGATCTTCGAAGTCCGCCGCATCTACAACGACGTGACGTTCATCGAGGAGTTCCTCACCCCCGAGTTCGTCGAGCGCCTCGGCCTCTTCCAGACCAATCGCGACGAGAACACCGGCGAGGTCCGCGTCGCCAGCCGCGACTTCCACCGCGTCAAGCAGACACTCCTGCACTTCCTGACCAACCGCGGCGAGCCGTTCATCTACGCCGTCGATGGCAACTACCTCAACCGCGGCGAGCTCTACCTCGCCCACCAGTTCGCCGGTGTCGAGCTCGATGCCGCCAAGGCCGAGCAGGTCCTGGCCAACATGCGACTGCTCTGGGGCCGCCCCGTCCACCTGCAGATGCGCTTCCGCGACGACATGTTCCTCTTCAGCTGCGACCAGCCCGGCGACACCGTGCGGCGCGAACGCATCAGCGACGAAACCCCCGCCCCAGCCCACATCCTGACCTGACCACACCCAGAACCCCCGTGGCATCGCCCTTCCGGGCGATGTGCCTTATGCCTCTTGCTTTTGCACCGCAACGCGGTGCCGGTCAGTAGCGTCGGGCCGCCGCGCAGCGGCACCCGACGTGCCCGACGATCCAGACCGACCCCCACCGCGCAGCGGTGGAGGTGCTGTTCTCCCAGCCCGCCGACCTCCACCGCAACGCGGTGGCCCGAACGTGAGTAACCCAGTTCCGCGGGTGCCGCCACGCGGCTACCCGCGGCTATGAACCGCCATCGCTTCGCGATGAAAGCCTGGTCACCGCGCCGTCAGTGCACCCTCCGTCGTCTGTATTCCCGCCTTCATCCTGCCCATCCTGTCCATCCATGTTCCCCTCTTCCTCCTGCCTTCCTCCGGTCCTCTGGTGCTCTGCGTGAGCCGCTGCCTTTCCTCCTTTTCTTTCATCTTTCATCTTCCCCCCCTTCGCTACCGCTCGGGCTCCTGCTTGCTCCCCTCACCTCTCCACAAACCGCACCTCCACAAACACCTCCGGCCCCACAAACAGCCGCACCATCTGCTTGAGCCGGTCGGCCGACTGGTCGCGCACCATTTCCGTATCGCGCGCACTCAGCGTCATCGCCGCCACCGCGGCCGGCAGCATCCGCCGCGCCTCACCCACCTGGTACTCACCAGCGCGGGTGCGGAAGCGCAGCCAGCCCAGCGCCACCTCCGGCGTCGCCGCCGGATCGCCCGCTGGCGTGTCCACCAACTCACTGGCCATCCGCCGCGGCGGCGGCACGGTCAGAATCAGCTTCTCCATCGGCCCCATCGACTCGCGCTCGACCGATGCTGTTGCCAGGTCAACCCCGTACAGCAGCCGCGCCCGCGAACGCACGGTCGCGCTGACATCGCCCCGCCACGACTCGTCCTTGCTCGTCGAACTGACCTGCGTCTCCAGCACCACCGTCAGCAGCTGCATGACCTCCAAGGCGCGGCGGATCTGTGCCAGTTGGGGCAGTCCCAGCCGCTCGGCCCGCGCCGCCTCGGCCGCTTCCACCGCCCGCTCGGCCTCCAGCCGCGACTGCTGCCGCTCCCAGGCCGTCAGCAGCGCGCCGCCACCCACGGCCAGGGCAACCAGACCGGCAAACAGGGGCAGACGACTTTTCGTGCTTTGATCGGGCAAGGTGAACCTTCGCCGCAACTGGCGACCTCAAGAACCAGCAAAACCGTACGGACTCTGGGCCCCGGCGGCGTGCCGGAGCAGATATTCCGCACCGGCCAGTACGACTTCGCATCCCACGCCCATCCGTTGCACGAACTACCTTGGACACCATGGATCGCTCACTTGCCGTCATTCTCGCTTCCGCCGGCTGCCTGGCCGCACTCTCACCCGCACACGCGTGGGCCAAACCCGCTCCAACCCCGGCACCCGCGCCGGCACCCAAAGCACCGGCCCCCACCGCACCGGGCATCCCGCTGAGCAAACCGGAGGCAACGCCCGCCGCCGCCCCCGCCGCGGCACCGGCGGCCGCCCCCGCGCCACTGCCCGCGCCCAAGCTGGGCGTTGATGAACTGCTGGCCAAGCTGGAAACCGCCGACAAGGACCTCCGCACCCTGACCGCCTCGATCCAGTACGTCAAGGTCTTCCCCGATGCGCAGGGTGGTGACAAGCACACCCGCCGCGGCACGATCAGCTTCATGAACCTGGACCCCGGGCTGGCCACCGGCAAACCCCGCCGCATGTTCGCCGTCACGTTCAACGAACTGATCATCGACACCACCCGCCGCGTCGAGCCGCGCAGCTTCGTCTTCGACGGCTCGTGGCTGGTGGAGCGCGACGATGTGGCCAAGCAGTTCTTCAAGCGCCGCGTCGTCGCACCCGGCAGCGATGCCGACCCGATGCGCATCGGCGAAGGCCCGCTGCCCCTGCCGATCGGCCAGCGCCGCGCCGACATCACCGGCCGCTTCGATGTGGCCACCGTCAGCCCGCTGGAGAACGTGCCGCAGGGCGAGCAGTTCGCCAAACTGCGCGAACTGCTGGCCGACACCCACCAGCTCAAGCTTCTGCCCAAGGCCGGCACGCCGGGCGCGCGCGACTATCGCGAGATCCGCCTGTGGTACCGCACCAGCGACCTGATCCCCGTCTTCGCCCAGTCCACCACGGCCGATGGCAGCAAGCACGAGGTCTTCCTGCTCAACACCAAGCGCAACGAGGCCCTGACCACCGAGACCTTCTCAACCGCGGAGCCCAAGAAGTCCGACGGCTGGACGGTGGATGTGGCCGAGTTCCGCGGCGATGCCGAGCCGATGCCCACAGGCGATGCGCCCAAGCCGGCACCGACACCAGCACCTGCCCCGGCACCTGCCCCGGCACCCGAGAAGGGCAAAGCGCCACCGGCTGAACAGCCGAAGTAAGCTGCACCGGGCCACCTGTTGCCCCGCCCGCCTTCCATCTTCCCGCGCGCTGCCTACCCCCAGGCTGCCGATCCGCCAGACCGAGCCACCATGACTGCGATGCCCATGCCCACGGTCACACGTCTGATGCTGCTGATGGTTGCCGCCGGGTCGATCAGCGTTCTGCCGATGGGCGGCGTGACACCGGCAGTCGCTGCCGAACCCTCACCTCGAACCGCACACCTGCTGCAGCCCCGGGCCGGTGTAGCGGCACCAGCGGGTGAGCCCAAAGCACCGTGGGAGGTCGAGCTTGCCGCGGCGGTGCGCCAGCAGCTTGATGCACCGTACCTCACGCCCGATGAAGCCAAGGACCTGCGCATCCGCCACGGCACCTTCGCCCCGGCAGATCTCGACACGCCCACGCGGCGGGCACGCGCGGCCATCATCCGCGGCAACTACCTCGATGCCTCACTGGCCGACCCCGCGGCCGACCCGCTGGATGCCGCGGAAGCCGCCCTGCACACCGGCGAACTGGACCGCGTGCTGGAACTGACCACCAACGCCACCACAGCCCGCGGCCTGCGGCTGCGGGCCGGCGCGCTGGAACTTGCCGGCAAGGCCGATCAGGCCAGAAGCACCGCCGCACAGGCCGTGGCACTCGTTCGTTCGGGCTCACTGACCGAGGCCCGCAGCATCGCCGAAGCCGTGCGGGCCAGCGTGCTGTACTACCGCATGGGCGGCACCCCCGCTCCCGAGGCCGACCTGGGCCGGCTCATGGCCGCACTGGCGCAGGCCCGCCGGATCGACGCTTCCGAGCCGACCGTGCCGCTGGCTGAGGCGGAGATTCTCCTCGACCGAGACAACTTCGCCCAGAGCCAGGAAGCACTGCGCGAGGCGATGTCGCTTCGCCGCGACTCGGCCGAGGCCATCGCGCTGCTGGGCCAGCTCGTCACGGCGGCGTTTGACATCTCCGCGGCAGAAGCCGTGGCGACCAAGCTGGGCGACCTGACGCGCCTGGATGCCAAGGCCGAGGAAGAAGCCGACAAGGAGCCGCCGCCGTTCGTGCCAGTGCCCTCTCTGGCCGGCGCGGTGGTGCGGGCCCGCGCCATGCTGCGGCAGAACGATCCGGACCTGGCCGCTGTGGCCATCAGCCCCGCGATGCTGAAGATGCCCAAGGCCCCGCTGCTGCTGGCGGTGCAGGCGGCCATCTCCGGCGTGCGGTACGAGTTCGACACCGCCGAGGCGCAGCTTGCGACCTTTGAGCAGAAGCACCCCGGCTCACCGCTGGCCCTCACCATCGCCGGCAAGGCGCTGGCCGAGGCCCGGCAGTACGAGCGTGCGGCATCATGGCTCAAGCGTGCGGTAGCCATGGCGCCGAACTTCAACCAACCGGCCATCGAACTGGGCCTGCTGTACGTGCAGAGCGGCCAGGATGAGGACGCCCAGCTGGTGCTGGAGCGGGCCTTCAAACTCGACCCGTTCAACGTGCGGGTCGACAACTCGCTGCGGCTGATCAAGAAGCTCCGCGGCTTTGACCGCACCGAGGGCAAGCACTTCCTCGTGCGCTCGCGCCCGGGCATCGACACGCTGCTGGCCCGGGAAATGATCCCGCTGCTTGATGCGATGCACGATGTGGTCACCGGCGGGGGTGTGGGCCTGAAACACGAGCCGCCGCACAAAACGTTCATTGACCTGATGCCCGGCCACCAGGAGTTCGCGGTGCGGATCGCTGGCATCCCGCGCATCCACACCATCGCGGCCTCGACCGGGCCGGTCATCGCGATGGAAACGCCGCGCGAGGCCAAGGGCTCCACCGGCACGTACGACTGGCTGCGCGTGGTGCGCCACGAGTACACCCACACGGTGGGCCTGAGCAAGACCAACAACCGCATCCCGCACTGGTTCACTGAGGCGCAGGCCGTGTACCTGGAGCAGGGACCGCGCGACATGCGCACGGCCGAACTGCTGACGCGGGCGCTGACAACCGACTCGCTGTTTGACTTTGTCGAGATCAACCTGGCCTTCACCCGGCCCCGCAAACCCACCGACCGCGCCCAGGCCTACGCGCAGGGGCACTGGATGTACCAGTTCATCGTGCACTCCGGCGGTGAGGACGCCCCGCGGCAACTGATGCAGCAGTACGCCAAAGGCGTGCGCGAGGCCGATGCCTTCAAGGCCGTGCTGGGCAAGACGTGCGAGGAGTTCTTCACCGAGTTCCTGGTGTGGGCACGCACCGAAGCCGCCGGCTGGGGCATGCTGCCGCCCAAGGATGCGCCGACGATTCAGGAACTGCTCGACGGTGCGGGCGAGGATGTGCCGCGGGATGAGCGCGGCCGCGTAACCAACGTGCCCAAGGCGACGGTCGAAAAGTGGCTCACCGAGCACCCGGGCCACCCTGATGTGCTGCAGATGGCCGTGCTGCGGGCGATCGGCGAGAACAACGGGGCCGCGACCGAGTCCATGCGCGACCTGCTGGTGCGCTACGCCGCAGCGCGGCCGGTCGATGGCATGCCCCACCAGCACCTCGCCGAGTTGGAACTGGCCGCGGGCAACCCGGCCAAGGCGGCGGAGCACCTCGAGTTCCTTGATGTGCGCGAGGAATCCAGCCCGAAGTATGCCCTACGGCTGGCGCGCATCTACGCCGAACTGGGAGACTGGAAGAAGGCGAGTGCCAAGGCCGAGCGTGCCGCGACGATTGCGCCATACCTGGCCGAGCACCGCGAACTGGCCGCCACGTGCGCGCTGCAGAACGGCGACCTTGCCACGGCGGAGCGGCACATCCGCTTCCTGATCGCACTCGAACCCGACCGCCCGGTGCACACGCAGCGGCTTGAAGCGATTGAGCGGATGAAGGCGGGGAAATAAGAGCCCGAGCGGAAGCGAAGGGACAGGATGCGTGGAGTCGCTCGGACCGGTTGTCACCTGCTCGAAGGTACTGGTGCGTCACGACGCACACGCACCTTCTGGCAAGGCATCACTGCCTCGACGCGTCAACGGTCATCGTCCCTTCGCTACCGCTCGGGCTCTTACTGGGCACTTGTTGGGCTGTCACCGGGCCGGCTGGGCCTGGGCCTTCGGCTCGGGCAGCGGGGCGAACTGTTCCCAGCCGCCGCCGACGGCCTTGTAGACCGTGATGAGGCTGGTCGTCACGTCGCGATCGGCCTCGGCGAGGTTGTCCTCCAGCGCGAGCTGGGCACGCTGGGCTTCGATGACGTTGAGGAAAGCGACCTTGCCGGCCTTGTACTGAATCTCAGAAAGCTGCACCGTGGTGCGGCTGGACTCAACAGCCTGCACCAGCCGCTCGCGGCGTTCCTTGTTCTTGGCGTAGTTGATGATGGCCGACTCGGCCTCCTCCAGCGCGCCCAGAACCGACTTCTGGTACTCCAGCAGGGCGAGCTTCTCGCGCTGCTCGAGCGTGGAGATGTTGGCGCGGATGCGACCGCCATCGAACACGTTCCAGCGGATGGACGGGCCGATGGACCAGTTGCGGGCGTTGATGTCAAACGTGTCGCTGAAGTTGGCCGCCGAGAAACTCAGCGAGCCCAGCAGACTGACGCGCGGGTACAAATCAGCCTTGCCGACACCGATGCGCGAGGTCGCCGCGGCGACGCGTCGCTCGGCCGCGCGAAGGTCGGGCCGACGCATGAGCATCTCGGCAGAACGGCCGATGGGCGCTGCGGCAAAACCGCCTTCACCCTTGGCCAGCGGCACGGGCTTGGCGGCGGCCAGATCGGCCTTGAGTGCGGCGGGGTCGAGGCCCAGGAGCACGCCGAGGCGATGAGTTGAGACCGCAACCGCAGCTTCCAGCGGCGGCACGCTCGCGCGGCTGGAAGCCAGCAGCGTGCGGGCCTGGGCCACATCAAGCTCGCTGGTCAGGCCGGCATCAAAGCGGCTCTTGGCCAGCGACACGGCATCGGACTGCAGCTGGATGTTGCGGTTGGTGATCGCCAGCCGCTCCTGGAACGAGCGGAGCTCGACATAGTTGCGGCCAACCTCGGCGGTGAGGGTGACCAGGGCATCGCGCAGACCTTCCTCGGCGGCGGCGATGTCGGCCTCGGCGGCCTCGACACCGCGGCGGGTGCGGCCGAAGAGGTCGAGTTCCCACGAGGCATCAAAGCCGGCCTGCCAGTTGTCGCGAGACTCGCGGGCGGCGCCGACGGGCTCGCCGGTTTCTTCGCTGCTGCGGAAGCGGCGGTAGTCGCCGGTTGCATCGACCTGGGGCAGGCCATCGGCCGCGACGATGCCGCGGAGGGCGCGGGCCTCGGCGATGCGGACGCGGGCGGACTCGATGTCGAGGTTGCTGCTCACGGCGCGGGTGATCAGCCCCGTGAGCTGCTCATCACCCAGCACGGTCCACCAGTCGGCTACTGATGCTCGCTCGGTGCTCAGGCCCGCGGCGGCGGCATCGCTGCTCCAGCCGGTGGGAGATTCCAGCGTGCCGCGGGAGACCTCGAGCGTGCGCTGATCCGGCCCGACGGTGCAGCCGGCGATGGTGGCGGCCAGACCGGCGACCAGCAGCACGGTGCGGCCGGCGGACGGCGAGAGCAGACGGGGAAGCGAGAGGTGTGTCATGGGAATGCACCGGCGGCCGACATGCGGCGGAAAAGCGATGAGGCGGGAACAACGGAACCGAGACAAGCGGAGCGAGACCGACCGGGCACGCTGCGGCGGCAGGGCCCGGGATCAGCCCTTGTTTGCCGGCGGTGTGGTCGTGGCGGCGGGGGCGGCTGGGGCCTGGCCGGGCTTGGCTTCGATGCGGACATCGACAAGCTGGCCGACGTAGGCCTGCATGGCACCCTTAGGGAAACTGAAGAGGACCTGCAGCACGCGGGTGTCGACGCGCTCGGTGCTTTCGCCGGTCAGGGAGCGCTTGGGCACGACGTAGGGTTCGATGCGGACGAAGGAGACATCGGTAGCGATCTCGCCGTTGCCGCGGAGCGAGGCGCGGGCCTTGGCCCCGGCGGTGAGGCGCCAGGCGTCGTTCTCGTCGATATCGCAGCGGATGTGGAGCAGGTCGGTGTTGCCGATGAGGATGAGCGCGCTGGAGGCGTTGGCGGTGCCGGCCTGGGCGAACTCGCCGGCGCGGACGTTGCGCTGGAGGATCTGGCCATCGATCGGGGCGCGGACGATGAGGCGTTCCAGGTCGGTACGGATGGAGTTGACCTGCGCCTGTGCCGCGGCGACATCGGCATCGGCGATGGCGATGTCGGGAGCCCACGAGCCGCTCTTGACCAGTGCGACCTCGGCCTGGGCCTCGCTGACGCGGGCCTCGGCGATGCGGACGGCATCGCGGCGGCGCTGGAGATCCTCACGGACGATGGCGCGCTGGTCGGTCATGGCCGTGAGCACTTCCAGCTGGTTGCGGGCATCCGTCAACGTGGCCTGGGTCGCGGCCAGGCGGGCCTCGACCGGCGGGACTTCCTCGGCGCGCGGGGACTGCTTGAGCTTGGCGAGCTTGGCGCGGGCCTGCAGCAGCGCGGCCTCGCGAACACCGAGCTCGGCGGAAAGCTGGCGGTTGTCGATCTCAAAGAGCGGGTCGCCCTTCTTGACCTGATCGCCGGGCTTGACGTGGACCTTGGCGACGACGCCGGCCAGCGGGGTGCCGACGGCGATGTTCTCGCTGGAGGACTCGATGATGCCCGAGCCGGCGACGGAGAAGGCGAACGGTGAGCGGGCGGGCTCGGCCACGGGCGGGTTGGGCGGGCGCACCTGGGCGGAGGTGCGGACGGTGTTGATGGCCATGGCCAGACCGGCGACGGCGAGGAGCGGGAGCACAAACTTGCGAACCATGGGAACCTCCGGAAGAAACGTTGAGCGGTGTGCTGGTGTGCGGGGATTGCTATTGAGCGGACGAGGTGGGACTAGTGGCCGCGGGCCTCGGCGGTGATGCCGCTGCCGGTAATGACTTGGTCGACGCGGCCGTCGTCCATTTTGGCGATCTGGTCGGCGTAAGAGAAGATGCGGGCATCGTGGGTCACGATGACCAGGGCGCGGTCGTTTTTCAGGGCGACGTCCTTGAGCAGGGCCATGACGCGGCCGCCGGTTTCGTGGTCCAGCGCGCTGGTGGGCTCATCGCAGACGATGAGGCGCGGTGAGTGGACCAGTGCGCGGGCGATGGCGACGCGCTGCTGCTGACCGCCGGAGAGCTGGCTGGGCAGGGACTTCCAGCGGTCACCGAGGCCGACCTGGGCGAGGTACTCCTTGCCTTTGGCCACCGCGGCGGCGCGTCCTTCACCCAGGATCATGAGCGGGACGGCGACGTTCTCGGCGGCGTTGAGGGTGGGAAGGAGGTTGAACTGCTGGAAGACGAAGCCGATGTTCTCGCCGCGGTAGCGCGTGCGCTCGCGCTGGCCCATGGCCGAGAAGTCGCGGCCGAAGACGGAGCACTCGCCGGCATCGCGGTCGAGGATGCCGGCGATGACGGAAATGAGGGTGGTCTTGCCGCAGCCGGAGGGACCGACGAGCATGGTGAGCTTGCCGGCGGGGATTTCCAGGTCGATGCCGCGGAGGGCCAGGACCTGGTTGGAGCCGGAGCCGTAGTGCTTGGTCACGCCGCGGCAGTAGGCGGCGAGGCCCTTGCCTGAGGCGGCCTGGCTACTGGCGGGTTGTGCGGATGGTGCTGCGGTACTCATGAGCGTGCTGTCCGTCGCGTATTGCTGGTCATGCCGGGTTGGTGGCGGCGGGTCTGTTGTGCTCGGTAAGGCGTGAGATTCGTTTCATTTCAGCCGCTGGAGGCGTTGCGGCGGCGGATTGCGGCCTGGCGTGGGTTAAGCACCCTTAAAGACGATGGCGGGTTCGAGGCGGATGACGCGGACCAGTGAGATGGCGCCGGCGAGGATGCAGGTGCCCAGGATCGCGGCACCGCCGAAGGCGGGGATCCACCAGGGCATGAGGAAGGCCAGGCCGGCCTTGCCGACGACCTCGCCGAGAACTGTGCCGGCACCCAGGCCGATTCCAAAGCCGATGAGGCCGACCAGGAGACTCTGTGTGAGCACCATGCCCACGAGGCGGAGGTTGCTGGCGCCCATGGCCTTGAGCGTGCCGTAGAAGCGGAGGTTGTCGACGGTGAAGTTGTAGAGCATCTGGCCGGAGACCAGCGCACCGACGATGAACCCCAGACCCACGGCCATGGCGAAGTTGACCAGAATGCCGGTCTCTTTGAGGATGTAGTCGGCGGTGATCTTGATGAACTCGTCGCTGGTGCGGGCCTTGGCGCCGGTGGCGGCCTCGATGGCGCTGGCGACGGCGACGCGGTCGGCCCCGGGCTTGAGCTTGACGAGCACGTAGTTCATCATCTTGCGTTCGCGGGGGGCGACCCTGATGGCGCGGGAGTAGGTGGTGTAGACGGTGGGTTCCCAGAAGAAGGACTTGCTGGACTTGAAGGTGCCGGTGACCTTCATCTCGGTGTCGTTGATGTCGAAGGTGTCGCCGACATCCAGTGCGCCGGTGCCGGCCTGCTTGAAGCGGAACTTCTGCAGGCGGCTGTCCTCATCGATGATCAGGGCCTTGTCCTCGCGGAGGGACTCGAACTGGCCGCGGGCCATTTCGGGCGGGCCGCCGATGAGGGTGGCATCGTCGAGGCCGACGAGGATGACAGTCTGGCGGGTGCCATCGGGCAGGCGGGCACGGAGGAAGCCCTGGTACATGGGCACGGCCCACTCGACACCCTCGATGCCGCGGACGCGGGGGAGGGTGCCGTCGGTCAGGGGGATGGTGTCCTGGCTGAAGCGGATCTGCGGGTCCATGACCCAGAGGTCGAACTGGTTGGTATCGCGGATGAACGCGCCGGTCTGGTGCGTCAGGCCAACGAGGATGGAGGCCTGCTGGATCACCAGCAGCGAGGCGAAGGCGATGCCGGCAATGAGGCCGAAGTACTTGAGCTTGTCGCCCACGATCATTTTGATGGCAACGCCGATCACTTCGAGTCTCCCTTGTTGGCCGGACGGATCAAGTTCATCGCCTTGCTGAGCATGGACCCGATGGGGCACGATGACCCCTGCGGCTGACGGGCGGTCTCATCGGCGAGCGAGGCGCCGATGCGTTCGAGCTCGGCGTGGTAGGGGTCGGTGGCACGGATCATGCCGCGGAGGGTCATGGACAATGTCAGTTCGCCGCGGATGGCCAGTGCGCGGATGGGCACCCAGGGGTCATCGCTGTGGGTGATCTCCAGGGCGACGACGCCGTGCGTGGCGGCCCAGAGGGTCTGGACGGTGGCGTGTATCTCACCGAACTCGGGGCGGAGGCGGCCCTGAGCGACCGCATCACCGACGGCCTTGCACATAAAGGCGTAGCCGTTCTGGTCGGGGTCTCGCATCTCGGCGAGGTCCTCCTCGGTGGGCAGGATGTCGCGCGGGTGCGGCGTCATGAACATGAGGCGGTACTGGTTCTTGTGCTGGGTGCCGAAGCGGATGAAGATGCGTCCGGCCTCGTGCATGCGGCGGACGGGGTCGGCGATGGTGGCCAGAGTGAGGATCTCGGCATCCATGGCCGCGAAGTCGCGGCGGCAGAGCTCACGCATGAGCTCGACTTTGTCCTTGAAGTGGACGTAGAGCGCGGCGGGGGTGTACTCGATGGCCTCGGCGATCTTGCGCATCGAGACGGCATCGAAGCCGTGGTTGAGGAACAGATCGCGAGCCGCGGCCAGGATCTTGTCCTGGGTCTCGTTCTTCTCGCGTTGGCGGCGGTCGATCGAGCTCATAGCGGGGGGCGGGGAGGGGGACGGGACGACGGCGGGTGGACGTTGTAAATCTTAACAACACTGATCGGTCAGTGAACAGTGTTAGTTTACCATACGAGCTTCACGCGTCAAGTGTTCCGAGGAAGAACCGTCGAATCTTCAACTTTACCAGACGAAACCCAAAAGTAGCATTCGCACAATGGGCTTGCAAGGATTTTGTTTGGTTTTCATCATCCCTTGAACACAATCGCCGGCTCCAGGCGGATGACCTTCTGGATGCTCAGCAGACTGGCGAGGATGCAGATGAAGGTGACGGCGACCCCAGTGACGACGAGGGTCTGCCAGACCAGGCGGAAGGCCAGTTCGCTGTTCTTGCTGAGGATGGCAAACGAGGAGCCGACTCCGACGCCGATGCCGTAGCCCAGCACGCCGACGACGAGCGCCTGCAGGAGGATCATGGCCAGCAAGCGGCCGTTGCTGGCGCCCATGGCTTTCAGTGCGCCGAACTGCTTGAGGTTGTCGAGGGTGAAGTTGTAGAAGGTCTGACCGGCGATGGCTGTGCCGACTAAGAAGCCGAGCATGACGGAGATGCCGAAGTTGATGGGGATGCCGGTGTACTTGATGAAGTACATGTAGGTCTTGACGATGAAGTCCTTGGTGAGGTACGCGGCCAGGCCGGTCTGGTGGGTGATGCGGTCACTGAGGATGGAGGGATCAACGCCCTGCTCGGCCTTGACCAGGATGAATGAGAGGAGCTTGCGCTGCTGGGGTGCGTAGCGGGTGGCGCGGGAGTAGGTGGTGTAGACGACGGGCTGGCTCTGGAAGGTGCGGCTGACTTTGCAGATGCCGACGACGACGGCGCGGCGGTCGTTGAGTTCGAGCGTGTCGCCGACAGTCAGCGGGATGCGGGGCCAGTCCTTGGGGATGTTGCCTTCGGCATCGCGGGGCGCGCCGGGTGCCGGCTTGGCCAGGCGGGTGGCGGCACCGACCTGATCGACGATGACCGAGTCGGCCAGGCGGAGATCCTCAAGCGAGCCTTCGACCATTTCGCCGGGGCCGCCGATGAGGGTGGCATCATCGAGGCCGACGACGTTGCAGGTCTGGAAGGTGCCGTTTTCCATGCGGGCCTGGATGAGGCCCTTATACAGTGGCATAGCCCAGCGGACACCCTCGACGCCGCGGACGCGCAGGAGCATGGTGTCCTGCATGGGCTTGATGTCGTCAACGAACTGGACCTTGGGGTCCATGACCCAGAGGTCGGGCTGGTTGGTGTCGGTGAGGAACCCGAAGGTGCGGGTCATGATGCCGACGAAGATGGACGCCTGCTGCGTGATGAGCATGGAGGCGAAGGTGATGCCGAAGATGATGCCGAAGAACTTGGCACGATCACCGGTGAGCATCTTGAGTGCGACAAAGAACATGCGTTGATTCCGTGAACGAGGACCCGAGGGAGCCCTGACGGCCGCTGCGGATGATCCAATGCGCCCCGATCGGTCGTCACGGGCTGTGCGGGACGGTACACCGGCCGGATCAGACGTAAAGCGGTCGATTCAAACGTTTGTATGGGCGGGGACGCAAGAAAGCCCGGCAGGATGGTGGTCCTGCCGGGCTGGTGGTTCGGGGGCTCAGTGCTTGGCGGACGCGATGGCCTTGAGGCCGGCGATGCTCATGGCGGTGATGTGCTCGGCGAGGACTTTGCGGCCGGCGGCGGAGAAGTCGGTCTCGGGCATGAGCTTGCCGATGATGCGCCGGCAGTTCTTGTAGAAGAGGCACTGGCCGACGACGGAGTTGGCGCCCTGACGGACATTGGCCTGATCGGGCGTCTTGCCGCTGTACTGCTGGAGGAGCTCGGCGACGAGCTTCCAGAGGCCGTCGTGCTGAGGACGGACGAACTGTTCGATAACCTTGTCGAGTGCGGCGGTGGGCTCGACCATTTCGCGGGCGATGAGCTGGCCGTGCCATGCGGGGCGGCCCTCATCCAGGAGGCGGTCGAGGTAGTTCTTGACGAAGGCGGCGATGCGCTCCTCGGCCGGGGCGGCGGGATGGGTGCCCATGCCCAGGGGGTACTTCTCGATGGAGAAGCGGAAGGCGAAGGTGAGGACCTCGGCGTAGAGACTTTCCTTGTCGCCGAAGTGGTAGTTGACGGCGGCGACGTTGGCCCTGGCGCGGTTGCAGATCTCGCGGATGGTGGCGGCCTGGTAGCCACGTGCGGCGAAGACCTCGCCAGCGGACTCTAAGAGTCGCGCGCGTGTGTCAATACCCACCGTCTCCGTGCTGGCCTCCGGGGCACGCACGGGGGAGCTGGCAAAGGCCAGCTCCGCGACCGCACCGGGGGTTGCAGAGGAAGGGTTCATCACTCGCCGCGCCATAGATCACACCTTTCAAACAGTTGTTGGCCCACGATCATTCGTTCGACGGCTCGCGGCGATCGGTTCGACGGATACCGAATCGAGCGAGACAAATAAGTAATTTTACCGACACAACGCGTCCGTTTCCGAACGCATTGCGAAAATATTTACGCACGGATGCCGAAATTTGGCTCAGGACATCGTGGTCGGTGAAGCCGCCTGCTGTGGAAAACTAGGTAAAACCACAGGGACTGAAATGGTATATCCGGAAAGATGGACGTGGGTGCGACGAGACTCGAGTTTGAGACCAATCCTGTTTCACGTCAGGGATTACCCAAGTTCCGCCGATTACTAGTAAAGACATCTTGACTAGCAAGCGACACTAGTCAACATTTCTTTACCAGCGAGCAGAGCTGGTAAAGAACCCTTTCCCAACCATGTCGCGTTCCACCGGGACATTTCGAGTTTCGAAGTTCGGCGGCGAAGAAGTCAGAGCGTTCCTGCCGGCACCGCTGCCGCCGGGCGAGCCGCCACTGGTTCTGGACTCCCGCCTGGCCGAACTTCACAGCGGAGCGCTCGCGGCCGTCGGCCGGCTGGGGGTTGCAGGGGCGATGGTCCCCAGTGCACACTGGTTCCTGTACGGCTTCGTTCGGAAGGAAGCCGTCATCACCTCGGAGATGGAAGGGACGCAGGCCACGCTGCAGGATGTGGTGACGTACGAAGCCACGAGAGAAACCGAGCGCCCGGACGATGTGCGTGACGTGTGCAACTACGTTGAGGCACTGGAGTTCTCGCGCGCCCAGATCGCCAGTCCGACGGGCTTGCCGCTGACGGTGCGGCTGTTGTGTGAAGCCCACAAGAAACTGATGCGCGGGGTACGGGGTGCAGACAAAGCACCGGGGGAACTGCGGCGATCACAGAACTGGATCGGCGGCACGCGACCGGGCAACGCCAGGTTCGTGCCGCCGCCGCCGGAGGCGGTTCCCGAACTGATGGCACAACTGGAAACGTGGCTGCACGCGGAAGATCCGCTGCCGCCGCTGGTACGGGCGGGTGTGGCGCACGTGCAGTTTGAGACGATTCACCCATTTCTTGATGGCAACGGACGCATCGGCCGGCTGCTGGTTGCGTTGCTGCTGGAGCACTGGGGGCTTCTGACGAGCCCGATGCTGTACCTGAGTGTTGCCCTCAAGCGGCATCAACAGGAGTATTACACGCGCCTGACGGCGGTGCGCAGCGGCGGCGACTGGGAAGAGTGGACAGCGTTCTACCTGCAGTGCGTGCGGGAAGCGGCGGACGACGGCGTGCGGGTGGCCGAGCGGATGTTCGCGCTGCTAGGCAGTGATCGGACGAAGCTGCTGGCACGTGAGGATGCGACGGTTGCAGCGGTGCGGCTGCTGGACCTGCTGCCAGCGAACCCGGTGGTGACGCTTCCGCGGGTGGTGGAACTGCTCGGCACCACCAAGCCGACTGCCGGCAAGGCGATCGGTGTGCTGCAGGGTGCCGGAGTCCTGCAGGAAACATCGGGCAAGCGGCGAGACCGGATCTACGCGTACCAGGCGTATCTGGACGCGCTGACCGGTGGTTGAGCCGGGTGGAACTGCCCCCGCTTACGACGTAATCAGCAGCACGATCGCCACGACGGTGCCGTTGTTGAGGGCGTGGGCGGTCATGGGGGCGATGAGGCCGCCGCGCCATTGGCGGAGCATGCAGAAGTTAAAGCCGGCCATGGTGAGCACGGGGATGCCGGCGACGCCCTGGGGGTGCAGGGCGGCGAAGATGATGCCGCAGATCAAGGCGGCGACGACGAAGTACATGCGGCCGGAGAGGTGGCGGAAGAGCGCACCGCGGAAGAAGGTTTCCTCAACGACGGGTGCCCAGACGGTGGCGAGGATGACCAGACTGACTTTGGCCAACAGGCCGCCTTGGGCGAGCTGGTCACCGAGCGGGTGGGCGGCGGAGGCGGCCTCACCGGTGAGCAAACGCATGATGCCGAGGACGATGACGGTGCCGGCCAGACCGCCGGCCAGCAGGGGCAGCAGTGCGAGGTAGCCGACGACGCCGAGGGCGATTTCCTTGATCCAGCGGACGGGACCGAGTGACGCTTGCGGGCCGCCGGCGGTCCAGCCAAGGTCGTGCCGCAGCTGGGTGAAGCTGACGCCCCGGGCCAGTGGCCAGAGTGCGATGCCAAGCAGTGCCCAGCGGAGGATGCCGATGAGTTGCCCCGGGAGGCCGACCTCACCTAAGACCATGAGCCCGACGAAGCCGAGCAGGAAGAGGGCGAAGGTTTCGAGGTAGACCGAGCCGCCGGCGGCCGGGCGCTGGTACCTGATCTGGAGTTTGCCCAGCGCCAGCAGCACCACGGCGGTGATGAACAGACCGATGGAGGCGAGCACCACGGCGATGAAGCCGAGGAACCCCAGGCCGAGCACACCCATGATGACTGTGGCCTGGTTGCGGAGGGCCACGATCGCGGCATCGTCATCATCGAGCAGGGCCAACTGGGCGATTGCGCCGTGGCGGGCGATGAGGCCCTGGCGCTGGGAGTCGCTGAGCAGCTCGCGGGTGAGTGCGGGGGTGACGGGCTTGCCGGAGTCGAGCAGGGACTGGACCATCTCCACATCGCCGCGGAGGGTGGGGCCGAGTTCGGCCGAGCGAGCGACCTTGGCCAGTGCGGCGGCGATGGCCGGGTCGGGCACGGGGGGCGGGGAGAGCGGGGAGGCACCATCACCGCGGATGGACCAGAGGCGGTAGAGCACGATCCGCAGTTCATCGGCGGGGTGGTTGGCGAAGATGAGCATCTGCTCGGCGGCGGCGATGCGTTCACCTTGCGGCGAGGCGGTGGCAAGGCGGGCGACTGAGGAGATCATGCCCGTGGCGGGCGGGATGCGATCGCTGACTGGCGCGGAGGTGGCGGTCGGGGCGGAGGGGGCGGCGGCGTCGGCCTTGCGCGAGGGCAGTGCGCTGAGCAGGGTCATCAGCGCGATGCCGCCGACGATGACCACGATGACGACCCAACTGATGAGGGCGGCCGTGGGTGAGCCGGGATCGGGGCGGCGGGTTGGCGCGGCGGGAGGTGACAGTGGGGCATCGCCGGGTGCGCCGGAAGGCAGTTGCGAAGAGGGGTGAAAGTCGGGCATGCGCTGGGAGGTGGAGGGAAGGTGCTGCCGGGGCGGAGGGAGGGGGGGGTCGGAGGGGCGGAGGGGCGGGAGAGAGGGAGGCGGAACGGCAGAACTCGACTTCGGATCGATCACCCCGCAGGCATGAGGATAGAGCAGGCCCATCGGGCGCGAGTCCGCGCGGTACTTGGGTGTGCGCTGAAATGAAGTGATCGTGCCGCCGTGAGGCGGTGCGATGTGGAACTCGCCGGGGGTGACTGACGCCGTTTTACCGGGACGGATGCATGGGCGGGAGACCTGCCGCGGCACGGCCGAGGTCGGGCTGGTCGGTAAAGAAGCCGTCGACGCCGGTGCTGAGGTACGCGCGGAACTCGCCGAGGGCGTTGTTCTTGTAGTCTGCGGGCAGGAAGCTGTTGTCGGCCCGGAGCGTCCATAGGTGGACGCGGAGGCCGGCAGCGCGAGCATCGGCCACGAAGGAGGTGGGTGCCATCAGCTTGCCGGAAGCATCGCAGGGGATGATGTGAAGCTTGTTGGCACCGGCCACATCGGCGTAGGTGCTGATGAACTTCAGGCCGGCGGGCGTTACCAGATCCGCGTAGGTGCGCGGGTCGCTGGCGACGGTGAAGTCGTAGGGCTGGCCTCCGTAGCCCAGCAGCTGCACCAGCGGCAGGTCGGTGAGCGTTCGCAGGTGCCTGAGGTTGGAGACTTCAAAGGACTGGATGAAGATCGGGGCATTCCGGCCGGAGTAGCCGCTGGCGGTGAGGAGATAGACGAGCCGCTCCTCGAGCGGCAGGCCGATGCCGCGGAAGTAGGTGGGATGCTTGGTCTCGGGGTACAGGCCGATGGTGCGGCCGGTGCGGGCTTCGCTGGAGCGCACCAGTGAGATGACCTCGCCGAGGGTGGGCACTTCGAACTGGCCGTTGTACTGGACGTTGTCGGGGCGGACCTTTGGGATTCGCTCGGTGGCGCGGAGGGTTTTGAGCTCGGCGAGGAAGAAGTCCTCGGTAAACCAGCCGGTGACGGGGGTGCCGTCGATGGTCTTGGTCGTTTTCCGCGAGGCGAACTCCGGCCGGCGGGCGACATCGGTGGTGCCGCTGATTTCGTTTTCGTGGCGGCAGACGAGCACACCGTCGCGGGTGATGACCAGGTCGGGCTCGATGAAGTCCGCGCCTTGCTCGATGGCCAGCGCGTAAGAGGCCAGGGTGTGCTCGGGCCGATAGCCTGGCGCGCCGCGGTGGCCGATGAGCATGGGTGCCGCCGCACAGCCGCCGAGCGATGAGGTGAGCAGCAAGGCGAGCAGACAAGCAAGTTTGAGCGGGCAGCGGTTCATGCACTCTCCGGGACGCGCGGCAGACAGCCAGCAGCCGGGGCACTGAGCAAAAGTGCCGCGGGGCGGGGAGTGTTGACGGAGCGGGGTGGTGCTGGTGCCGCTGCCGGGGCGAGAAAGCGTGAAGTTCGCGCAAGCGTGCCCCACCCCTGGCTCCTGCATTCCCCCCTCCCCCCCCCGGCTGCGGTGCGGCGGCCGGTTACCTGTCGAACATGAGCATCAGGTACGCGGCGAACAGGAGCAGGTGGACGCAGCCCAGTAGAACGTTGGTACGCGGCAGGGAGAAGGTAAGGATGGAGGTCACCAGCGTCAGCAGCAACATGAGTGTTCCGGTGGCGTCGAGCCCCAGGACGAGCGAGCGGCCGGTGGCCAGGGAGATGACGATGACCAGCGGGATGGTCAGCCCGATGGAGGCCAGGACCGAACCCATCAGGATGTTGACCGAGCGTTGAAGCTGGTTCTGCCTTGCCGCGGCGATGGCGGCCAGGGACTCGGGGGTCAGCACGAGCACGGCCATGACAAAGCCGCCGAGGGCGACGGGGGCACCCATTTTCGCGACCACGACATCCAGCGGGGCGGCCATCTGCTTGGCGAGCATGACGACGGGCACGCCATAAAGGACCAGCATGAGGGCGTGGAACCAGGTGGGCCGGGTGGAGTGATGGCCCTTGTGCTCGACGATGCCGCTGTCGGGGGCGGCCTTGGGCGTGGCGGCGGCCTTCGCGGATGCTGGTGCGGCCAACGGAGATTCCGCGGCCCGGAAGTAGTCCTGGTACCAGCGGTTCTGCACCAACATAAAGATGATGTAGATGCCCGCGGACATGAGCGAGAGGAAGACCATCTGGAATGTTGAGAGCGTGGGCCCGGGCGTGGAGCGGGTGTAGTTGGGCAGCACCAGGCCCAGGACCGTCAGCGGGACGATCATGACCAGGAAGGCGTTGGCACCCTGCAGGTTGTACGACTGCTCGCGATGGCGGACGCCGCCCATGACCAGGGACAGACCCAGGAAACCGTTGAGCACCAGCATGACCACGGCGAACATGGTGTCACGGGCCAGCGTGGGCTTTTCATCACCGGTGGACATGACAAAGCCGACCATGGCGACTTCAAGGCCGGTGATGGCCAGGGTGAGCAGCAGCGTGCCCAGCGGCTCACCGAGGCGGTGGGCCAGCACATCGGCATGGCGGACGATGGCCACCGCGGCACAGAGGATGACGCCGCAGAGCCCCAGCAGCACGATGAGCACCAGCGCGGAGCTGGAGGAACCGGCGAGCGTGCCACCGAAGGCCAGCATGATGCCCAGCATGACCACGGTCAGCGCCAGCGGCCACTCGCGCCACCACGCCGCGCGGGTTTGCGGAACAGTCGCCATAACTAACACTCCTGCCGAAGAGAACTTACAGCCAGCCGAGCTTGCGGAGATCGGCCATGGGCTCATCGAACGAGCAGGAGCCAAAGCAGATGGCGAAGTTCTCGCGGGTGTCGCGGATCTGGTCGGTGGTGACCAGGCGACCCTTGTACGTGGCGCCGGCATCGGTAAAGACGATGGTGCCGGCATCGGTCTCGGCCAGCAGGCCGGCGGCGGTCTTGACATCAAACCTGGCGTGGCGGATGAACGCGGCGGCCAGGAAGACGTTGACGAAGCCGTGCATCGTGCCGCGGAGGGCGTTGACGTCGTAGCTCAGCGGGTGGGTGGCGCGGACGGGGTGGTGCAGGCCGGCGGTGCACTTAAAGGGCACCTCGGCGGTGTGCATGGCGGTGATGAACTCGGCCACCAGCTCGCAGGAGGGGAACATCTCCGGCCGCAGGCCGCCGGTGCGGAGCTTGGCCCCAAAGCCGGTGCCGGCCAGGGCGGCGGCAAAGCCGCGGAAGTCCGAGTCGATGGGGATCTCAAAGAATGGATAGAGGTCCTCGGGCAGGTGCTCGACGGCTTCATCGATGACGTCGGGTGTCTGGACCTTCAGCTCGATGGTGTCGATCTCGGCGGTGTGGGCGTGCTTGTGGGTGGAGCCGCCGGCGACCTCGTGGGAGCGGTTGAAGTCCTCGATGGCGTCGAGCTCAACGGCGAGGTTGTCATCGATGAGCACACTGAGGCGCCAGGGGCGGGGTGGGGCCTGATCATCGGCCGGGGCCTGGCGCGAGAGGTGCTTGACGGCGACGGCCCCCCACTCATCGAGCCGCTTCATGGGCAGGATGAACCGGGCCAGCGCGACGCTGTCGGTGCTGCCCCAATGAGACGCGAACGCCTCGACGGCCTTGTCCATCGGCAGACCCGCGGGCGGGAAGAGACCCGCGTAATCGATCAGACCGTACATCAACGCATGAATGGACTGGCTCGCCATAGACCGCAGGTTAGCGGGACCGATCGCCGCGCGTGAAGGTGGGCAATCACCCGGACTTCGGACGCACTTGACTTGGGCGGTGCGGACTTGACTTGGACAGCGATGGGGAAGCAAACGGGGCAATGAAGATCCGGCCAAGACAACGTCCAGGCCGGGCACCATCACGCCGCACCGATCACTTGGCCGCCTCGAAGGCGGGCTTGCCGGTGACCTTGGCGATCCAGATCTGCGAGCTGGGGCGCTGCTCGCCCGGGGCCATTTTGCCGCGCTGGCTGGTCCACATCAGCAGCGAGCCGGTGGTGTTGTAGACCGGCAGGCCGTCGAAGCCGTCGCAGGTGGTCACGCGGGCCCAGGCACGCTGGGCGGCGGGCTTGTCACCGGTGGTGTCCAGCGCAAAGACCTCGTAGTTGCGGTGGCTGGCCTTGCTGGAGGCGAAGATGAGATACTCACCCGACGGGTGGTAGTACGGCGTCCAGTTGACGTTGCTGTCGTCGGTGAGCTGGACCTCACGCGTGATGCCGGTGATGGCGCCGGAGTCGGCATCAATGGCCAGGTCGGCCGCGAAGAGCTGCAGGTTGCTGTCGCCCTTGCGGTCGGAGCGATAGATGATCCGCTTGGCATCGGGCGAGAAGAACGGGCCGCCGTTGTAGCCCTTGGCCGTGACCAGAGCGGTGTGCTTGCGCGTGCGGGTATCAAGCACCCACAAGTCGGGGTTGGAGGTCTTGGGATCGCGATAGGTATAGAGGACAAAGCGGCCGTTGGGGGAGACCGAGCACTCCGCCGCGTAGCCGGGGCCGTTGGGCAGGGTGATGTAGTCAACCGGTGCGGCGACGTCCTTGCGGGAGGCCAGAGCCAGGGCCGCATCATCTGCGGGGAGTCGGTCCTTGAGCAGCGCCTCGACGGTGCGGCTGACGATGCGCATCTCGGCGGGGAACTTCCACTGGTAGCTCTGGCGATCGCGGCTGAAGCCGGGGGCCTGCTCATCGTTGGGCTCAACGATGGTGCAGCCGAAGATCACGCGGCCGGGCTCCGTCGGGTGGAACCAGCCGCAGGTGCTGGAGGATTTGGGCGGCGAGAGCCGCTGGGGGGCGAAGCCGGAATCAAGCCCGGTGATGTTGCCCGACGCATCTCGCGCCAGCTTGGCCACATACATCTGGTAGTTGGTCTCGCTGCCATCGGCCGGGACGGCCTGGAAGATGATCCACGTGGGATTGGCACGGGGCTCGAAGTAGGCCTCGCCCGCCTTGCTGAACTGGGCGGGGAAGGTGATCTGCACGTAGCCGGAGAGGTACGGTGCCTCGGCCTTGGCGGCCTCTGCCGCGGCGTTGGGGTTGAAGGCCGCGGGTGGCGGGCCGGCGGGGGCGGGGGCCGGAGTTGGCGCCGGGGCTGGGGCCGGGGCCGCGGGCTTGGTGGTGCGGGCGGGTTCGGCGGCGGGCACGATGTCGGGGCCGGCGGGGTGCGTGAGCGGGCCGGGGCGGGCGGGGTTGGAGGGGTTGGAGGGGTTGGCGAGGTTCGCTGATGCCGCGGCAGGGGCCAGCAGCGTGCACAAGGCCAGAGCGAGACCGGCGGAAGCGACCAGAGCGCGAGCGGCCGGGGAAACGAACGTGGAGGAACGTGCCATGGCCAAGCGTAACGCCCGCGGCTGGGGCCGGACCACCGGCGGCGGGCCGAAGCACTTCACAACTGCCGAACCCAACCGCCCCAAACGGGTGCCGCCGGGGGCGGGTGTGGCGGCTGGTGGTTGGAGGCTGGTCGCTGGCGACTGGTCGTTGGCAGTTCGTGACCAGCGCGTGCAAGCACCTGGCCGCGGGAACGTTGGGCACGGTGCCATGCAAGTGCGTGCCCACAGTCCGATCGCTCGCCGAGCAGTTGCTGCGCGGCGGTGCCATTGCAACAGGGTGCGCCGCCGCGCACAAGCGTGCGTTGTGGTGGGCCGGAAGGAACGAGGAGGTGTGCGTGCGCTGACGACCGCGAGCAGCCGCAACGTCCGAGTTTCTGAACAAGCGGTGCAAAACATCGATTTCCCGGTGGATTTGGGACGTTGTACGGGATCATCTGTTTGGTTGCTATACGGAAGATGGGGCAAAACACGCAAAATCCGCAGCAAAACAGCAAGAAACACTCGGCCTTCGCCCGATTTAGTTATACAGTTCAGTTCCCGATCCCCACTGCATGGACGCAGTCTGCGATGAGTCGACGCAAATCCAACTCGAAGCGTGCCCCCCGTACCCCCGAACAGCTTCGGCGCGTGCGGAATGTGTGGCTTTCCCTGCTGGCGTCGATGACCGTCGTCGGCGGTGTCCTGCTGATGGCCGACACGCGGACCAACGCCAACGCGGCGCCGTTCGTGCTGCCCGCCGCGGCACAGATCGCCACCGGCTCCTCGGGCATGGAGCCAATCTTCTCGAAGATTCAGGCCCCGATCACCCCCGGCCGCTGGAAGGCCATCGTGATCCACCACTCGGCCAAGTCCGCCGGCTCGGGCCAGAGCATCGATGAAGAGCACCGCGAGGCCGGCCTGTCGGGCCTGGGCCACCACTTTGTCATCGGCAACGGCCGCGGCAACATGGAGGCCGGCGAGATCTACGTGGGCTACCGCTGGAACCGCCAGGAAGCCGGCAACCACGCCAAGGGCTCCAACGCCGACTGGTACAACCAGAACGCCATCAGCATCTGCCTTGTGGGCGACGGCGACCGCAAGGGCTTCGACGGCAAGCA
>CAILKP010000110.1 GCA_903834785.1 uncultured bacterium
GATGGTGACCGCAGCCTGCTGATCCGCGATGTCAACGGCAACGGCCGCTATGACCCGCTCGACGGTGACAAGCTCGCGGTGCCGGACGTGCTGCCGGCCGCCTGGCCCACGCAGATGCGCATCACCGTTCGCTACGCCGGCGTCGGCACGCCGACAGGCACCGAGCAGACTTTCGTGTTCGTCTTTAAGACCCCCGGTATGTTCCCCTCCGCATCGAACTGACGCCTTCACGCCCGTCTTGACGGGCGAGTTGAGTCGAGTCTTCCGCCTTGCTGGCTTCATCCGCTACCGCCCCTTGCTCGTCATCGTGCCCCTTGGCACCCGTCTGAAGTTTCGTCTCGAGTTGATCAACCGGTCTCCCGCGCATCGTCCGCTGCTGATGGCACCATCAGGCGAGCGGCACGGGCTGATCAGGAAGTGAGTCACCATGTCCAGCTTTATCAAGAGCCAGAGCCCCCGACCGAACCCGAAGAACCCCGGCACCGCCGGCACGCGAGCCGTGTCGTCGCGCCGTGGTGCTGCGCTGATGTTCGTCGTCGGCATCCTGGCGCTCATCGCTGTCATTTTGCTGGTCTTTGCCTCCACGGGCATCGGTGACTCACGCACCGCCGGCAACGTGAGCAAGGCCAGTTCGGCCGATGATCAGGCCGCGGCAGTCGCCGGGTACCTCCAGCAGGTGGTCGGTGACAGCACGTTTGCCACCATCCGTCAGCGGCAGGTGCTGACGACCCGCAAGGCCGCGGAGACTGACCGCCGCGCCAGCCCCGCACCGTCGGACGTGAATCGTCGGCTCGATGACCCGGTCCTGACGCTCAATGAGCTGACCGACAAGGTGTACCGCCGTGCGTGGACGATCCCGGGTGTGGATCCCGAGCTCGTCAGCCTGGGCGGGATCTTCAATGTGCCCCACCGGCAGTTCAACCCCACCGGCACCATCTCCACCCCCTGGACCACGCTGTACCCCCTCACGCTTGACGACAGCTCGCGTCAGGTTGTGTATACCCCGGAGGCCGTCGGCTTCCGTGGCACGCTGCCGACCAGCTCGGCCATTGATCCGCGCATCGGTGTTGACCCCTGGCTGGCAACTATCGAGCCGACGCGGCTGAACCGCTCCAACCGTGACAACGCCGGCCGCTACGGCTGGGAGTACGGCCTGCGGGCCACGCCGATTGATGACATCCGCGACCGCTTCAAGGCCCGGACGGATCTGGTTTCGCTGTCGAACTTCGGTCCTGACGGCCGCCCGATCAACCTGGCCGCGATCCGCGGCAACTTCGGTGCATCGTCCATCGGCGAGATGAGCGCGTACGTGACGCTGCTTGTTGAGCGTGACCGCCAGGGCGGCGATGATCCTGTTGCCGGCGTGCTCAATGAGTCGCGGCTCTCGCGCACGCGCGGTGCATCGGACGGTCTGCTCTCCGGCACGTACCTGCCGCTGTACGGGCAGACTTCCGGCTCGGTGAACAACCCGCTGAACAACACCTATGTCGGCGGCAAGGCGTACAACACGGCCCGGCCCGATCTGGCCGATCCGAACCGACCCGCGCACTGGTTTACCAACCAGATCGGCATGTACCGCCCGGTGGGTGACAACCGCTTTGCCCCCGGTGACCCGCGCAACCTGGACAACCAGCTCCGCGACACCGACGGTGACGGCTTCTACGACGCCCGCCTGCAGGAACTTGTTGACTGCTCGTTGGGCTTTGACCGGTCGGTCATTCCGAC
>CAILKP010000111.1 GCA_903834785.1 uncultured bacterium
GCACGATGAAGCGAACGGTCGGGTCAAGTGTTGCCGGTCGAAGCGAGACGGCGATGCTGGCTGATGTGGCGCTGAAGGTCCTCGCGTACGCCCTGCGGGTCTGATCACAGGAAATGTGCCGGGGATTTCAACAGAGCAGTAATACACCCCCTCCCCCCCCTTTGTTGTCAAGCACTTTCGCCTAACCCGCGTAAAACTGCGCAAAATGTGAGGATGCGGGGCTTGGGGACGGTCTCCCAGTCGCCCTTGTGTCCGATAACCCGAGGCGCCCCGACCTCCCGGTTAAACACACCGGATGGCTGCCGCGACCGCCGTCGGAAGGAGTCCACGATGGGACGGAAAGCGTAAACCCACGAGTTCAAGGAACCGGCGGCAGAGTTGGTGATCCTGGTGCGGCTGGCGATTCCGTCGCGGCGCGATGTTTGACGATGCCGATGATCAGCAGCGTCACCGAGAGAATCAGGCCCAGTGCCGCCGGCAGATGACAGAGTTTGACCACGGCTTCCTGCCACGCTGCAGCCCCGGGTGCTCCGGCTTGCTTTGCCGCGATCGGCAGCATCTGGTTGGCACCCCACCATGCATTGGCAGCCTCGGACAAGGCCATGAACCACGTCAGCCACGCCGAGATCAACACCACTCGGACCGACTTGGGGCCGGCGCGGTGGGGCACCTTGAGCACGGCCATCGCCAGCACCACGAACAACATGCCGTTGGTGACAAACTGAATGTGCGCGCCGAGTGCGAGCCGGGGATAAGGCGTCAAGGGCAGGGCAAAGCCAAAGACCAGCCCGGCCAGAATGAGGGCCAGACCATGAAGCAGAATCCGTTTACCGCCGGTTTCAAGAGTCATGTTGTTTGGGGGCCAACGTTTTCCGGAATGGGCTTGGTGCAGCAGCGACTTGTTCAACGCCCCCAGCGGCTCACTGGTTGAGCTTCTTCGCGACATGCTCCACCACTGCGCAATGTTCAGCCTGCGGGCTGAACAGAATGATTTCCGCGTCCACTCCCACCCGCACGGTGTGTCCCGGCGGCCAGTAGAAAAGGTCGCCACCCGAGACAACCTCTTCCGATCCGTCTCGATACGTCACGGTGACCTGGCCCTCGATCATGTAGCCCCAATGCGGCGACTGGCACAAATCTGACTCCAGTCCTTTGAGCAGCGGCCCGAGGTCAGTGCCCTTGGCAAGCGAGAAGTACTCGCCGGCAATCGCCCCGTAGCCGCTGGCGTCGCCAAAATTCAGTTCCTGTCGGGCGATTGCGCCCGGCACGTTTAACCTTGCTTTGATGTCGTTTTTCGCGATTTTCATGGTTTGCATTCCGTGATGCCGGCGTTGTATCAGTGCGACGAAAGGCGAGTGCTTCATTGAAGGCTCGTTGAAGCAACGACTTCTTCAACGCTTCCATCGCAGCGTGCTTCCGCTCGGAGAAGCGGGCGATGTGGTGGGCGTTCGCTTGGCTCATTATACGGCTTGCAATCCCGTCTCGGCACGGTGAGAGACGATGCCAACGACGAGCATCGCCACCGAGAGGATCAGGCCCGGAGCTTCTGGCAGATGACACAGTTTCACCACGGCTTCCTGCTAGGCCGCAGCCCCGTCTGCACCGGCTTGCTTTGCCGCGATCGGGAGCATTTGGTCGGCACCACACCACGCATTGGCGGCCTCGGACAGGACCATGAACCATGTCAGCCACGCCGATACGAACATCACTCCAGCCGAGTTGGGGCCGGCGCGGTGAAACACCAATCGCCGGGCCACCCCACACCCGCTGTTTGATCAACCCCCCGTGTCCAAAGACTCGGAGGTCATCGTTTCCGGCGCGATAACATTCTCCCATGTCGCCAGGTGGTGCCGCCGATGCTGACACGCTTCGTCCTGAGGGGTTCCTTGAGTATCTCCGAGGGGTGATGCACACCGCCAACTTGAGTCGCCAACCCCTCTTTCACACTCCGGTGTGCGGCCAGGCCGCTCATGCCCGACGGCAAAGCAACTGCTCAGGCCGCCCTCTCGGAGCATCCGCGGGGAGTTGCTGCCGCTGGAATCACTTCACAGTCTCGATGTCGGGCAACACCCAACTGCGGTCGAAGTAAGCCTGCGTCGGACCGTAAAGGCGGAAATAGGTGAACCAGCCCTTGCCGGGGATGGTCTTGATCCAGTTCGTTTCCGGCTTCCCGGCGGGTGCCTTCGGCCCGAAGTAGAGGTCCACCGATCCATCGGCGTTCTTCACGATGTTGTCGCGTGACGAACGGTCGGGTGCCACGCCGGTGTCCACGAAACACCGGGTTTCATTGTCATAGACGGTAAATGACCAGAACTGCGCCACAGGGGCGTTGGGCGGAATGCGGAGTTGATAGGTCTTGCTGCCGTCGAGCCACTGGCCCTGCGCATCCTTCGCCGCTTCGAGGTAGACCTGGCCGAATCCCACAGTGCGGCCCATCATGCCGATGGAGACTCCAACCGCTTCGTAAAACCACGAGGTGCGTTCGTCGAACTGCGTGTAGTGCGGGGCTTCCTGAGACGTCTCCTTCAGGAAAAGCGAGATGTCCCACTGTTTGCCCGGCCAGACCTTCACGCCGCTGAATCGCTTCTCGTAGCCGATCGTGCGTGCCATCACCTCGCCGACTTGTGCCGCCTCGATCAGGAGCTGTCTCTGCCTTGCGTCCGGGTTGAATGGCCTGCCCTTTTCGATCCCCAGCGGCTGCAGCATCCCGAGAATCATGCGGTCGCGCTCCTGGGCAGGTTCCTCATTGATGAGCCTTGCCAGGCCCTCCCAGTAAGCCATTCCACGGGGCTGTTCGCCCGACCATTTGCGGCCGTTGGGCGTCAGATGGGCGGTGGCTTTCGGCGGGTTGTCACGCTGGCTGTACGGGTAGATGCGGAACGCAGCGATGGTCGCCAGCGCCTTCTCGCGGTCGGAATCCAGTGCCCGCGAACCGATCCAGATGTTGACTGTCGACGAGCGCACGACGAAGTAACCATCCGGCTTTACTTCGGGATCGCCAGGGCCGAGCACGAGATACTTGCCGCCCGCGCCTTTATCCGGTCCGGTCTGACCCGTGTCGGAAAGCGGTCGCTGCCAGAAGTCAAGGATGCCGCCCGCCGTGAGTCCGGCAGGAACTTCCAGCACGAGCGGGCCGGTGTCCTTCATGTTGGGGAACGCCATGACGTATGGCGTCGTGGCGTTGGCCGTCAGGAGGCCAAGCTTGTCGGTGAACGTCAAGTAGTCCACGAAGTCCAGATTCCCGGCGCCGAACTTTTTGAGCTGCTCCGCCTGCCACTGCGCCATGCCCATGAGCGGCAATGCCCACAAGTAAGCCTGACACGCCCTCTGGAAGTCGATGTCATCGTACATCTTCTTGGCAGTCGCGTCGGTCGGGTATCCGTTCATGAGCTCGATCTTCCCGAGCCGGGATTCGACGGTCCCGGTTGTGGGCAGGCTCTGCGCCTGCACGCTCATGAGTGACGACGTGCCGATGAGCCCGCCGGCGAGGAGATGACGCGCACGTTTGACGTTCATAGGTGTGTTCGTTCCTTCGGTGTGTGTGTGTGTGTGTGTGTGTGTGTGTGTGTGTGTGTGTTTGCCCGGCCGCAGCCAGCGGAATGCTGTGCGGGAGCCCGATGCTCACTTCGCCTCGACCAGCGGCGGCAGATTCCACGTGCCGTCGATCAGCGATTGCTTCGGTCCGTAGAACCTTGCGACGAAGAAGAAGGGGCCCTTCGGCGCGGGCAGCCAGTTCGACGCCTTCTCCGGCCCCGGGTTGTCGTTCTGAATGTAGATCTCCAGCGAGCCGTCGGCACCCTGTTTGAGCCCGGCGGTGCGGTCACCGATCGAGTACCGGCTGATCGGATTCTCAGCAAGGAATCGTTCCGGCAGCTTGTACATGGTGATCGACCAGAACAGCGTGACGGGGGGGAGTTGACCGGGCTCGAACCGCAGGACCCAGCGCTTGCCGCCGTCGAGAATCTGGCCATCCGGGCCTGCCTGCTGGGTCCCGTAGATCGCCTCTTCCTTGGTGTTGCCGTAGATGCCCAGCATCGCGCCGAACGAACGCTTCATGATGAAGTCCGCACCGAGCTCCGCTCGGGTGCCGAAGAGTCCCTTCGAACTGGTCTGCTTGCGAGCGAGGTCCTTCAACTCCTTTGATGCATCGGCGATCCCCGCTTCGAGCTCGCTCCGATTCGCCCGGTCCAGTTTGTCCGGGTCAAAGGGCTTGCCGGCGGCGATTCCGATCTTCGCGAACCGCTCCCTCATGGCCCGCTCGGCCGGGACATCGGGCAGGAACGGCAGCAGCGCGTTCATGTAGGAGATGAACCCGAGGCCCTCGGCCTTCTTCTCATCCCACACCGGCCACTCGACCGAGGGGGCCGCCTTCGGCGCAGGCTGCTGAGTGAACTGCGACAGCGGAATCAGCTTGTACTGCGCCTGAACCGCCTCCATCGCCGCGACGTCATCCGGCCCGTTGAGTTGGGTGCGGGTAAGGGTGCCGACAAACTCCGTTTCCGCCTGGAACACTTTGGTGATGCCCGCGGGCACTTCGCCCTTCCAGCCCGGACCGGCAAAGAGGTAGTTGCCCGCCTTGCGTCCGGTGGTGCGAACACCCGTGTACGCGAAGTTGTGCGTGTACATGTCGAACCACTGGTTCACGTAGTACCGAGGTGCCGGAACTTCGGGCAGGGACAGCACCATCGGCTCGGCACGCAGGTCGAGCCACGCCCACGAGTACGGCGTGTCGTTGTTCGGCGTCACGATGTCGGTGTCCGCGGGGGTCGCCAGCCGCGCGTAGTGGCGGAAGCGGTTGAAGCCGCCGACGTACCCGGGGAAGTCCTTATTGACGGCCTGGTTGAACATCGTCTGATAGCCCTGCAGCGGGGCGTAGGCGTACAGCCACGCCTCCTTGGCAATGGCGCGGGCCTCCTCGGGCGTGACTTCCGCCGCGCGGGCGGTGGGACCTGTCGCGATCCACGAAACAATCGCAATGGCGGTGAAGGCGGCTTGCCGGCATGTGGTGTTCATGATCGTCCTTTGGGTTGGGGCCAGTGTAGGGGACCGGCGGGCGGGGTCAGCATCGCGACCGCTCCGCGGCGGGCTGGTTCACACGATCCTGCTTACGGCCCGATGACGCCGAAGGAACTCCACGCGGGATGCGTGCCGCCCCTACCCGGCGATAGCCCCAAGCTTGCCCAGCGGTACGCCCCCCGTCCAGCCTTCATCTGCGGCTCTCCTCACCCGGTGCCCGGGTACTCTTCAGCCAGTGTAAACGGATGCGGTTTCAGTTCCAAGCAAAGGACACGTGCATGCCTAGCGACATCGCCCACTTCGCCATCCACGCCGACGACTGCCAGCGTGCCAAGCTGTTCTACGAGACAGTTTTCGGCTGGACCTTCCAGCCCTGGGGCCCGCCCGGCTTCTGGCTCATCGAAACCTCCAAAGGCGCCATCGGCGGCTCACTCCAGCAGCGCCAGCACCCCGTCTCCGGCCGCGGCATGATCGGCTTTGAATGCACCATCGGCGTCGCCGATGTGCACGCCACCGCAGCCGCTGTCGAGAAGGCCGGCGGCTCCATCGTCCTCAAACCCTTCACCATCGACCACGTCGGCACCCTGATCCAGTTCCAGGACACCGAGGGAAACTCCGTCTCCGCGATGCAATACGCCCACGCCCCGCGGCGCTGATGCCCCGCTCACGCAAGGTCCAGGCGCTCGCCCCGGCCCCGCCGCACCGCCGCCTGGGCCATCCTCAGTTGACGCGAGGTGCCACGCTCTCTTCGCCCGCCTATGCGCAATGAACCTCGCCGAGGTGTCAGAGTCAGTTCACCGGCTCACTTCGCGTCCGGTTCGCCTTGCTCCGCCAGCACCGCTTTGCACTTGGTCAGTGTCTCGCGAATCTCCTTGAGTTGCTTGTCGTCGGGCTTGAGGAACTTCTCGCCCATCGCCACGGCCTCTTCGAGGTCGGCCAGCGCTGCGGCGTTGTCCTTGTTCTCAAGCCGAGCCGCACCGGAGCGCCACAGCGCACGGGCGAGAGTCGCCGAGCCATCGGGCGAGTTCTTGCGGAGCATGCCGATGGCCTCATCCCAGCTCACGCGGGCCTCGGCGGTCTGACCGAGTGCCTGCTGCACGCGTGCGAGGTTGTTCAGGACGCCGGTGATGCCCGGGTGCCCGGCGGGGAAGGCCGCGCGGTTGATCGCCAGTGCTTCGCGGTAGAGCGGCTCGGCTTCGGCGGGTTTGTTCTGGTCCCGCAGGACGGCCGCGAGGCCGCTCAGGTTGCTCGCGATCTGCGGGTGCCCGGCGGGGAATGCCGCACGCCAGATCGGCAGCGCTTCGCGGAAGAGCGGCTCGGCCTCGGCGAGCTTGTTCTGGTGCCGAAGGATCGTCGCGAGGGTGATCAGGACGGGGGCGATGTCCGGGTGCCCGGCGGGGAGGGCCGCGCGGTGGATCGCCAGCGCTTCGCGTTGGAGCGGCTCGGCCTCGGCGGGCTTGTTCTGGGCCAGCAGGAGATTCGCGAGGTTGTTCAGGCCCTTGCCGATGTCCGGGTGCCCATCGCTGTAGGCCGCACGGCGGATGTCCAGTGCTTCGCGCATGAGCGGTACAGCCTCGTCGAGCTTGGTCTCGGCAGACAGGAGTTTTGCAAGATTGTCCAGGCTGATGGCAATGTCCGGGTGCCCGCTCGGGAGGGCCGCACGGCGAATCGCCAGCGCTTCGCGGAAGAGCGGCTCGGCCTCGGCGAGCTTGTTCTGGGCTCGCAGAAATTCAGCGAGGTTGTCTATGCCGATGGCGATGTTCGGGTCCCCGGCGGGGAGAGCCGCACGGCGGATCGCCAGCGCTTCGCCCAGGAGCGGCTCGGCCTCGGCGAGCTTGTTCTGGAAGTACAGGAGATACGCGAGGTTGTTCAGGGCGGTGGTGATGCCCGGCAGGTTGGCAGGGACGGCCACGCGGGAGATCGCCAGGGCTTCTCGCATGAGCGGCTCGGCCTCGGCGAGTTTGTTCTGGCTCTGCAGGGTTATCGCGAGGTTGTTCAGGCCGGTGGTGATGCCCCGGTGCCCGGCGGGGAGGGCCGCGCGGCGGAGCGCCAGCGACCTCCGCAGGTTCGGCTCAGCATCGGCGTAGCGGCCCAGTCCCTGCAGCGTCTTGCCGATCGTGTCGCGCACCTCCGCCTCCACCAGCGGCTGGTCCTTGAGCGCTCCTTGGCCCCCCTCCCTCCCACCCGCCCCGCCACCATCCGCATCGAGCTTCTTGACCGCGGCCTCGATCGCCTGCACCACCGTCACCGCGTCCTTCAGCGGCTCGCCGGTCACCGGGTCCTTGGGCAGGTTGGCCGGATCGACCGCTGCGAGCATCTCGGTCTGGAATGTCGCCACCGCCTCAGCGATGGCCGCCTGCTTCTTGGCCTCGCCTTCCTGCCTGCGGGCTTCGGCTTCCTGCTTACGGGCCTCGGCCTCATTCGCCTCTGCCCGGGCCTTCTGCTCCAGCGCTTCCGCCCGCGACGACTCCGCCTGCTTGCGCTGCTCGGCCTCGGCGAGTTGTGCCACAAATGCCGCGTCGCGCTGCTCACGGGCGATCTTCGCCTGCCACGCCGTCCCGGCAAGGCCGAAGAGCAGCGCCGCCCCCACCGCGCTGCCCGCCGAGACCATCACTCGGTTGCGCTTGACAAACTTCTTGAAGCGGTACGCCGCGCTGGGTGGGGCGGCCACCACCGCCTCGCCGGCGAGATAACGCCGGATGTCCGCCGCCAGCCCGTTGGCCGTCTCATAGCGACGGGCGCGGTCCTTCTCCAGCGCCTTCATCACGATCCAGTCCAGCTCGCCGCGGACCAGCGAGCCAAGTCGCTTGGGCTCGGTCTTGCGCCGCGCCGCTACGTTGGCGAGGGTGTCGCTGTTCTGGATCAGCCGCGTGCTGGGCTTGGGGGGATCCACCTCGCGGATGATGCGCTGCATCTCGGCATACGCCGCCGAGCGGAGCTCGCCGCCGCCAAAGGGTGTCGAGCCGGTGAGAAGCTCGTAGAGCATCACGCCCAGCGCGTAGACATCCGTGCGTGTGTCGATATCCAGCGACCCCTCGGCCTGCTCGGGGCTCATGTACTCCGGCGTGCCGATGATCTGGCGGTGCTCGGTGAAGAGCGTCTTCTCGGTCATCCGGCTTTGCGTCGCTTTGGCGATGCCAAAGTCGATGACCTTCGCGCTGGGCCTGCCATCCTGCAATGCGATCAGAACGTTGCCGGGCTTGAGGTCGCGGTGGATGATGCCCTTGGTGTGCGCGTGCTGCACGGCCTGGCAGACCTGCGCAAAGAGTTCCAGCCGGTCCTCGATGGAGAGGTTGTGTCTGTCGGCGTAGTCGGCCAGCGGCTCGCCCTTGACCAGTTCCATCACAAAGTACGGCCGCCCCGTCTCGGTCGCACCCGCATCAAAGACCTTGGCGATGTTGGGGTGATCCATCATCGCCAGCGCCTGCCGCTCCTGCTCAAAGCGGGCCACCACCTGCCGGGTGTCCATTCCCAGCTTGATAATTTTCAGCGCGACCCTCCGCTGCACCGGCCGGTGCTGCTCGGCCATGAAGACCGAACCGAACCCGCCCTCGCCGATGAGCTCAAGCAGCTTGTACGGCCCGATCCGCGAGCCCGCGCCCTCCCGCATCGGATCCGAGTTCGCCGGCCCGGTCCCAAGGGTGCCGCCGAGCGTCACATCCTCGCCTTCCCCGGCCGTCTTCAGCGCCGCGGCCTCCGCAGTCGGTGATGCCAGGAACTTCGCCGCCCTGTCGTGCGCACCGACCAGCGCTTCGACCTGCGACTGCAGCGAGCGATCGCCGCCGCAGGCCGCCGCAAGGGCCGCCGCACGCTCAGCTCCCTCCAGCCCGATCACTCGCTCGAATATGTCCTGCAGTGTGCTCGCCATGGTTCTCGCCTTCTATGTGCTCTCGTGCATCTGCTGAAACAGCCAAGCCCGTGCAAACGCCCAGCGGCGATCAACGGTGCTCGTCGACAGCCCAAGCACCTGAGCCGTCGTCTCAACGCTCAGTCCCGCGAAGAACCGCAGCCGCACGATGGCTGCGCCGTCGGGAGACTCAGCCTCCAAGCGACGAACCAGTTCATCAAACCTCACGATTTCTTCCGGGTCCCGCTGTGAAAGCCCCGCAACATCCTCGAAATCGCTCGCACCCTGCCGCCGCGCCGGCTCCGCTCGCCTGCCGGCTCCTTCCCCGCCGGTGGCCTCCCCGCCGCCCCCACGCTTCAGCCGCATCCGCCCCTTGGCGTGATCCAGCAGGATCTGACGCATCGCTTCAGCCGCGGCGGCATAAAAGTGCCCGCGCCCCGCCCACGCCACCTGCCGCGGCCCCGCCAGCTTGATGTACGCCTCGTGCACCAGCGCCGTCGCCGACAACGTGTGCCCCGCCCGCTCACCTTGCATGCTGATCTGCGCCGCCCGACGCAACTGGTCATACACCAGCGGCAGGAGACGCTCCGCCGCCTCCTTGTCCCCCTTCGCGGCAGCCGCCATCAGCACGGTGGCATCCTCCGCGGCGGCCGCAGGCGCTGGCGTGTGCGGGCGGGTTCCCGGCGGGGTTTCCTCAGGTGACATCGGTCCGATCATAATCGTCAGGGCCAGACAGTGCCAGACAGTGTGGCCGGGTTTGGCGGGGCCCGCCGACCGGGTCCGGGGCCGGACGTCCGGGCAAGTGGGGGGGCTCCCGCACGCCCATCCCCCTGCCTGCGCGAGAACGCCGCGACCCCGGCGGGCACAGGCCCCGGGGCCGCGACGCTCTCCGCGTGCACTGTGTCTTCAGGCCCACTTACCGCCGCCGCCGCCCCGCAGCAATCAGCCCGCCGATTCCCAGCACCGCGGCAGCCCCTGGGGTGGGAATCGTCGCGTGCCAACCGCGGGTTTCGCCGTTGAACGTGCCCTGGCCGACGAGCGTGTTGCCGTCGAAGGAGATGGCCGAGCAGACTTCGAGGTTCCAGCCTGTCAGATCGATGCCGAACGTCGGGAGATAGGTGTTCAGGTTGACCGCGCCCAGCGCGTCGCTCCAGATGGTGGCAGAAAAGTTGAAGTCGTCATCGGCGGAGAGGCCGCCGGTGAGCAGCCCGCTGCCGCTGACCGCATAGGCCTCCGCGAAGCTCGTGCCTGGAAGGTTGGGCAGCACCTGCAGCACGCCGTTGTTCCAACGGGCCGCGCTTGATCCGTCAGCGCCCGCAACCACGCTGCCGTCGAAGTTCACGGCGAAGGCGGTGCCGCCGGTGGTCGGCAGGGGCTGCATCCCGCCCGCCTGCGTCCACACAAAGGGGGCGAAGTCGCTATCGCCGACCACGGTCGTGCCGTTGCCGCTGATCGCGTTTGCGGTGGAGTTCAGTGCGCCCGGCAGCACGCCAAGGTCCTGCGGCGTGCCCACGCCGTTCCAGCGGACCGCGCGACTGCCCGGCCCTGAATAGCTGCTGCCGGCGATGAACTGTGCATCGCTGCTGATGCCCGTAGCGGTGCTTCCATCCCCGCCGGGGAGGCTGGAAAGAAGTTGGAAACCCGAGCCGGAGGTCCAGCGGAACGCCGTGCTCGCCCCCCCGACGGGCTGGTAATCGCCGGTGATAACGCTGCCATCGTTGCTGATGCCCAAGGCGACATAGTTCACCCCGGGCACGATGCCCATATCCGTCAGGCCAGAGCCCTGCGACCAGCGGAAGCCGCGCATCTGATTAAACAGGCCCAAACCGCTGTTACCCGCGACGTGCTGGCCATTGCCGCTGACCGCGACGGCCTGCGACCACTGGTGGTTGCCAGAAAGGACTCCAAGGTTGGTCAGCGTCTGACCAAGTGCCGAAGTTGACGCCAGGCCCCACACAGCCAGAATCCCCAGGGCCGCGGGTGTAAAGCCAGACAAACGCCGCGGTGAACGAACAGTGTGAACAGCCATATCACAACTCCATAATCATTGACTCTCCCAGCCGATGGCGGACACACGCGGAACCCACCGGCTGAAACTCCGCCCGTTGAGCGACGAATCTCGCCGCAGCACCTCACGAATCCAAAGAAACAGTCAAAGCTGCTCCCATCCCGGAGTAGCAATGAATGTACAAAACCCGAACATTCATTTCTTCCAAGGACGGAGTGTCGCCGTCCGGCTCCTTCTCCGCTGACGCCAGGCACCCCCCTCCCCCCCCCCCGTCCCCCTCGGCGCCTTCGGGGCTCTGCGTGCCCCCCCTTGCTCCGCCTTCTTCCGTTTCCTCCTCTCCCGCCGCGCCCTCCGCGCTAAACCACCGATTCCCCCGTCCAAGTGTGGTGCAGGCAAAAACGCGATCAAACACCTGACCTGACCCAGCAACGGTGGACACACCGTTGTTGTCAGACTCGGCTCGCCTCGAACTGTTCGGGGCTGACATAGCCGAGCGATGCATGAAGACGCTGACGGTTGTAGAACACCTCAATGTAGTCGAACACCGCCGCC
>CAILKP010000112.1 GCA_903834785.1 uncultured bacterium
CCAGATGCCGCGCTGGTGGTGGGGCCAGCAAACAACATAAATCGCTCGGAAGCAAGCACGCGAGCCGGTTGCTTGCACCTGTAAACTTCGATTCCGACTCCCAGCGACAGAAAGCCGGGTTAGATCACAGGCCCCAAATGGCCAAATTGACAAATGGTCAAATAGGAAGGGGGGCCAAACTTCGAGCCGGCCGCTCAGTGGCCGAACAGGTTCTTCTCGCCGAACATGCCTTGCTGCTCGAAGTAGGCCAGGGCTTCATCGACACTCTTGAAGACCTTGGTGGCCGTTTCGGTGATGAACGGCGAGGGGTGCTTCTTGGGCTTCCAGACGATGTAGACCTCTTTAGTGTGCTCGAAGGCGTGCTGGAGTTCGCGCTCGACGCCGCTGGAGAGGCCGGGGACGCCGCCGGCGAGTTCGGGGACCAGGGAGACGATCATGTCGCTCTGGTCGATGAGCTTGAAGTCACGCATGTAGATCTGGCCGTCGATGTCGCCGGCGATGTCGAGCACCTCGCGGACGCGGACGCGGATGGGGTCGGCGGTGGCGCCCTTGGACCCGCCGAAGCTGTGGGGCTCGACCTCGATGAACTCCTTGCCGTCGCGTGCCGCGGCGATGGCGCGCTCCAGCAGCAGCTTCTCATCGACATCACCGGGGTCAAAGCAGATGAAGTGCTCGGCGAGCTTGGCCCGGAAGTGGTCGATCTCGGCCAGGACATCGGGCATGTCCACCACGTGGCTCATGGGGAAGCTGGGGTAGACCTTCTTCATGTGCGGGCGGCAGATGAGGCGGAAGAGGGTCTTGCGGGTGTCGGTGTGGCGGCCCCGGGAGAGGATGTAGAACTTGCTGCCGGGGACGGCCTGGCTGAGCAGTTCGGTGGCCAGTTGCTCCTCCTCGCGCCAGACCATGCAGTCCTTGAGCGTGGCATCGATGACGTGGTCGCGGTGCAGGCGGTCGTGGACGACCTCGATGTTGTCGACCAGGCAGATGAAGCTCTCGATGTTGAGCTTGGCGATCTGGTCGAAGTCAAACGCGCTGAACAGGCCGTGCCGCCAGCGGAAGGTGGCGTGGGTGTTGATCAGCGCGTTGGGCCGCGGGCCGTTGCCGGGGCCGCCGGTCATGGACTGGGCGATGAGGTCCTTAAACGCGGCCCGCCGCAGCGAGTTGAGGCGGCTGATGGGCAGGTCCAGGATCTTGCCCGGGCGGACATCGCGTGCCTCGGCGTACATGATGTCGCCGACGTTGTAGAGATCAATCTGCTCGCCCTGCTGGCCGGCCAGGTCAACGGCGTTCTTGAGGTACTGCTTTTTGTCGAGCCCGATCTGGCCGGTAATCAGCGTGCGCATAGGAAGGCAAGGATAGAAGAGCCGCCGCGGGGGGGTGGTGGTGGAGCGGCGCGGGGGCGGGTTGGCGTGGGTCATCACTGCCACATCTGGTTGTGGCCCTTGCGGGCGGGAACGCCAAGCGTGCAAGGTTTCTGTACGGAGGGCGGGGGAGGTGCGAAGCAAAGGCAGGGGAGATGAACGCAGAGAGCGCGGAGGGGGAAAGGCAAGGAACGCGGAGAAGAGAAGACGCGGCTCACGCAGAGCACCAGAGGACCGGAGAGAGGCAGAAGCAGGAAGAGGGGAACATGGATGGACAGGATGGGCAGGATGAAGGCGGAACGTGTCTCATTGGAGCCCGGAGCGGGAGAGCTTTATGCATCAAGCGGCGGCAGAGCGTCGCTCGGCACGCAGTTGATCGAGGATGATCTTGAGTTGAACCCAGCCGTGGACACGGTGATACCCACGCACCCAGGAGGGCAGACAACTCAGTCCCCCGGCACCGGAGC
>CAILKP010000113.1 GCA_903834785.1 uncultured bacterium
CACATGACCGCACCCGACCACGTCGCATCTCCTCAATGCCCCCTTGCCAACCGGGCGCCGTCCACACATGACAGTTGCAATAACCCCCGATCTTCACCACGCTCCACCCCATGGCCCGCCTCTCCCGCGTTGTGATCCCCGGCGTCCCGCACCACGTCACCCAGCGCGGCAACCGCAGGGAGCGCACGTTCTTTGAGGACGGCGACTATCAGCTCTACCTCGACCTGCTGGCCGACGCGGCCCGGGCGGCGGGGGTCGAGGTGTGGAGCTATTGCCTGATGCCCAACCACGTGCACCTGGTGGTCACGCCGGGGGACGAGGAGGGGCTGTGGCGTACGTTCCGCAAGGTGCACCGCCACTACACCGGCCATATCAATGCGCGGCTGCACACCACCGGGCATCTGTGGCAGGGGCGCTATGGCTCGGTGGCGATGGATGAGGGCCATCTGCTGTCGGCGTTGCGCTATGTGGCGCTGAACCCGGTGCGGGCGCGACGGGTCGAGCGGGCGGGCGACTGGCGCTGGTCCAGCACGCCCGCGTTGCTGGCGGGCCGCGATGACGCAGTGGTGCGGGTGGCGCCGGCGCTGGAGCGGGTGGGCGATTTCGCGGCCTTTCTGGACGAGGACTTCGATGAAGCGGCCGCCTATGGGCCGCTGCGCAAGGCCGAGCTGATCGGGCGACCGGTGGGCGCGTCGGACTGGATCACTGCGATGGAGGCGCGTACGGGGCTGACGCTCGCGCCCGGCAAGCGGGGTCCGAAGCCCGGGGGGCGGTGGTAATTTCGGTGATTTCGGTGACAGTTGCAATAACCCTGGATGCGGCCGTTCAGCGGCGGCGTGGTTTAGGGGTTATTGCAACTGTCACCGAAATTTTTCGTGTCACCGAAATTTTTCGAAATTTTTGGGCTCGGAGCTTGTGGCTTGCCCCCTCCACCACCCGCTCTTCGGCCGGCTCGCGCCGGCCTCGGCGTGCGGTCCCCCTCCCGCCACCTTGTGGGGGAGGTAGGGCGCGAAACGGGTTTTGCCCCTGGATTGCGAGAAAATGTTGCTATTTTGTTCTTGCATTCCGCGTGAATCCGTGAGACAAGGATCGCAGCGTTGACGGTTGCGTCCGGGACACCCTGAAGGGTCCGGGCGTGGCCTCCGCGGGCGGTTTTCACATCACATGAGAGACCTGGCGATGGACAGGGAAGGCGGGGCCGCCGAGGGCGGGGACTTGGCCTCTGGCGCGGTCGTGACGCAGCGTCGCGTCTATGTGCGCTGGTCGGACGCGGTGGCGGAGCGGTTGCTGGCGCGGCTGGCGGCGGGGGAGTTTCTGTACCGGATCGCCCGCGACGACGGCATGCCGACGCCCGAGGCGGTGGCCAAATGGGCGAAGGAGCGACCGGCGTTCGGCGAGCGGCTGAGGGCGGCGCGGGCGGAAGGCGGGCGACCCCAGGGGGCGCGGGGGCCGGTCTCGACCTTCTGCAAGGGGATTGCGGCGGAGATCTGCGAGCGGATCTGCGAGGGGGAGAGCCTGACCCGGATCGGGGCGGATCCGACCATGCCCAGCCTGTCGACGATCCAGGGCTGGCGGCGGGAGAACGGGGTGTTCGACGAGGAGGTGCGGCAGGCCAAGGAGGTGATGGGCGAGCGGTTCTGCGACGTGGGCTGGGCGCTGGCCGAGGCGGCGACCCCGGAGACGGCGTATCTCACCCATGTGAAGCTGACCCATGCGCGCTGGATGGCCGGGGTGATGGCGCCCCGGGTAGCGCGGCTGAAGCCGGGGGAACCGGAGAAGCCGCGTCAGGTGCGGACCATCCTGTTCCGGCATTTCAAGGTCGAGGTGGACGATGAGACCGGCGAGAAGAAGGTGGTGGGCTATTGCCCGAACCCGATCACCGGGCAGGTGGAGCGCGAGGATACCCCCGGCTGGACCCAGTCGGGCGACAAGTTCACGGTTTCGCTGCCGGGCAATCGCAAGACGGGTGAAAGGCGGTGAGGCGGGGCGTTTTACCTCCCCCACGAAGTGGCGGGAGGGG
>CAILKP010000114.1 GCA_903834785.1 uncultured bacterium
CATGCTTTCCTACGGTCGTAAAGACCAAGAGAAAAACGATCACGCGTCCGGCCGCGTACCGCCCCGTCGACCCACGACTGCCAGCGATGGGCCGACGGGGCGGTACGCTCGATTGAAGGTGCTGGTGAGATCATACAAGAGAAAAGATCAAAGAGAAAAGCGAAAGGCGGGAAGAAGCCGCGAGTCGCGAGGAAGAAAGGCAACAACAAGCTGGCCAACGCACGCCGCGGAACGCTCTGAGGTTAGTCGTGCCGACCAAGCACTCCGCTCACCGGATGGCCCGATCCCCCACTGCTCCCCGTGTACTCACCCTCACGGCCCCTCCACCACAATCGCCTGCCCCTTCCACTGCTTGGCAAAGTCCGCCATGAACATGCTCCGCGTGCCCGCCAGCGGGTCGCCGATGGTCACGCGCTCGCTCGTGGCCTCGAGCACCGGCACCATGTGCGAGATGAAGTAGCCCCAGTCCAGTTGCACCAGGCACGGCTTGGGCGCACTGATCAGCTCCTGGGCCGTCAGCTGCCGATACGTCACCCGCATCCCCGTCCCCGCAAGCTTCCGCTGCAGCGCGAGAATCGCCCGCGAGTCCGTCGTGCCGCTGCCCACCTCCGTCATCGCCAGGCGTGCCATCTCCGTCTCCGTCGCCTCAATGCCGCGGCGGGCCAGCAGCGTCACCATCGAGGCCGGCACGCACGTGTAGTCCGTCGTCTGCATGCACAGCGTCGGGTCAATCGAGCTGCGCTTGCCCGGCCCCAGGTCCGGCACACCCGGGCCCACCATCCACCACCCGGCCTTGACGAAGTACACCCCCGCCAGCACCAGCACCGCGTAAATGGCCCGCGCATCACCGGGCCTGGGCACATGCCTGGCCACAATGCCAAAGAACAGCGCGGCCGGAACTGCCAGCCCCGTGAACTCCGTGTGCGCCACAAGCTCAGGCCCCAGCAGCGCAATGGTCTGCACCGGAAACACCCGCAGCAGCGGCCAGCCCAGCAGCAGCACGAACGACACCGCCGCCACCGTGCGCCACACCGCCGCCGGGCCGCGGGCAATCACCGGCGCCGCACCCGCCGCGGCAAGGGCCAGCACCAGCTGCACAATGATCCAGACGGCCGAGGACATGACGCTCCACCAAAGGCCCAGCACCAGGAACGATTACCAGCAACCACCGCGGCAGCCAACCGCCGCCGCCATGGTACCAGTCCGCCGCCGGCGGCCCGGCGGTTGCACGTTCAGCAGCATCCTGGCAATCAATCTCACGCCGCCCGCTCACGCCGCCTTACGGCCGGGCGTTGCCCCGGCGGTTGCCGCAGCAGCGCCGCCCGCAGCACCCGCCTGCGTTCTCCCCGCACCCTGGCCCGCCCCCTTGTCCTCCTCCAGCGACTTGCGGATCAGTTCCACCGCACGCACGCTCGCCGCGGTCGCCGCCTGAATGTCCTTCAGCAGCGTCTCAATCTGCGTGGTTGCTTCAGTCGTCTGCTTGCTCAGCCGCTGCACCTCACTGGCCACCACAGCAAAGCCCCGGCCCGCCTCACCGGCTCGCGCCGCCTCAATCGTCGCGTTCAGCGCCAGCATGTTGGTCTTGTCGGCAATCTTCTTGATCGCCCCCGATGCGGTCGCAATCCGCGTGCTGGCCTCGGCCAGGTTGTGTACCGAGTCAATCGTGGCACCGAACTCGCTGGCCAGCTCGCGCCGCCGCGCCTCGGCGGTCTTCAGCCGCTTGGAGCGGTCGGCCATCTGTGCCGTGGCACTGTTGATCGTCTCACTGGCCAGCCGAAAGCTGCCCTGCGTGCCCGTCAGCACCACGCGCCGGTGGTACTGGTCATGGGCCGAGTGATCCAGCGTCGCCGTCGCCTCGCGGACAAACGCGTCGGTCATGTCCAGCAACTGGTTGATGGCGTGCGCCATGTCCGCCGCCGGGTCTGCCGGGTCAACGTTCAGCACCCGCGCCTCAAGGTCGCCCCGCGCCGCCGCGCGGCAGACCTCCGCCGCCCGCGCCAGCATGTCGCTGGTCTTGCCCCAGGCCTGCGGCTCCTTCGGCGAACCCCGATCATGTGATGATGCTCCGTTCACGCCGCGATCCCTTCCGCCTCAGTCGGCAGTGAGAAGACAAACTCGTCGTAGCTCATCCCCGCGCTGGCCAGCTTGGCCACCAGCGCAGCGGTCGAGGCCGCAATCGCCACCTTGTGGTCCGTGTGCTGCTGCTCAATCCGCCGCAGCTCGGAATAGATCGGCGTGACCGCCTCAACCGACTGGCGATTGGGCACCCGCCGCGACGAGTGATAGCCGGTGATGGTGCCCGCACGGTTGAACGTCGGCGTCACGTGCGCAAAAACCCAGTAATGGTCCCCGTTGCTCGAGCGGTTGACCACGTACGCGAAGATCTCACGCCCCTTGCCGATCGTCTCCCACAGCAGCGAGAACACGCATCGCGGCATCTCCGGATGCCGCACAATGCTGTGCGGCTGGCCCAGCAGCTCCGCCTCGGTGTACCCGGCCACGCGACAAAATACCTCATTGGCATAGGTGATCTTGCCAAAGCGGTCGGTCTTGCTCACGATGATCTCATCGGGCGCAAAGGTCCGCTCAGTTCCCGTCAAGGGGCGATCAAACCGTGACATCGCGGTCTCCGGGCTCGCCGTCGCGATGACAAATGCGACGCACCCGGCTCATCGGACATGCATGTCCGCTGCTTAAGTGTCCCGATGCGGGTAGGGGTTAGCGAGGCCGAGGTTTGCGGTTATCGGCGGTGCAGCTCACGCCAGACTTACACCTCTGCCCCAGGCTCAAGCCGATCCAGTGCGGTGAGCAGATGTCGGAACGAGCGAGCCCCCGCGGCACGGTCCAGATCCATCGACGCGGCCAGCCGCGCCTGATCTGCCGTCGGGCTGTAGTACCCCAAGGCCCGCGCCACGATTCCCTTGGCATCACGCGGAGACTCTGGATCACCTGTCCAGTCCACAATCCCCGCGGCAAGAAACCAAGCCTCAAACTCACGGCATGCCAGCACCGCCTGACAGCGGAGACCTGCAAGAGAAGACTCTGCCTGTTGACGTAGCCGCGGGCCGAGCGTTGCCGCACAAGAGTCGTCCGAGTCATACAGCAGCAGCACCGCACCCCGTCCACCGTGTTCCTGCACCCGCGCCCGCGCGATGGCCAAATAGCGGGCAAGCACATCCGGGCGTGGCTGATCCGTCGCACGGTCGATTGCTTTGGTCCGAGGCAGGCGGATCGGGTTGGGAACCTGCCACAGCGGGCGGAGACGGCGAATCAGGACCGGCAGTGCTCGCACCTCACCGTCACCCTCAACAATCGTTGCGAGAACAAACGGGCTCACGGGAGAGCCTCAAAGAGCGTCGGACTCGCGTCCTCATCCTGAAGCTCCGCCGGATCGGGCGTAAGTTGATCGATGCGGAGCATCTCTCCTGCGGTCTGCAGGTGGTCGCGGATCACCTCGCGCATCGCCGGGCTGATCCGGCCGAGATGCGTGCTGCCATCGTGAAACGCTGCGACGATGATCGAGTCGGGGTTGAGCGCCGGCTGGTCGAGCAGATCCGGGCTGTGGCAGGTCACCAGCACCTGCGTGTGCTGCGAGGCCTCGCTGAGAGCATCCAGCAGCGTCCCAGCCGCGGCGGGGTGCAGTGCGGTCTCGGGCTCCTCAACGGCAACCAGCGTCGGTCGCGCCCGGCCTTTGCCCGCCGCAGACATCAGTGAGACCAGAATTCCCATCGCCCGCATCGTTCCGTCGGACATGCTGGAGGCATCGAACTTCCAAGAGCGATCCGTGCCGGCGGGCTTCTGAGAGAACTCGATGGTCTCGTAGCCGGCAATTGACCGCGTTTGCACATCCTCGATCGCAACCCCGATCGCATTGAGGTAGCTAAGCACCCGGGCCTTGGCCGCCGGGTCGGTCGCTGCGAGCTCCTTGAACACGCTGGCGATGTTGTGCCCATCGGGTGCTAGAAGCATCCCCGGCTCGGACTTCTGCGGACCCTTCATCGCGTCGGGGTTCAGGTTGTGGAACACCATCCGCGACAACGCCTCGTGAACCGGCCGGAACTGCGGCAGGTTTGACACCGAGACAAGAAACAGCCGATCTGCAGCTGCCGCCACCGGCGAAGCAGCCTGAACACCAAAGCGGCCTCCGCCCGGCTGGCCTGTGGAGAACTGCGTCACCACGCCGCGCTGAACAACGAACTCCGCCTCTCCGCCTCCCGCGAGCTGCGCAACACACTGCTCCCGCGCAACCTCATAAAGGCCGCCCGCTACCGGAGCGATCGTAAAGCCGTAGCGAGCTCTACCCACGTCAATCGCGAGCTCCAGTTCGATCGTGAAGCTCGCGGGTCGATTGTGCGGGGCCCGGCGGGGAACGTCTTCAATACCGCCGCGCACACGCAGCGCAAAGTCCAACTGATTGCACAGCGCGTCGTTGACAAAGCGCAGTGCATCCACGAAGTTGCTCTTGCCTGCGGCATTGCGCCCGACAATCACCGTCAACGGCGAAAGCTCCACCTTGCAGCTGCGGATGCTGCGGTAGTTGCGGAGGACGACCTTCTGTACCAGCCCGGCTTTCAACAGGCCGCTCCTTACTTCGCCCCCGCACCCACCGTAATGCCCACCGGCACGAACGTCCGCTGCACGCGCTTTTCAAACTCGTCGCGGTACTTGTTCATGATCGTCCGCACGGCCCAGTTGTTGCCGTCGGCCAGGCCGCAGATCGTCGTGCCCGGCATGGAGCCCATGCTCGTGGCGATCTCCAGGGCCAGGTCCAGGTCCTTGGTCTTGCCGCTGCCCTGCTCGATGCGGCTGATCAGCTGGTACAGCCAGCCCGAGCCCTCGCGGCAGGGGGTGCACTGGCCGCAGCTCTCGTGCTTGTAGAAGCGGGCGATGTTCCGCGCCACGGCCACCATGTCGGTGTCCTCATCAAACACCGTCGGGCACGCAGTGCCCAGGCCCAGCACGTTGTACTTGCGGCCGATGTCAAAGTCCATCTCGGCATCAAGCTGGTCGGGCCCGAGCACGCCCATGGAGATGCCGCCGGCGATGGCGCCCTTGAACTTCTTGCCCTTGCGCATGCCGTTGCAGTAGTCGGGGCTCTCAATGAGCGTCCGCAGCGGAATGCCAAGGTCGCACTCGAACACGCCGGGACGGTTGACGTGGCCCGACACGCCCATGAGCTTGGTGCCGTAGCTGGGCATGGCGCCCTGGAAGGTGCTCAGGCAGCCCTGCTTCATGAACCAGTCGACGCCGTTTTCCATGATCGACGGCACGTGGGCCATCGTCTCGACGTTGTTGATGATCGTCGGCTTGCCGAACAGGCCCTTGTTGGCCGGGAACGGCGGCTTGTTGCGCGGCCAGCCGCGCTTGCCCTCCAGCGACTCGAGCAGCGCGGTCTCCTCACCGCAGATGTACGCGCCGGCGCCGCGGTGCAGGTGCACATCCAGCCCCCAGGGCTGCTCGCGGTTCTTGGTGGTAATGCCCGAGAGCAGGCCCTGCTTGCCGAAGATGCCCTTGGCGTAGCACTCCGCAATCGCCTTCTCCATCACCATCGCCTGGTGGCCGTACTCGCCGCGGATATAGAAAAACGCCGTCTGCAGGCGGCAGGCGTAGCACGCAATCGCGATGCCCTCGAGCACCAGGTGCGGGTCAAAGTCCATCAGCAGGCGGTCCTTAAAGCTCGCCGGCTCGGACTCGTCGGCGTTGATCGCCAGGTACCGCTGCCCGCCGTCGCCGTTGGCATCGGGCTTGGGCAGGAACGACCACTTCATGCCGGCCGGGAAGCCAGCGCCGCCGCGGCCGCGAAGCACGGCCTTTTTCATCTCCTCAACCACCTGGTCGGGCGTCATCGTGGTGACGACCTTGCGCAGCACCTCGTAGCCGCCCAGCGTGCCGGCCCGCGTGTCCCAGCCCATCTCGGCCGGGGCCTTGAGGTAGTCGGCCAGCCAGATCGTCTTGCGCTTGGCCGGATCACCAAACGGCCAGCTCGGGATGCGCCGGGTCAGGATCGGGAAGTCGGTCTTGCGGGTCCAGGCAGAGGAAGTCGACATGGCAAAGGCCTTCGGGCAAACGCGTGAAAGTGGAGGCACGAATCGATCCCTTCTCCGCCGCCCGGACACGCCGAGCCAGCCGCGGAAATGGGATCGCCAGTGTATCGACTCCACGGCCACCCCGCCCAGGGCTGAAAGGGAAATGTTCGGTCGTCGGCGTGGCCGCACCCCGCCGCCGTCGGCCCCCTACTCACGGCACCGGTGTGCTCACCTGGTACTCCACCTTCACACCCACCACGCCCAGGTTCGCATCCCATGCTGCGCCGCCCTGCGTGAACACCGCCACGCGGTACAGCCGGTTGGCGTTGTCCACCGTCACCAGCGGCAGCGCGGTCAGGTCGATCGTCTGTGCGTTGGGCGATGCCGTTCCCGTGCTGCCGATGCCGCGGACCACCGAGGTTCGGGTGATGGGGTTCACCTCCAGCAACTGGGCCGAGAGGTTCTTGGTCGAGGAGTTGTCGAACATGTAGACGATCAGCTGCGTGATCCTGGCCCCGTGCGGCAGGCGGATCGTGGCCGTCAGCGTGTCGCTCCCGCCGCCGCTGGGGATCCAGACGTACTCGGCACCGGGGGGCATGTTCGAGGCCAGCCCGAAGGGCGAACTGACGGCAAAGTCGCTGGCACCGAGTGCGGCAAACGAGGTCCGCGGCGTGGAGTACGTCACATCACTGACGATCGTGTTGGCCGCATTCAGCGTGCCCACCGTCAGGGAGCCTGGGATGTCGACCGCGCCGGTGTTGCTGATGGTCAGGCGCGTGTTGTTGCCGCCGGTGCGCAGTTGCAGACCGCCCGGAGTGTTGGGGTTGTTGTAGATGATTCCTGCATCGGCCGAACCGCCCGAGGGCCGGGCGAAGAGCATGCCCGCCTCCGAGGCATCGCTGGTGAGCATCGACACATAGCCGCCGTTGCCCGCTTCGATCGTGACCACGGTTCCGGCGTTGGCGAAGATGCCCGAGAGGGAGTCGAGAATATCAAACCGCGTCAGCGGCTGGGGCGTGCCCAGGCCCAGATAGCCGCGGCCGTCGAGCCCCATGCTGGTCTGGCCACCAACGCGGAAGTTCAGCCGGTCGCCCGCCTGACCATCGTTAAACACGTACGAGAGTTGCCCCGGCGTCGCAACACCGCGCTCAAAACGGATGTCACCCAGCAGGCCAACGCCCGAGCCGAACACCGACTCGTTGCGGAGGATCAGGGCCGAACCATCGGCCGAGTTGCTGCTCAGCAGCCGCGCCACGGCCTGGTCCTTAAAGACCTCCAGCGGGAAGAACGGAAAGTCGTTGCCGATTCCGACGTTGCCGACAAAGTAGTTGTCACCGTTGAACTGGTTGCCCACATCCCGCCGCGCCACCTGATTGCTGACCGACAGCACGCCGGAGTTCAGCAGCAGCCCGGTGCCCGCGGCCAGCACGCTGCCGGGCGTTCCCGCCGGCCCTTCCGGCCCGCGATCACCCGGCACGCCCTGCAGACCTTGCACGCCCTGCAGGCCCTGCGGCCCGATCGGCCCCGGGGGCCCCGCCGGCCCATCCAGCCCGCGCGGGCCCGGCACACCCGGAACACCCTGCGGACCGGGAAGCCCCTGCAACCCCTGCGGCCCCTGATTGCCCGCCAGCGCAAAGGCAGCGAAGGGTGTGGCCGTCAGCTGCTGCCGCGGCGTGAGCGTGGTAAAGCCCGTCCCGCCGACCTCGCGCACCGCGATCTCCAGATACCGCGCTGAGCCGTTGAAGACGTTGCCGAAGTTCAGCGACGCCTCAAACCGCCCCTCGCGCGGGGTGATGTTCGCCACCTCCAGCATCGGGCCGATCTGGCTGCCCCCGCTGGCCGCGGTCCACAGCGTGAACCGCACATCCACGGGCGCAAACTGCACCGTGCCCGCGCTGGTCGTCAGTCGCCCCTGATAAACAAACGCCGTATCGACCACCTGCCCGCACGCCACACCGCCCGCCACGGCAGGAACCAGAGCCAGCGCAAGAGACAGGCCCAGCGCGGAAGACAGCGACAAAGCCGCGGCACTGCCGCCGCGACGGAGGTTGGAATAGTCCATATCGAGCGTCCTTCTTCGTCCTTGACCAGCCAGCAGCCGAACCGCCATCGGCCCGCCGCACCCGAACCAGCCGCAACAGCCCACTGCCGCGGCAGGAAGAGTGCGAAAAGCACCCGAGGCCTACGCCACTTTTGCCCCAGATAAGCGCCCGAGCGTGTAGGAGCCCGAGCGGAAGCGAAGGGACGGTGACCCCGGGGCCTTCCCTCCAAATTGCCCACCCGCACAAAAGTGCCCGCAACCCCGATGCTCAGCGCAGCGGCCCGCCCCACCACCTGTCAGCGAATCTTCGTCAGCGTGCACTGATCTGGGAATCGAACTGACAGGTACTCGGCCAGTGCGTCACTGACCACAAACCTCGTGGGATGTTCGGAGATCCGCTGGATCGGTACTGCGTCGTCGAAGTGCTTGGCCACCGCCACAATCGGCTCCTTGATCCTAACGGTGGGCCTTCCGCACAGGTCGCAGCCGGGCGAGGCTGGATCCGTGGTCTCGGCGTTGAACACCGGCGGCGCAAAAACCTCCACGAACGGATCGTCCCCGTCACCGGGAGTTGCAGTTCGGACGACCGCGCCAGTCACCGCGATGCCGCGCGATCGGAGATCATCCATGACGGATCGTGCCATCACCGGGGTCCACGGGTCGATCCAGCCAAACTTCGGTGGCGTTCCAACGATCGCGACAGTTGGCGGCCCAAAGTAGGTACCCGGAAAAATCAACACCCCCGCCCCGAGAAGAGAAGACACCCGGTCGCGAAGCACCCGCCACTGTTCGAGGCTGATGCAGTACTCTGACGGGCGCTGCATCAACTCGATCGTTCGATCATCAACTAGTGGATACGAGAGCCCGGTCATTGCCCAGTCTCCACACCGCGGACAACTTACGCCGGGCAGCCCAGCTGCCGACTCCCACGTGACATAGTCCTGAGACGGGGTGCGCCGTGATTTCTCTGATTGCTCGAGTTCGTATGGCATCGACACGACCTCCACGGTTCGTGCAACGATATCGCACGCGGCGGACTCACACCTTCGATGCCCGAGGCAAGAGCCCGAGCGGAAGCGAAGGGACGGTGACCACCGGGCCCGCACGCCAAAGTGCCTGCTGGCACGAAGGTGAATGTGCCCCCGAAGCACCCTGCACCTGCGTGCAGGCAATCACCTTTTCAGGCAGTTCAACGCTCACCGTCCCTTCGCTTCCGCTCGGGCTCTTATTGAAGAAGAAGAAGGAGGGCGAACGTGCCTTACTTCATCCCCCGCAGGCGGGAATCGAACGGGACCTTCAGGGTCGGGCCGATGGTGATGCGTGAGAAGTCGGGGTGGGCGGGGTTGATGACGAAGTTGAACTCCTGCGGCATGACCACGCTGGGGACGGCGAGGATGGCCGACTCGCGGGCGGCGACGAAGCCGTCGCCGAGCTGCTGGGTGGCGGGCACCGGGGTGGGTGCATCCCAGCCCTTGGGCAGTTGCTCGCCGGGGAACTGCCGCACCAGATCGGCCGAGAAGGTCAGCGGGATCATGATGTACTGCCGCAGCTCGGCGGCATCGCCCAGGTGCACGAGGATCTCGAGCATGGCCAGCGAGGCCGACTGCGAGGCGTAGACGACTTTGGTTCCCACACCGTTCCAGCGGCCGCCAAAGGTGGCGGCCCCTTCGCCCGACATCGCGCCGGAGGCGAACTTGCTCTTGACCAGCCGCCAGGCTGTGAGGCGGGTTGGCCCGGGTGTGAGGGCCAGCGCGCTTTCGGTGCCGGTACCAGCAGCGGCGACGACACCACCAGCTCCGGCTTGCAAACCGCCACCTCCCCCGCCCGCCATCGGCTGCTCAGGCGACAACGCCGTGCTCCATGCGGTGGGCCAGGGCCTCAACCTCGCGGGCTCCGGCCTCGGTGACCATCAGCGCCAGCGGGGTGCGGCCGCCGAAGGCGAACTGCGGTGCGGCCAGCCAGCGATCGGCCGCCTTGGTGTCGCCCTCGAACAGGGCCACCGCCTTGCTCCGCACGTTCCACAATCGCCACGCCCGATCGGAGACCACCGGCGGCAAGGTCGGCTTGCTGCCCAGCCGCAGCAGCGTGCTCTCGGAGATGCCCAGCAGCTCGGCCAACTGGCGGCTGGAAAGGTTCAGCGTCTTGCGGAAGGCGGCGAACCGGGAGACGGACAGCCCGGACTCAACGGCCCGGATCTGCTCGATCGGGTCGGCGGGGAACAGCTTGCTGGTGGCGAGGGCGGACATGGTGGAAGAGGGTAGGCGTCAGATGACGGTACGGGGGAGGGCAGGTGACGGGTTCGACGAAATGGGCAAAGTGATCCAAATGGCCAAAGGACCAAATTACCAAATGGGGCCTGTGAAAAATAGTCGTCCCTCGCGCCACCGGCTGGTTTGGTGCCGGTACATCCTGCTGCCGTGGAGAGGCACAGGAGCCGACGCATGGAACGCCGCATTGTCCAGCCCACCTTCGTCGATAACGCCGTC
>CAILKP010000115.1 GCA_903834785.1 uncultured bacterium
AGGCACCGCGCTTGCGGATGTGCGCCTGCCGCATCAGCCGATGCACCCGCGAGCCCATCAGCTCGCCCATGCGGGCCGCGGGCCGCTGGTCGAGGAATAGCCGTTGCTGGTGTGTCTCTTGGCACCATTGGGAACGCACCGTGGTGACGTAACGGCTGACCCAGGCCAGGGCGCGAGCCCCAATGGGGCAATAGCGATCCTTGCGGCCCTTGCCAGAGACCACCCGCACGATGCCGCGCACCGTGTCCAGATCATCAAGTTCCAGCCCCAGGGCTTCGCTTTTGCGCAAGCCCGTCGAGTACAGGACTTCCAGAAAAGCCCGATCACGCACCCCCGCTGGGGTCGACACATCACAGCATCCCAAGACCGCCGCCACGTCTTCCGGCGTCAGCGTCTCGGGTAAGGTTCGCGCCTTGCGCGGGTATTCCAGGTCACTCGCTGGATTCGCGGGAAGGTGCCCCCGCCGCACCGCCCACGAGCAGAACCGCGCCACCGCCGTCAGGCTGCTGCGCTGGGTCTTACCACTGAGTGGCAAACCACCGCTGGCAGCGGCAGCCGCGTGCGTGCCGCTGGGGCCACGGCCATAGCCGCTGCGAGCGGTGAACAGGAAACGCTGATACGCCGCCACCACTGCCCGCGTCAGGTGGGCCGCCTGGGTCAGCTCGCGTTGCGCGCACCACTGCGCGAAGCGGCCCATGGCCCGGCCATACGTGTCACAGGTCGCCTGGGTGTACTGCTGCATCGCCAGATCCGCCAGCCACAGCGGCACCAGACGGGCGAAGGAACCTGCAGGCGCGTCAGCGGGTGCGACCGCCGACCACTGCACCCCCTGCGGCTTCCTGCCGCGTTTCGCACCCATGGCCTAGCCCGGCTCCACCGGCTGGGCAGCCGTGCCGGTGGGGTCATCTGTGCCTATGTACGCTGCATCCGGCTGCATACCCCCCGCCTTGTGAACGAGCACACCGAACAAGCCCGCCGCTTTTATGATATTTTCGGCTTTTTTACCGTCGTTTGACCCTGTTGACCCAGACCCAACAAGGGGGGAACAAACCCCCTGAAAACCGAACAAGGTTGACGTCATAGGTGCATCTTTGGCTTCTAGGGGTGGGACTTCCGGCATCGTAGCCGGGGGCGGCGTCAGCCGACCCAACAACGCCAACGGGGCCAACAGATCAGCCGCCAACCGATACCGCAGCACCTGCCCCGGGCCGTTGCTTGCCGCCACGATGTATTCCTGCTCAGCCAGCCGGTCGAGATGCACGCGGGCTTGCTGATAGCTCCAGCCCAAGGCCGTTTGGATCTCGCGCCGCGTAAACGTCACCCGCCCCGGCTCGATGCCCTGAGCCTCTGCCGCCGTGGCGACATGGCCCGCCAGCGCGTTCCACATCCGTCTGGTCTGCGGCGGAAGGTCATCCAGCGCCTGACCCAGCACCACCGCCGCAAACTCGCCCGCCATCGCAATATCAGCCTTGGTCACTTCGATGTACTCGCACGTCGAACCATCAGGAAATTGCGCCATTTTCCGCTCTCTTTGATGCTGATGCAGGAACGTCACCGCGTCGATGAGCGCCAGATACTTCGCATGGTCGCGGCGTAGCCG
>CAILKP010000116.1 GCA_903834785.1 uncultured bacterium
GAGATGTTCGGGGCTGAGGCGGCGGCGGGGATCCGGATTCAGTACGGCGGCTCGATGACGGCGGCCAATGCCGCGACGCTGATGGCCGAGAAGGACATCAACGGCGGGCTGGTGGGCGGCGCGAGCCTGAAGCCGGAAGACTTCGCGGCGATCTGCCAGGCGGCTGCGGCCTCGGCCCGGTGAGTCTGATCGCGGATGGTGCGGATAATTGGTGATCAGCGTTCGATCTTCAGCGCGTGCTGGCCACGCTGCTGACGCTCATCATTGAGCTTGGCCAGGGCCTCGGGCTGCTGGGCCAGGAGCTTGATGAGCTGCGAGGCGGTGACATCGAGCATGAGTGCGGCGCGGCGGGGGTCCCAGCCCATGTCGGCAAGGACATCCATGGCCTCGGCCAGGACGGCGGGGAAATCCCAGTGATCCGTATTGCAGATGATGCGGCGGTGGTGGACGCGGGAGCGCCAGAGCGGTGAGCCGGCGGGGAGATCCAGGATCGCCAGGCCGCGGCCCTTGGGCACGCTGACGCGATGCTCGACAGCGAGGATGATGCGTAGGCGTTTGGCGGCGATGGCGCGGTTTTCCTGCTGGCTGCGGCGCTCGCCGGCCTGGGCGGCGTGGCCGGTGGGGCGGAAGGTCAGCGTGATGTGGGTGGAGACCTTGTTGCGGTTCTGTCCGCCGGGGCCGCCGGCGCGGCCGGCGATGGCCTCGCAGTGTGCGAGGAACTCGGGCTCATCGAGGCACGCGGGGTGGGGCCAACGGTCGAGCTCACCGGGGATGGGGTCCCGCGGCTTGGGACGGCCGTCGTGGTTGATGTGCCCGTGCTTGGCCATGCGTGATTTGTACGTGCCTGCGGGCGAAGAGTTTGCCGCGTGCGTGGGGATTGACGATTGCTACACACTGCCGCTGGGGAAGGCGGTGAGATCGAGGCCGTCGCCCGACCAGCTGCGCTGGGCCAGGAGGTGGTGGCCCAGGCCGGCGATCATGGCGGCGTTGTCGACGCAGAGGGCCATGGCGGGCAGGGAGAGGGCGAGTTTGCGGCGGGCGGCGAAGGCGGTGAGTTCGGCGCGGAGGTGGCTGTTGGCGGTGACGCCGCCGCCGGTGAGCAGGGTGCGGCAGTCGGGGCTGGCTTCAAGCGCGCGTTCGAGCTTGAGGATGACGGCCTTGACCGCGGCGTGCTGGAAGCTGGCGCAGATGTCGGCGGTGTTCGCGGGCGTCAGTTCCAGCGGCGGGCGGGCTTCAAGCTCGCCGGGGATGCCCTTGAGGGTGTAGAGGACGGCGGTTTTGAGGCCTGAGAAGGAGAAGTTCAGCGAGCCCTTATCCAGCCGCGAGATGGGGAAGTTAAAGCGTGCGGCGTTGCCGGTGCGGGCGAGGGTGTCGACATTGGGCCCGCCGGGGAAGGGCAGGCCGAGCATGGCGGCGACTTTGTCGTAGGCCTCGCCGATGGCATCGTCGATGGTCCAGCCCAGGCGCGACATAGCGGTGGGGGAGCTGACGCGGTAGACGGTGGTGTGCCCGCCGGAGACGACCAGACCCAGGGCGGGGAAAGCGGTGCTGGCGGTGAGCAGCGGCGGTGCATCACCGAGCTGCATGAGCCCGGCGTAGAGGTGGGCCTGGACGTGGTCGACACCGATGAGCGGGACACCCATGCCCAGCGCGACGGCCTTGCCTGCGCTGACACCGACGAGCAGCGAGCCGATGAGGCCGGGGCGGTTGCCGACGGCGACGGCGTGGAGATCGGTCAGGCGGATGCCGGCAGCGCGGACGGCCTCGGTGATGATGGGGACGATGCGCTCGGCGTGGGCGCGGCTGGCGATCTCGGGGACAACGCCGCGGTACTCGGCGTGGAGCTCGTGCTGGCTGGCGACGACGGTGGAGAGCACGCGCGTGCCGCCGAGCGTGACGGCGGCGGCGGTTTCATCGCAGCTGGTCTCGATGCCCAGGACGAGGCGATTGGCGAAGTCGGAGGGGGAGGCGGGTGACGGGGCCGCGGAGTTGTGCGGGAGCGTGGCGGTCATTTGGGTGCCGCCGGGGCATCGGGTGCTGGCGGGGTGGTGCCCGTGTCATCGGCCGGTTCGGCACCGTCGAGGGCGAGCAGCCGCAGCTCGACGCGGTCGAGCTCGCGGCTGAGCCGCTCGCGGGAACGCTCCAGGGCGGCACGCTCGGCGGCTTGGACACGCTTGGTGGTGGCGAGCGGCGAGGCATCACCACCTGGGGGCAGCGTGAAGGTGCCGGTGGCGACTTTGCCCTGCAGGGCGGCGACTGCCGCGGCGAGCTGCTGGTCCTGAAGTTTGGTGCGGATCCACTCTGGGTCGCTGAGGCGGGCCTCGCTGACGAGTGCTTCCTGCTCCGGCGGCAGCGGCGGGCGTGATGCGCCGGCGGGCCAGACGGCTTCGAGCACATCGCGTGCACGCAGGAGGGCGACTTCCTGCTCATCGGTCATGGGCACGAAGAAGCCGGGGGCGGGATCAACGCCCCAGGTGACCGAGTCGTCCTTGCGCTGGATGAGCCGGCCGGAGGGCAGGAAGTAAAACTGCTCGGTGAGTTTGAGGATGCCGCCGGTGGTCATGGGCTCAGTGGCCTGGACCAGACCCTTGCCGAAGCTGCGGGTGCCGATGATGGTGCCGCGGGGCGGGGTCTGCTCGGACAGTGCGCCGGAGACGACCTCGCTGGCTGATGCGCTGCGGCCGTTGATCAGGACGATCAGTTCGGCCTTGGGGGCGAGTTGGCCGGTGGTGGCGGAGACTGACTCGCCGCGGCGGCCGACCTTTTTGGAGGCCTCGGCATCGACGCGCGAGCGTGTGGAGACGATGACCCCGGAGTCCATGAGCATGTCGCAGAGCTTGATGGCATCATCGAGCAGGCCGCCGGGGTTGTCTCGAAGGTCCAGGATGATGCCGCGGAGCCAGGCGGGGTCGTTGCCGGAGGGGTCCAGAAGACGGCGGAGATCCTCAAGTGCGGCGGCGAAGTCGGTGCTGGCCGAGCCGCTGAACTGCTCGATGCGGAGGTAGGCGATGCGGGCGGCAGGATCGATGAGATGATCCCACTTGTTGCTGGCTGCGAGCCAGCGGAAGCCGCGGACGGGTGAGACGGACAGCTCGGCCCGCTGGAGCGTGAGCTCGAGCTTCTCGGCGGTTGCGAAGGAGTCGGCCTCGCTGCCGCCGCGGAGGATGGAGAGTTTGACATCGGTGCCCGGGACACCTTTGAGCTTGTCGATGCACTGGTCGATGGTGAGCTCGGCCAGGGAGGCGCCATCGATGCTGGCGACGCGGTCGCCGGGCTGCAGGCCGGCGCGGAGCGCGGGGGAGGCGGGCAGTGGGGTGGCGATGAGCACGTGCGGCCCGCTCTTGCGGACGGTGGCGCCGATGCCGACGAACTGGCCGAGGAGGTCCTTGCTGAAGTCCGTCATCTTCGACGGGGGAATGTAGCTGGTGTACGGATCCTTGAGGGACTCGGCCATGCCGCTGATGGCACCGGTCAGGAGCTTCTCATCGTCGACGGCCTCGACGTAGCGGTTGCGGATGAGCTCGCGGGCCTCATCAACGGCCATGATGAAGCCCTGCTGGCCTGTGAAGTAACCGACGAGCTGCGGCACCCGGACCAGAAATGCCCCGAAGAGCACGGCGAGGACCAGCAGCAGGGGGAGAAGTCGGCGTTGCATGCGTTGAGTCAGACGCGGTGCCGGCGATGGCACCGCGAGCTTACTTCTTGGGCTCTTCCTTCTTGGGCTCTTCCTTCTTGCCGCCGGGGATGAGGCCGCCGAGGCCCTTCTTGAGATCATCGACGCCCTGCTTGGCCTTGTCGGCGGCGCCGGCGGCGGCATCGCCGACGTTCTTGCCGACTTCACCGACGGTCTTGCCGAGGCTCTCGAGCTGCTTGACATCGGCGAACTTGGACAGGTCACCGAGCTTGCCGAGGTTGCCCTTGAGGTCGCCGAGCATTTCAGGTGAGATGCCGGCACCGGAGTTGGCGACGGCCGAGAGGATCGCCTGCATGACGATGCTGGAGAGCTGCGACATGGTCACGCCACTGCCGCCGACGCCGTCGCCGGTCTTGCCGACGTTGCTGAGCTTGATCTCAGGGATGGTGACATCGACGCTGGAGGCCTTGTTGAGTGCATCGGTGACGGCGTTGCCGCCGCCGACGAGCTCGGCGTGGACCTTGACGTTGCGGATGACCAGTTCGGTGATGACGAGCTTCTTTTCAGAACCGTCGGCGGTGGGGGCGGGCTTGGGCTTCTCACCGCCGGCAGGCGAAGAGAGCTTGGCGAGGTTGTCGAGGATGACCTGGTAGTTGGCCTTATCGCCCTGCTTCTCCAGCGAGAGGTTGATATCGCTGAGGGAGAGCAGCGGGATGGTGATGACGTCACCCTGCATCGCTGCCAGTGAGAGGGCGAGCTTGCCCTCGCCGAGCAGGAAGAACTGCTGGCCCTTGTATCCGGGCGGGTTGGCGATGCTGAGGCCCGAGAGGCCGAAGTTGCCGCTGAACAGGCCGATATCGGCGGACTTGAGCGTGGTCGGCACGCCCATGGCGTAGGTGCCGCCGGCTTCGATGCCCTTCTTGGCCACCGAGTCAATCGCGGCGATGAGCGCGAACACGCCGACGACCAGCAGGAGCACGGCCACGACAGCGAGAGCCAGGACGATCTTGAGGATCTTCTTCATGGGCAATGATAGTGGGGAACCAGTGGTGCTCGGCGTACGCGGGTGCGCTGTGTGCTCGGTTGTGGTGGCTGTGGCGCGTGTGCATCAGCGCGGGTGACCATCCGCCCGAGCAAGGTGGTGAGGTGAAACCGCTTACGCGAGAATCCGGCGCGGGCGGCTGCGGGGCTGTTTGGCCGCGTGTGGACCGAGCTGAAAACTACATTTTACGTCCGTATAACGACACCATCGCTTGATTTTCTGGCGAATTTTGCTTCATTCCCCTTGTTTCAAGTGGGATTTCGTGTACTCTGGAGCAGTCGTTTATGTAACTGTTTACAAGACGATTTCCGTACTCAGAGTTAAAGGAGATTTAGAGATGAAGGCAATGTCTATCGCTGTTATGGCCGGCCTGATGGCCGCGTCCGCCGCTTCCGCTCAGGTGACCGTCAGCCCCGGCAGCTCGTCGGCCGCTTGGCAGGGCTACATGAACGTGTTCAACCTGCCCTCGGCCGGTGGCGCGTTCCAGTTCGGCTCCGGCTGGGGCGTGCCGGACCTGAACGTCTCGTTTAACGACCCCGCCAGCCAGTTCACGTTCTCGCCCAACACCATCGGCGACCCGAACCCCTATTGGTACACCCCCTCGGGCGGTCCCGGCGCTGCCGGCAACAAGATCATGAACGCCGTCCTGTACGTTCAGAACGACGCTCTGGTTGGCCAGACCGTCCGCTTCCAGGGCTCGATCCTGTCCAACACGCTGACGAGCGCTCACACGGGCACCATCTTCATCCGCGACTTCGCCCCTGACTACAGCTCTGTGGTCGAGACCTCCATCCCCGTGACGGTCGGCAACTTTGACCTCACCCTGGCTACAAATCCCGCGCCCGGCCGCCACGTTCAGTACGGTTTCAGCATGACCGGCGTGAACGTCTGGTCGACCGACGTCGCCCAGTTCGGCAGCTTCGTGGTCTCCACGGCCGCCATCCCCGGCCCGACCGCGGCTGGTCTGCTGGCCATCGGTGGCCTGATGGCCACCCGTCGCCGCCGCCAGGCCTGATCTTCGGCCTCGCATCCACATCCACACTGACGAAGCCGCCGGCCGCAAGGCCGGCGGTTTTTTTTCACCTGTCTGAACCTGCGAAGACTCAGCCCTGGCCGACCGCCCGGCTCACCGCGCCGTGGGCCAGCAGGCCAACGGGGTCGTACATCGGCAGCGGGCACGTCGCCTCCGAGAGGATGAGGCCGGACTCGCTGAATCCGGCGATGAGCCCCTCGGCACCGCGGTCCTGAAGCTTGGCGATGACCTGCGCGAAGATCTCGCGAGACTCGGGCAGAACCTTGCCGTGGATGAGCTGCTCGAAGATGATGCCATCGAGTGCCGCACCGTCCATCGCGTCTGGCACGATCACCTTGATGCCCTTGAGCCCCAGGTGTGTCTGGTAGGTTGAGCCGAACATGACCATCCGCGTGCCGACGAGCCCGACGACTTTGCGTCGGTCTGCTGCGATTGCGCTGGCGACCATCTCCGTCATGGTCATCCACGGCAATGGCGAGGCGTGCTCGGCCAGGTGGATGCCGTGCTGCATGACGTTGTCGGGGCAGATTGCAAATTCGGCACCGGCGGCTGCCAGGGCTTTGGCGCTGGCCAGCAGCATTTCGCCGATGGCGTGCCAGTCGTCGCGCTCGGCGGCCGCCAGATACTGCTCAAAGGGCAGGTTGTGCATGCTGACCACGGGGTGGCCGCTGTCACCGATGAGCGTTGATGCCCGCCGAAAGATCTCGGTGTAGCACAGGGCCGAGCCCTCGGGGCTGACGGCGGCGATACCGATGTGCTTCGGAGGTGTGTTCATGCGGTTGGCTGGCTGGCTGGCGAGGTCGGACGATGCACGTTTCGAGCAACACAGAACAAGGGCGGAACGCCGGTCAGGCGGGGAGCACGCCGGCGGTTTCCATGGTACCACCGGCCACCCGGCAAAATGATGTCCCGGCGGCAGGGGCGTTTGCCCTGCCCGGGCGGGCCGGCGGGTCAACGATCAGACATGCCAGCATCCGAGCCCATGTCCGACGCCTTTGAGGTCCTTGGCCTGCCGGTCTCCTATGCGACTTCGCCGGCGCAGGTGCAGCGGGCGTACATGGCCAGAGCTGCGGCGGCGCACCCCGATTCGGCCGGGGGGACGGACGCTGAGCTTGATGCGGAGGCGGCGTCGGCGCGTTTGAACCAGGCCAAGGACACGCTGCTGGATGATGAGCAGCGGGCCGCGGTGGTGCTGGCGCGGCTGGGCGGACCGGCCGCGAATCAGGACCGCTCGCTGCCGCCAGCGCTGCTGGCTGATGTGATGGACAAGCGCAGCGAGTTCGAAAACGCCCAGGGCAAGGGCAACGCCCACGCGATGGAAGCGCTGCGCGACTGGGCAAACTGCCAGCGGCAGCACCGCATTGCGACCGTCAGCGGGCTGTTTGAGAAAGCGGCGGCGCTGCCGCCCGGGCCGGAACGCGTGCCCCTGCTCAAGGCCATCCGCACCGAGCTCAACGCCTGGCGTTACATCGAGCGGATGCTCGAGCAGGTTTCGGACTAAACGGGCCGCGAACGGGGCTTACTTCTCCGCACCGCCGGCAAGCAGCCAGGCGGCACCGGCGACAGCCCGCACCGCTGCGGTGTAGCGTGCTGCATCGATGGTTGCGACCGTGTCGGTGGGCTTGTGGTAGTTGGGGTTGCGGAAGTTGGCCGTGTCGGTGAGCATGAGCGCGGGCAGGTCCATGTTCAGGAACGGCGCGTGGTCGGAACGGAGCAGATCGGGCGGAACGAACGCCATCTGTTCATTGGGGAACTGATCGATGAGCACGGTCTTGACTGCGGGCTCGGCGGTGAGCATGGCGGAGGAGAATGCTCGATTGAAGGGGCGGTGCTTGGATGTGCCGCAGATAGCCAGGAAGTCGCCGGCGGTGAGTTGCGGCATGCCGGGCATGCCTGCAAAGGGGTTCTTCTGGCTGTTCGGCGCATCGCTGTAGAAGCCGAGCATCTCCAGTGAGACCATGCCGATGAGCTTTTCGCGGATTTCGCCGGGCTTGGGTGGGTCGGCGGCCGGGCCGTGTGTGGCGCGCCACTGCAGGGCGTACTTGGCTGAGCCCTGCAAGCCGATCTCCTCGTGGTTGAACAGGATGATGCGGATGGTCCGCTGGCGAGGGAGCTGGTGAAGGACCCGCACGAGTTCGATGGCAGCGGCGGTGCCGGTGCCGTTGTCGTCGGCGCCGGGTGAGTCGGGCACGCTGTCGAAGTGTGCCCCGATGATGAGCACCTCCTGGCGTTTGGTGGTGCCGGGCAGGTCGACGATGATGTTGATCCACTCGTGGCTCTGATCCGCCCGAGGCGCTGCGGCGTCTTTGCGAGGGTCGGCCTTGGTGTTCTTGCCTGCGTCCTGGTCTTTGTCGTTGGCCTTTTCGGCGTCCTTGTCCTTGGCCGGCGCTGTGGATCTCTCAGCGTTCTTGCTGCCGTCGGTGGCCGAGCCTGGGGCTTTGGCTGCTTCGCGTTTGGCCGTCAAGCCGCGGCGGAGCGGGACCTTGTCGGTGGTGAACTCGACGCCGATGGCCTTGAGTTCGGCGGCGAGGAGTTCCTGCGTCGCGGCGAGTCGGTCGGCGTGCTCGGGTGTGGGTCCGGCGCTTCGCTGCGGGGGGAGCGTGCCCAGCAATGCCATGAGGCGATCCTGGCTTACCGCACTGGTCACTTCGCGGAGCTTGGCGCGATCCTGTTCGGTGATCGTCATCGGTTGCGGTGTCCAGTGTGCCGGTGCCGCTGGCGCTGCCGCAGCGGGTGCGGTTGCTGGCGGCGATGTGGCGGCTGGTGCTGCGGCCGGTGCGGGCGTGGCGGGCTTCGCGTGGGCCGGGCCGATCACGGTGAGCGGAATGAGGATGCCGAGAGTGAGCGTCGCTTGAAGCATCGCCAAGCGTACTGGTGCTGTCGGCGATCGGGGTGGGTGAGCGAGGTTAAAAAAACCGCCGCACGTGGGGTGCGGCGGTCGGGAGCGATTTGTTCGAAGCAGCGAGGGTTACTTCTTCTCTGGGGCATTGGCATCCGCGGGGGCTGCGGCGCCGGCGGCGGGTGCGCCCTTGTTGTTCTGCATCGAGTTGATGAAGTGCTTGAAGGCCTTCTGGAAGCGGCGGTCGACGGCGTTGGTCTCGATGGCGTCCTGTGCGTCCTTGTTGGCGGCTTCGAGAACTTCGTTGAACTTGGCCTTGGATTCGTTCTTGATCGAGTCACCCTCGACGAAGGTGCTGGCGATGATGGGGCCGGTGCCGAGCTGGGTCTTGGCCTTGCGCTGCTGCCACTTCTCTTCGGCCGCTTCTTCGCCGCGGCCGCCGCCGTCGCCCTGGCCGGGGCCGCCCTGACCGTCGCCTTTGTTGCCGGTGTCGCCCATCTTGAACTGGCCGCTGCCGGGGTTGGAGCCGCCGTTGTTGCCGCCGCTAAGACCGCCTTCGCAGGCTCCCATGCCGTTGCACTGACCAGGCTGGCCGTTCTGGCTCATCTGCTGCATCTGGAACTTGGCCTCGGCCATGGCGGCCTGCATGCTCTTGGCATCCTGCATCATGCCTTCCATCTGCTGCATCATGTTCGCTGCCTGTTGAGCGGCCTGTGCACCCTGCTGGTCCATGCCCTGCTGGCTCATGCCCTGGGCCATCTGCTGCATGGCCTGGGCCATGGCGGACATGCCCTCACCGGCGGCGGCCTGCGCCTGTGCCGCGGTGACCATGGCGTCCTTCTGCTGCTCGCTCATGCCCTCGGCGTTCTTAAGCGCCTCGGCGAGCTGGGCGGGGTCGCCGGCGAGCTTGGGATCCATGCCCTGCTGCTGGAGCTTGTTCTCCATGTCCTTCTTGTTCTCGGCGAGCTTCTGAAGCTGGTCAGCCAGGTTCTGGAGCTGCTCCTTCATCTGCTCCTTCTGCGAGTCGCTCATGTTTCCGCTGGCGAGCTGGTCGAGGGACTTCTGGAGTTCCTCCTGGGCGGCGCGGAAGTTGCCCTTGGCCATTTCCTTGCTCATGGCGGCCATGGGCCCGCTGGCGGGGCTGCGGAGCTGGCGGAGCAGGTCTTGGCTGAGCTGTGTCTTCTGGGCGTCGACGCCGCCGAGCATCTGCTCGATCTTCTGCTGGATGTTGGTCAGCTTCTTGATGCCATCGCGGCGGTAGTCCTCGGCGGACTTGGGCTTGTTGACGTCCTGCGGTGCGTCCTTGGTCTCGGGGTTTTCTTTGGCCAGGTCGGGGGCGAGCTTCTTGATCGGCTCGAGGACCTTGCTCTCGGCCTCCTTGGCCTGCAGGCGTGCTTCTTCGATCTTGTTCTGCTCTTCGAGCTGCTTGGCCACGACTTGGCGCTTGCCGAAGACGTCGGGAACCGGGATGAACCACAGCACCAGCACGCACATGGCGGCGATGAGGGGCGACCAGGCATGCCGCGGCGTCTGCCAGGGCAGTGCGGTCTTGACGTTGACGGTCACGGCGGCGCGGGCCGCGGCATCGACGACGTTGCGCGACCAGGCGTCGCCGGCGTTGCTGACGGCCAGTGCTGTCGAGAGCGAGTCGCGGAGGCCGGCGCCGTCATCAACCTGCTGGGCCACGCTGACAGCGCGGGGCGAGCGTGCGGCGGCGTAGATGAACGAGCCCACGACCGCAGCCGCGGCGAGCGAGCCACCGAGCGTCCACCATGTCGCGGCGGACTGAGGCTGCCACACGGCGACCTTCTCAAGCAGGCGGGCCAGACCGGCAATGGCGACGGCGGCGGTGACGCCGACGGCGAGGCCCTGGGCCAGGCGCATGGCAAAGAGCCGCCGCGAAGCCGCACCAACGACGCGTGTGATTTTCTGCATGACGATCAACCTCCGGCCAATGGCCACAACACATCACCGAGCTCGCCCGACTGTTCCGCCCCGTCCGCGGTCACCACCTGAAAGAGGCCTGGACTGCTGAGCGGTTGCTCAGGAGGCGGGCCGACGGCCTGCCGCGGCGTGGCGGCACAACAGAACGATACGGACCAATATGCATGAAGTGTTCAGGTGTTCGATCGGTTCATAGAAACGATCGGAACAGGCTGCCGCGGTAAGTCCGCCGGCCGCCATACGCTAACTTTATACGAACTTCAGACTGCCCGAGTTGCACGAATGAGAGAACTTTCAGGCTGATCCCCCGTATGGGGGGTTCCCTTCTGGATCGGTCCCCCTAAACTAGAGTTGGGCGAGTTGAACGGTAACTGTCGCTCCGCTCAGGTTGTTTGAATATTCTCGGACGTTAAGATTTGGGCTTGCTGCAAGGTGCCGCGGCCCGTGACCACGCTCTCAGGAACCCGTAACGATGCCCCTCTCGGACATGCTCAACCTGCTGACACTCGCCGCCACGGAAGGGGCCCAGTTTAAGATCTGGGCGTACATCATTTTCCTGGCGATTGTCGTTTTGTTCCTGGCGCTGGATCTGGGCGTGTTTCATCGGGAGGCGCACGTTGTCTCGATGAAGGAAGCGGCGACGTGGTCGATCATCTGGGTGACCTGCGGCGTGCTCTTTGCGGCTGTGGTGTACTTTTCCTATGAGAACCACTGGCTGGGACTGGGGTTGGACACGCCCAAGTACAACCCGGCGTATGTGGCGTCGGACCCGACGAGCAAACTCATTGTTGAGGGTGAGGTGACCGGCAAGGAAGCGGCCAAGCAGTACCTGGTCGGCTACGTGGTTGAGAAGTCACTGTCGATGGACAACATCTTTGTCATCGCGCTGATCTTCTCGTTCTTTGCGATTCCCGGCAAGTATCAGCACCGCGTGCTGTTCTGGGGCATTCTGGGGGCGCTGATCATGCGAGGAATCATGATCGGCGTGGGTGCCGGGCTGATCATGACATATCAGTGGATCCTGATCATCTTCGGCGGGTTCCTGGTGCTGACTGCCGTCAAGATGGCGATCATCAAGGGCAATGACGACCCGTCGCAGAACGTGGTGGTTCGCCTGACCAAGAAGTTCATCCCGACCGTTGAGTTCTTTGACGGCCAGCGGTTCCTGACCAAGCGGACCTTGAAGCCGACGTATAGCAAGGACCCGGTGACGGGCAAGGAAGTGCAGGATCCGCCGCCGGCGGGCTCGCTGCGTGCGACGTACGCGATTACGCCGCTGTTCCTGGCGCTGATCATGGTGGAGATCACCGACCTGGTGTTTGCGGTGGACTCGATCCCGGCGATCTTCGCGATCACGCCGGACCCGTTCATCGTCTTTACCAGCAACATCTTTGCGATTCTGGGTCTGCGGGCCCTGTACTTCTGCCTGGCGGCGCTGATCGCCCAGTTCCGGTTCCTCAAGCCGGCGCTGATTCTGATCCTGGCGTTCGTGGGTGTGAAGCTGCTGCTGCTGAGCGTGCCGCCGTATCTGACGCTGATCGGCATGGAAGCCAAGAGCCCGATCAAGATCGACACGACGATTTCGCTGGTGGTGGTCGTGGCGACGCTGGGCCTGGCGACCGTGCTGAGCTGGCTGCTGCCGGGCAAGAAGCCGCAGGGCGGGGCGGCTCCGGGCCACTAACCGGGTGAATTCCCCGGTGGCTGGTTGGCGGGTGCCAGCGGGCTTGAAACCGTGATTGCAAGACACTTCTTCACCCCCGGGCGGGCCTTGATGGCCCGCCCGGGGCGTTTTTGTTGCAGTTGCAAACAGGTGTTTAACGCATGAGACCGTGAGCCCTTGTCGATGCGAGCCCTGGCCGGGCGTTGGTCGATAACCACACTCGAGTCGGCACGATCGGCAAGGTCGATCACGTCAACATGCCGGTTCTCCCCTAAACCGGGTGGTGGTGTCGCTGCGTTGGAATCGAGAATTGAGATGATTTAGGTAAACTGGAGAACTGCTGCTCCCCCTGACCTTCTGACCTTCCTTCCCTTGTGTCCGCTTCGTTGGTGCTGTTTGTCACCCCTTGCCTTGCCCCCGGCCTTTGGCCGCCTGATCGGTACCTGTCCACAGCCTGCCGCGGTTGATTGCCACGAATCGATCCGGCTCTTGAGGAACCCGCATGACCAGCTCGTCTGACCGTTCGTCCCCTGCTCGCATCATTGGTACTCGGGAATCAGCCGTCGCCCGGTTGCGTCGGCTGGCGGGGCGGCTTGCTGCCGCGGTGGTGGGGGAGCGTCGCGATGTTGCCGGCGGAGCGGCCCCGATGGGTGCGATGGTGGAGCAGCTTGAGCAACGCTCGCTGCTCAGCGGCGAGTTCGGGTATGCGTTTGCGATCGGCTCTTCGGATGACGGGCCGGGGGATGATCGCGGCGGTGCGGTGGCGGCACTTCCGGGCGGCGATGTGGTGGTAGGCTTTGAGTTCCGCGGGACGGTGGATCTCGATCGCAGCGCGGGCTCGTTCAGCCTGACGAGTCTCTCGGGGGACCGCAAGTCCGCGGGTATCGCCCGGGTCGCAAGTGATGGCACGGTCGTGTGGGGCTATGCGTTCGGCGGTTCGGATCAGGACCGCGTGGATGCGGTGCGGGTGCTGGAAGGTGGCGAGGTGTACATCACCGGCTCGTTCCGCGGCACGGCGGACCTGGACCCGACGGGCGGCACACAGACGGAGACCTCCGGTGAAGGAGGTAACCGCCGGTCGGGCTACCTGATCAAGCTCAACAGCGACGGCAGCTTTGCCTGGGCGCAAGTGATCACTGGTGCTGGGAACGTTGAGATCGAGGCGATGACCCTTGATGCGAGCGGCAACGCCTTTGTGGCGGGCAAGTTCGAGGGGTTGACCGACTTTGACCCGGGCACAGGGACCGACTCGGGCGATGGTGACGGCACCATCGCGCTGCCCGGCGGGGACACGCTTGAAGGCAACGCGTTTGTCGTGCGGTACGACAGCGACGGCACGTTCGCCTGGGCGTCGACGTTTGAAGGTGTGATGGTCGGATCGGATGTGGGCTTCAGTCACGCGCACGGTGTGGCGGTGGGAAGTGACGGAAGCGTGGTTGTGACGGGTGTGTTCTCGGGCACGGTCGACTTCAACCCCGGGGCCGCCGGCTTCGGGATGGTCAGCGGCGGAACGACCGCCAACACGGACATCTTCATCGTCAAGCTTGATTCGACGGGCGGGCTGACCTGGGCCAAGCGGATCGGCGGTGCGGGCGGCGTGCTGGATGACTCCGGCGATGAGCAGGAGAGCGGCCGGGCGCTTGGAATCGATGACAACGGCAACGTGCTGGTCGCGGGCCGGTTCATCGGAACGGTGGACTTTGACCCCGGCGTGAATGTCAGCAATCTCACGGCCGACGGCAAGTCCGACGGCTTCCTGCTCAAGCTCACGACCGATGGTGACTTTGAATGGGTGCGTCGCATCGGCGGCGCGGCGGGCAGCAACGGCACGCAGTGGGTTGACTCCCTGGAGATCGACGACAGCGGAAACGCCTACATCAGCGGCAGCTATGACCGGTCGTTTGATGCTGATCCGAGTGCGGCGGTGAACACGCTGACCAACCGGGGCGGGGACGACGGGTTTGTGATGCGGTTCAGCTCCGCTGGAGCGCTGAACTGGGCCAAGAGCGTCGGCGGGACGGGTGACGACCTGGTCAACGGGATCTCGCTGACTGCCGACAACTCCGTGTTTGTGGCCGGCGCGTTCGCCGGGACGGTGGACTTCAACCCGGGTGCGGCGGTGAGCAACATCACCGCGGCAGGCGCAGGTGACGGCTTTGTGCTCAAGCTGCTGCAGACGGGTGCAACGTTCACGACCGTGACGATCAGCAGCACGGACACGGCCGCGGGTGAGGTGCCCAGCGGCGGCACGGCCAACGGTGGCAACTTCCGGCTGACGCGGACGGGCTCGCTGGACAACCCGCTGACGGTGACGGTGACACGCGGCGGCACGGCGACCATCGGTGCGGCTTCGGGCAGCACGGGTGACTTCTGGCTGGTCGCGGGCGGGACCGCCGTTGTGCCCACGGCGACGACGTATGTCATCCCGGCGGGCCAGGCAACGCTGGACATTGTGCTGAACGTTCGTGACGATACGACGGTGGAGGCGGCCGAGACGGCGACGTTCACGGTCGTGGCCACGGCGGCGTACGGCGTTTCGACCAACGCCGCGGAGCGCAGCGTGACGGTGACCATCGCCGATGACGAGCCCACGCTGAGCATCGCGGCGACCGATGCCGCGGGGGCGGAAGTGGGCAGCGGCGGCTCGGCCAACGGTGGTGCATTTACCATCACCCGTACGGGCTCAACGGCCAATGCACTGACCGTTCCGCTGACGTTTGCCGGCACCGCGCTGCGGGGCACCGGCTCAACTGGTGACTACTCGATCTCGGTCTCCGTGGGCAGCTTCAATGCCACGACCGGAGTGCTGACGATTCCCGCCGGTGAATCCAGCGTGGTACTGACGCTAACGGTCCGCGATGATGCGGCGGTCGAGGCGTCAGAGGCGGCGATTGTGACGCTGGCGGCCTCATCGACGGCGGCGTACCGCCTCAGTGAGACGCTCAGCCAGCGGACGGCGACGGTGACGATCGCCGACGATGAGCCCACGCTGAGCATCACGGCAACTGATGCGGCGGCCGCCGAAGTCCCAAGCGGTGGATCGTCCAACAACGGCGTGTTCACCATCACGCGTTCGGGCTCCACGGCGTTCGATCTGACGGTTCCGCTGAGCTTTGCCGGTACTGCGCTGCGCGGCACGGGCAGCACGGGCGATTACTCGATCTCGGCCAGTGGCGGCACGTTTAATGCCACGACCGGTGTGCTGACGATTCCCGCGGGCAGTTCCAGCGTGACGCTGACGCTGACGGTCCGCGATGATGCGATTGTTGAGCCCGCCGAGACGGCGATTGTGACCCTGGGTGTTTCAGCGACCAACGCCTATCGGCTGAGTGAGACGCTGAGCCAGCGGACCGCGACTGTGACCATTGCCGACGATGAGCCGACACTGAGTATCACGGCAAGCGATGCGGCTGCCGCGGAAGTCGCCAGCGGCGGCTCGGCCAACAACGGTGTGTTCACCATCACGCGTTCGGGCTCCACCGCGTTTGATCTGACGGTCCCACTGACCTTTGCCGGCACCGCGCTGCGCGGCACGGGCAGCACGGGCGACTACTCGATCTCGGCAAGCAGCGGCACGTTCAATGCCACCACCGGTGTTCTGACCATTCCCGCGGGCAGTTCCAGCGTCACGCTGACGCTGACGGTCCGCGATGACGCCCTAGTTGAGACCGCAGAGACGGCGATTGTGACGCTGGGTGCATCGGCGACCGGTGCGTACCGGCTGAGCGAGACGCTGAGCCAGCGGACTGCGACGGTCACGATCGCCGATGATGAACCGACGATCACGATTGCCGCAACTGATGCGAATGCGGGCGAGGTGCCCAGCGGCGGCACGGCCAACGGCGGTGAGTTCACGGTCACACGCACTGGGTCTTCGGCCTTTGACCTGCTGGTGCCCGTGACGTTCACCGGCACCGCGCTCCGCGGCGCAGGCAGCACTGGTGACTACTCGATCTCGGTGACCGGCGGAACCTACAGCACGGCGGGCGTGCTGACGATCCCCGCCGGCACGAACTCGGTTACGTTCAGTGTCACGGTCCGCGACGACACGGTTGTCGAGGCCGGTGAAACTGTGATCGCGACGGTCGGCGCCTCGGCGACGAGCGCCTATCGCCTGAGCGAGACGCTGAGCCAGCGGACCGCGACTGTCACGATCGCCGACGATGAGCCGACGCTTTCGATCACGGCGACGGATGCGAACGCGGCCGAAGTGGCCTCCGGTGGCACTGCCAACGGTGGTGCGCTGACGATCAGCCGCAGCGGTTCGACCGCCGCGGCACTGACGATCCCGCTGACGATCACCGGCACCGCGACGCGCGGCAATGTGGGTGCGGGCGATTACTCCATATCCGTGTCGGTTGGCAGCTATAACGCCACCACCGGCCTGCTGACGCTTCCCGCCGGCGAGGCCAGTGTCGTGGTGACGATCACGGTGACCGATGATGCCGCGGTTGAGCCGTCTGAGACCGCCATTGTCACGCTGGGAGCGTCGGCGACCGGCGCCTACCGGCTCAGTGAGACGCTCGGCGACCGGACGGCCACCGTCACGATCGCTGATGATGAGCCCACGCTGAGCATCGTCGCGACCGATGCGGCTGCGGCGGAGGTTGCCAGCGGCGGCACGGCCAACAACGGCGTGTTCACGATCACGCGGACGGGTTCGACAGCCAATGCGATCTCGGTCCCGCTTGCCTTCACCGGTGCCGCGACCCGCGGTGCGGTCGGAGCGGGCGATTACTCGATCTCCGTTTCGGTCGGCACCTTCAACGCGACCACAGGCCTGCTGACCATCCCGGCGGGTGAGTCCAGCGTCGTGCTGACGCTGACGGTGACCGACGATGCGGTTGTCGAAGCCGCCGAGACGGCAGTCGTCACCCTGGGTGCTTCAGCGACCAACGCGTATCGCCTCAGCGAGACGCTGAGCCAGCGGACCGCGACGGTGACCATCGCCGATGATGAGCCGACGGTGAGCATCACCGCGACCGATGAGGCTGCGGCGGAGGTCGGCTCCGGCACCGCGAACAACGGTACGTTCACCGTTACACGGACGGGCTCGACGGGCAATGCGATCTCCATCCCGCTGGCCTTCACCGGTACCGCGACGCGTGGGGCTGTTGGTGCTGGCGACTACTCGATCTCGGTCTCGGTCGGTACGTTCAATGCGACCACGGGCCTGCTGACGATTCCCGCCGGTGAGGCCAGTGTCGTGCTCACGCTGACGGTGACCGACGATGCCGTCGTTGAACCCGCCGAGACGGCGATCGTCACGCTGGGTGCCTCGGCGACGAACGCCTACCGGCTCAGTGAGACGCTCAGCCAGCGTACGGCGACTGTCGGCATCGCCGATGATGAGCCGACGGTCAGCGTCACGGCGACGGATGCTGCGGCCGCGGAGGTCGGTTCTGGTACTGCCAACAACGGCGCGTTCACGATTACCCGTACCGGCTCGACGGCCAACGCGCTGACCGTGCCGCTGACGTTCACCGGAAGCGCGCTGCGCGGCACCGGTTCCACCGGTGACTACTCCATCTCCGCCTCGGTGGGCACGTTCAACGCCACCACCGGTCTGCTGAGCATTCCCGCCGGTACCTCCAGCGTGGTGCTGACCGTGAGCGTCCGCGACGATGCCCTGGTTGAGCCCGCCGAGACGGCCATTGTGACGCTCGGTGCTTCGGCAACGAATACCTACCGCCTCAGTGAGACGCTGAGCCAGCGCACGGCGACGGTCAGCATCGAGGACGATGAGCCGACCGTGTCGATCACGGCGACCGATGCCGCGGCGGCTGAGGTGGCGACGGGCACGGCCAACAACGGCACGTTTACCATCAGCCGCAGCGGCTCAACGGCCAATGCGATCTCGATTCCGCTGGCGATCACCGGTACTGCGACCCGTGGTACCGGCTCCATCGGCGATTACTCCATCTCCGCCAGCGGCGGCACGTTCGATGCCGCTACCGGCGTGCTGACGATGGCCGCGGGCAGCTCCAGCGTGGTGCTGACCGTGAGCGTCCGCGACGATGCCCTGGTTGAGCCCACCGAGACGGCCATTGTGACGCTCGGTGCTTCGGCAACGAATACCTACCGCCTCAGTGAGACGCTGAGCCAGCGCACGGCGACGGTCAGCATCGAGGACGATGAGCCCACTGTTTCCATCACGGCGACCGATGGTGCGGCGGCTGAGGTGGCGACGGGCACGGCCAACAACGGCACGTTCACCATCAGCCGCAGCGGTTCGACGGCCAATGCGATCTCGATCCCGCTGGGGATCACCGGTACCGCGACCCGCGGCACCGGTTCCACTGGTGACTACTTCTTCACGGTCAACATCGGTGAGCTGAACCTGACCACCGGTGTGCTGACGATCCCTGCCGACCAGGCCTCGGTGGTGCTGACGGTCAACGTGCGCGATGACCTGATCGTCGATCCGTCGGAGACGGTGATCGTGGCGGTGGGTGCTTCGACGACCGGCAGCTACTCGCTGACGTCGACGCTCTCAGCCCGGACGGCGACGGTCACGATCGCGGACGATGAGCCCGTCGTGAGCATCATCGTTGACGATGAAGTGGCCGGTGAGCGCGGCTCGGCCGAGACGCAGGATTCGGCGACGTTCATCATCAGCCGCAGCGGCACGACCACCGGCGATCTGACCGTGTCGTTCGCGCTGGCCGGTACCGCGACGCGCGGAGAGGCTTCTGACTACACCATCCGCATCGGCGACACGCTGATCACCGGCTCGACGCTGGTGATTCCGTCCGGCAGTGATTCGGTGACCGTCACGGTGACGGCGATCGACGATGTGATCGTCGAGCCCACCGAGACGATCGTGATGACGCTGTCGGCCTCGGCCGGCAACCTCTACGCCCTGTCACCGAACGTCGGTGACCGCTCGGCATCCGCCGTGCTGGCTGACAACGAGCCTGTCGTGACCATCGAGGCCACGGACTTCGGCGGTGCCGAGGGCGACGGGACCGACACCGGCACGGTGCGGATCAGCCGCACCGGGCCGACGGATCGTGCCCTGACCGTGACCTTCTCGCGTGGCGGCACGGCGACGTTCGGCGGCACGGGGAGCGGCGACTACACCCTGGCCGTTGGTGATACGACTCTGACGACCACCACGGTGGACATCCCCGCCGGTGAGTCCTTCATCGATGTGACGCTGAACGTCCGCCAGGATGCCGTGGCCGAGCCGACAGAGACGGCGATCATCACGCTGGTGGCCAATGCCACGCGCTACAGCCTTGGTGATGCGGAGTCGCGCTTCGCGACGGTGTCGGTTGTCGACGATGAGCCGTTCGTCTCGGTGAGCCCGACGGCCACCGCGGTCTCCGACGAGTCGGCCGGGCTTGTTACGGGCCTGGGCTTTGTTGTGGCCCGCCGCGCGGGTTCCGACATCACCAGCGATCCGGTCACCATCGGCGCGATGACCATCAACTTCACGCTAGCTGGCACCGGGACCCGGGGCAGCGACTACACCCTGGCCGTCAACGGCACGACGATCACCGGAAACACCGTGACCATCCCCGATGGGGAGTCCTCCGTCGAGGTCACCGTAGTCCCCGTGCAGGACACCGTGCCGGAGGGAACCGAGACGGTGGTCTTCCGTCTGGCTGCTTCTGCGGCGTACACGGCCGATCCGATTGATGATGGCGGCTCGGCCATCTTTGAGATCATCGATGATGAGCCGAGCATCTCCATCCGGACGACCGCCGGAGCAGGTGTCGAAGCCAACATCGAAGAGACCGGCATCACGCCCGCGGCGTTCGTTATTGAGCGAATCGCCGCCGACACGAGCGAGGACCTGCTGGTCACGTTCACTGTGACGGGCACCGCGACCTCGGGGTTGGATTACACGGGCTTCGGCGGAACCTCGGTGGTCATCCCCGCCGGTTCGGCCTCTGTCGAGCTTGATCTCCGGCCGTTTACTGACGGCTTGGCGGAAGCGACGCCCGAGAGCGTCATCATCACGCTCGTTGCCGCACCTTCTCGCTACACGCTCGATGCGGACCCGCAGCTCCGCACCGCCACCATCAACATCACCGATGAGCCGGCAAGCTCCATCGCCGATTACGGAATCGCGTCGATCAACCCGGTCACAACGACGATCTCGCTGTCGACCGGCGGGCCGGCGTTCACCCTCGGCGGCGTGCTCCGCAACACCGGCGCACTGACGTCGGGTCCGCTCACGGCCACGCTCTTCCTGGCCTCCACCCGCGATGCCGGGGCCACTCGCTTCCAGGTCGGAACCGGGCTATCCGTCGGCGCCATTGCTGCCGGCGGCAGCCTCAACCTCAGCACCAGTATCAATCCCAACGATCTTGATCCGATCGCGGGCCTGACCCCCGGTTCCTACTACTTCGTGGTGGTGCTGACCGGCACCAACGCCGACGGCACCAACGTCAACAACGAGTTCGTGTCGCTGACCAACAGCTTCACGATCACCGCCTGATTGCAGGCGGAACCTCAGGTCTAAAACAAAGCGGGTGCGAGCCGATCTGGCCCGCACCCGCTTTTCGCTCGGGCCTGTTGTTGTGTCGTGTCAGGCGGCTCGACAGTCGGGGGTTACTCCCGGCTCTGGCTGGCGCGGAAGATGTAGTACAGCAGCGTCATGACCGCCGTCAGCGTGGCGGCGACGTACGTCATGGCCGCGGCGGAGAGTACGCGGCGGACTTCGGGCAGTTCATCCTCGCCGACGATGCCGCTGGAGACCAGCAGACGCTTGGCACGCGTGCTGGCATCAAACTCCACCGGAAGGTTGACGAGCTGGAAGATGACCGTCAGCGAGAACAGGGCGATGCCGGCAACGAACAGCCAGAAGCCCAGGCCGCCGGCGGTGCTGAGCACCATGCCGCCGATGATAAAGAGCATGGAGAGGTTGCCGCCGACGGAGGCCATGGGCACCAGGCCGTTGCGCATCACCAGGGGGGCGTAGTTTTCCTTGTCCTGAATCGCGTGGCCCGCTTCGTGAGCGGCCACGCCCAGCGCGGCCAGCGAGCGGCCGTGGTACACATCGCCGCTGAGAGCGAGCACCTTGCGCTGCGGGTCATAATGGTCGCTGAGCGTGCCCTCGACAAGTTCGATGCCGACGTTGCGGATGCCGTTGGCGTAGAGCAGGGCCTGTGCGGCCTCAGCGCCGTTCATGCCGCTGCGGGCACCGATCTGCGAGGCGTGCTTGAAGGTGCTCTTGACCTTGAACTGAGCCCACAGGGCCAGCAGCATCGCAGGGGCGACGAAGATGAAATAGACCGGATCGAACATGATGAAGCCGAGTGTCATGGTCATTGTCCACAAATCAGGGGCGGGAGCGGCGTTGCTCTAAGGCTGGTCTGCCGCGGATGTATTCGGAACGAAACGCTGCTGGAACCATACGTCCCCCAAATTGGGTGGGTTCATTTGGTCCGTAGCGTGTTATTTGATCAGAAGCGAGGGCGGAAGCTTGAGATTGCCGCAAGTTCCTCGAGCAGCAGGCGTTCGCGATCCGTCAGAGTCTGGGGCGTTGCGATGGCCAGCTCCAGCAGGAGGTCGCCGGCGGGCCGGTTGGTGGAATCTGATGCGGGCACGCCGCGGCCTTTGAGGCGGAGCCGCTTGCCGCTGGCGGAGCCGGCGGGGACGCTGACGGTGGCGGTGGTGCCGTCGATGAGGGGGATGTCGAGTTTGGTGCCCAGACAGGCCTCCCAAGGCGTGAGGGTGATGGTTGAAACCAGATCGGTGCCCTCGATGCGGAAGCGGGGGTCCGCCGCGACGGTGACGGCGATGAGCAGATCGCCAGCGCGGCTACCGGGTTCACCGGACAGACCCTGGCCAGCGAGTCGGATGATGTCGCCCGCCTTGGTCCCTGGGTTGATCTTGATATCAAAGGACCGCGAGGTTCCGTCTGGGTACCGGAGCGAGACGTTGCGCGTGCCGCCCAGGACGGCTTCGCGGAGCGTGATGGTGACCTCGATGCGGTGGTCGCGTGGCGGCGGCGGTGCCTGCTCGTGCATGTCGCCAAAGGGGTTGCCGCCGCGTGAACCGCCAAAGCCTGGGCCGGGGCCACCACCACCGCCGCCCTGATTGAAGATGGTCGAGAAGAAGTCGGAGAAGTCCCGTCCGTAGGCACCGTCACCTGCGGGAGCGGTGCCCGACTGCTTGCGTGATTTGCCGCGGCTGCGGCCACCGCTGGCACCGCCCGGACCCCAGGGGCCGCCGCTGACGGCCTCGCCCTGCTTCCAGTTGGGACCGAGCGCGTCGTAGCGGGAGCGTTTGTCGGTGTCCTTGAGGACCTCGTACGCCTCGGCGACCTTCTTGAACTTGGCGGCGGCCTCCGGGGCCTTGTTGACATCCGGGTGGCACTCACGGGCCAGCTTTCGGTACGCGCGCTGGATCTCATCGGCCGTTGCGGTGCGGCTGACTCCGAGCGTGGCGTAGTAATCCTCGAACGAGACCGACATGAATGCTCCGGGAAACGATGGCCAGAAACCTGCTTGCCCGCTTCACGGCGGACACCGGGTATGGGGCAAGAGCCGTGCCAAGCGAGTGCCGCCTGGGACGGATCACATTCTTGGACCCTTGGCGAGCCAGCGGGCCGGCATTCCGGCCGCAAGTCCGGTTTGGCCTGCAGGCTGTGGCTGGTTGCAGCCTGGCAGCCGCGCACGGGCGGCGCCGGCTGCCAAGCTGGCATGGCACGCCCGCCTGACAGGCTGCCGCGCCGTGCCGGTGCGTGCTGGGAGCTGTGGTTATTGGGGACTCGCGGCGGCGGCGGAGGGCAGCATTCACGGCCCGGCGGCGGCCAATCGACGGTTTGCGGTTCTGGCACGCGGTTTGAATCTCATTCCCTCGTCACGTCAGCGAGACGTGGTGACGCCGGACTGATCACCCGCGGCACCGAGTCACGCCAGGCGTAGACGAGTTGGTTTGAGAGTTTTCATCGTCTGCACGCTGCTCAAACGTTTCCTCCATTTACACGCACCCTTTGAGAAAAGGAACTCCAATGAACGCTCGCACCTCTGATTGCTGCTCACCCGCCTCGGCCCGTATCTCCTCTGTTCGGACTGCTGGATTCGCACCGTTTCCCTCGGTCTCGCCGCTGATGGCGGCGTTCTTCCCTGAACTTGCAGTGGGTGCGGCTGCGGCCGGTGCCCGGCCTGCCAGTCGGGCGGCCGCTGCGGTGGCCGCACCGATAGCCGATCGGGGCAGCGCGTTTGCGCCGCCGATCACCATCACCGAGCAGACCGATCGCTTCATCATCGAGGCCGATGTTCCTGGCTTCAAGCTGGATCAGGTTGATGTGCAGCTTGAGGATGATGTGCTGACGATCTCGGGTGTTCGCGATGCCGCGGCGGAGCAGGTACAGACCGGGGTCCTCCGGCAGGAGCGGGTCTTCGGCTCGTTCTCACGCTCGGTGGCCTTTGCTGAGAAGCTGGCCGTTGACGGAGTCGCGGCGACCATGGATGCAGGCGTGCTGACGATCACGCTGCCCAAGGCGGCCCCGGTGAACACTGCCCGCAAGATCACCGTCAAGCCCTCGGCCCCGGTCACGAACAACTGACCGGGATGCGTTTGGGGCCGTAAATCCTGAGTGTTTCGGGCCACAGCCGGTGGCGAACACTGACGGATGAACGAACCTGGCGCATCGTGCGTATTGCTTGGCGTGGGTTCCATTAGACCGCCCCGATCGTGAAGGCGGAATCCGAACGCCCGTTCGGGTTGATTGCCAGGACCGTCGGTGTGCCTTGTCTGGATCGCTTCTTCCTTTACTCTCTCCGAAAGCGGCTCCGACCGCGTTAACGCGTGGTCGGGGCCTTTGAAACAGAATGTCGTGCCGCACGTTCACACGGGTGCAACGCTGCTTAGGCACGACACCTTGTTGCCTCCGTCTGGTCCTTCGTGGGATTTGAAACAATGACTTCGACCTCCGAACTGCACGCTCAAACCTCGTCCACATCGTCTGTCGCCGAGCCGATGCCCCCGCACGCGGAGCACATCGGTCGCATTGCACATGCGCCGTCGCTGCTGGCGCTCGTCGGCGCGTTGTGCTGCTGCTCGGCCGCGCTTGCTCAGGCACCGGCCAAGGTTGCTGCCGGTGGCAGTGGGGGGGCCGCACCGGCTTCACCGTCGGCCTCGGAGACACTGGCGGCTGATCCTGATGTGGCCGCGGCGCTGCGGATTTCAAGTGCGTTTAAGAAGGTTGCCGCTCAGGTCACACCGGCGGTTGTCAACATCACGGCCTCCAAGGGCGGCGAGGTGATCCCCGGCCGGCCTCGCGGCCAGCAGATGGATCCGCAGGAGGAGTTCTTCCGTCGCTTCTTCGGCGGTGACCCGTTCGGTCAGCAGGATGGCCCGCGGCGTACGCCGCAGAGCACGAGCTTCGGCTCGGGCGTGATCGTGACGGCTGACGGGTACGTGCTGACGAACAACCATGTCATCGAGGGCGGTCGCGAGATCAAGGTCACGCTGACCGATGGCACCGACCGCATCGCCAAGCTCATCGGCACCGATCCCAACACGGATATCGCGGTGCTTAAGATCGACAGCAACGGCACGGCGACGGGCTATCCGCACGCGACGCTGGGTGACAGCGACGCTATCAGCGTGGGAGAGTGGGTTCTGGCGGTGGGCAACCCGTTCCAGTTCAGTTCGTCGGTCACCTCGGGCATCATCTCGGCCAAGGGCCGGCAGATTGATACCGGCGCCCGGCGGATGATGTATGAGGATTTCATTCAGACCGATGCCGCGGTGAACCCCGGCAACTCGGGCGGGCCGCTGGTGAACCTCAAGGGCGAGGTGATCGGCATCAACACGGCGATCTACACCCGCTCCGGCGGGTTCATGGGTATCAGCTTCGCGGTGCCCAGCAACGTGGCCGGCGGCATCATGGATCAGCTGCTGGCCAACGGCAAGGTTGCCTCCGGCTGGCTGGGTGTGGAGATGCAGGCGCTCGACGAGAAGACTGCCGAGTCCCTGGGCGTGGCGGACCGCAAGGGCGTGCTGGTTTCCGGCGTGACTGAGGAGTCACCGGCTCAGGTCGCGGGGCTGAAGGTTGAAGATGTGGTCGTTGAGATCAACGGCCGTCCCACGCCGACTCCCAATGCGCTGCGGAGTCTCGTCGGGGTCATCGGGCCGGGCAAGGCCGTACCGGTCAAGGTGATTCGTGCCGGCAAGGTCGAGACGCTGACGGTGACCCTCGGCGACCGTGCCGCGGCGGCTGCCAAGACTGGCGAAGTGTTGCCCGAGTCCAACAAACTTGGACTGGGTCTGTCCACGCTGACGCCCGAGCAGGCCCGCGAGAAGTTCAACGACCGCCGCCTGCGCGGCATGCTGGTGACTGATGTTGCCGAGGGTTCCCCCGCGGCACAGATCGGCCTGCAGGCCGATGATTTGCTCGTGCAGCTCTCGGGGCGGCAGGTGACCGATCTGAAGAGCTTCACCGACGCGATGGAGGAGGCCCAGAAACGCGGCTCGGCCCGGCTGGTCATTCGCCGCGGCAACTCGAATCTGATCGCCACGGTCAGCCTCCGCTGATCGCATTGCAAGCGACAAAAATGAACTAACACCGCATCCGGCGGGCGAGTCGTGTTGACTGGCCCGCTGTGTGCATTTTGTGATTGGTTGGGGCTTACCGCTCGCGCACGATTTCGCGGAGCCGTTCGTAGCCCCAGGGGTTGCCGGCGATCGCATCGCCCGCATCGCTGGTTGTGTCACCGCTCCAGCCGGAGATCAGGCCGCCGGCTTCAAGCACGATCGGGATGAGTGCCGAGAGGTCCCAGGGCTTCATGGCCGGATCGATCATCGCTTCCATGCGACCGGTGGCCACCAGCACGTAGCCGTAGCAGTCGCTCCAGCCGCGGACATCGCCGAAGGTGCTGACCATGGCCGGGGGGACATCGGTGCGGCGGCGATGGGTGAACAGTTGCAGCGCCGTCATCCCGGCGACCGAGCGTGCCTGCTCCGTGACGGCTGAGACGCGGCACTGCTCGCGCTGCGGGGCGGTGCCATCAGCCCCGCGGCGCTGCAGCCAGCAGCCGGTGCCGAGTGCGGCCGAGACTGTCTCACCCAGCGCGGGCAAGTCGCAGATGCCAGCGGCCGGGACCCAGCCCCGGTCGGTCCTGGCCTCGATGCCGATGAGGGTGCCGAACAGCGGCACGCCGCGGCAGAAGGCACGGGTGCCGTCGATGGGATCAAGGATCCAGCGAAAACCGCTTCCGCCGATCTTGGCGTCGGCCTCGTGTGTGCCGTACTCCTCGCCGATGACCGTGTCGGCGGCGAATGCCGCCAGGATCATCTCGCGCAGGGCGAGTTCGCACAGGCGGTCGGCCTCGGTGACGGGCGATTCATCGCTCTTGGTGTCAGCGGCCAGCCCAGCAGGTGAGAAGCGGGGGAGGATGATCTCCCGCGTGCGGGTGAGCATCGCCAGTCCGTGCTGCAGGCGAGCGGCAACCGCCAGGTGCTGCTGGGCGGTCAGACGGGGCAGCATTGCTTCCATGGCCATCGGTGGAGGTTATCCGGCCGCGGGCAACGGCAATTTGGGGCTGCCTGCCGGCGTGGTCGGGGGCCTTTCCGGGCCCCCGGTTCAAGGGCTGGATCTTGCCCAGAATCTCACCGGTGTTTCCGCTTGGAACGTGGCGTCCGGGCTGGCCAGTTGGTCGCCTTCTACAATCTCTGCCCGGAACTGTCCGGCTCTGCCCGGAACTATCTGGGCCTGGTGGTGAGCGGGTTCAGGAGTTTTCGTCCATGTCATGGCTTCGCGTTGTTGATGCTCGTTCGGCTCCGGTTGGCTCCCGCGTCACGCTCAAGGGCTGGGTTCGCACCCGGCGTGACAGCAAGGCCGAGGGTGGGCTGTCCTTCGTGGCCATCCATGACGGCTCGTGCTTTGACACCATTCAGCTGGTGGTCAAGGGCGACCTGCCCAACTACGCCAGCGAGGTCACTCGCCTGAGCACCGCCTGCGCCATTGAGGCCGACGGAGTGATCGTGGCCAACCCCAAGGGCGGCAACGAGGTCGCCGTTGAGGCCGGGCAGCAGGGGGCCATCCGGGTTGTCGGCTGGGTTGATGACCCCGACACGTACCCGATCCAGCCCAAGCCGCACACGATGGAGTATCTGCGCGAGCAGGCCCACCTCCGCGTGCGGACCAACACCTTTGGTGCCGTGACGCGCGTCCGCCACTGCTTGGCGATGGCCGTCCACCGCTTCTTCCACGAGCGCGGGTTCTACTACATCCACACGCCGATCATCACCGCCAACGACTGCGAGGGTGCCGGCCAGATGTTCAAGGTCAGCACGCTTGACACGATCAACTGCCCGCGCACGCCCGAGGGCGGCGTGGACTACTCCAAGGACTTCTTCGGCAAGCAGAGCCACCTGACGGTGTCGGGCCAGCTCAACGTCGAGACGTACTGCATGGCCATGAGCCGCGTGTACACCTTCGGCCCGACCTTCCGGGCCGAGAACAGCAACACCAGTCGCCACCTGGCTGAGTTCTGGATGATCGAGCCCGAGATCGCCTTTGCCGATCTGGCGGCCGATGCCCAGTTGGCCGAGGACATGCTCAAGTACCTCTTCCGCACGGTGCTGACCGAGCGTGCCGATGACATGAAGTTCTTCGCCGAGCGCATCGAGAAGACCGCCGTCGAGCGATTGACGCACATCGTCGACAAACCCTTCCTGCGCGTGACGTACACCGAGGGTGTCAAGGTCCTCGAGGATGCCATCCGCACCGGCAAGAAGAAGTTCGAGTACCCGGTGAAGTGGGGGACCGACCTGCAGAGCGAGCACGAGCGATTCCTGACCGAGGAGCACTTCAAGCAGCCGGTCATTCTGACCAACTACCCCAAGGGCATCAAGGCGTTCTACATGCGGCTGGATGATAACTGCGAGCCCGACCGCCAGACCGTCAGCGCCATGGACATTCTAGTGCCCGGCATCGGCGAGATCGTCGGCGGCAGCCAGCGCGAGGAGCGGCTGGACAAGCTCGACCAGCGGCTGGAGGAGATGAAGCTCAACAAGGCCGACTACTGGTGGTACCGCGACCTGCGCCGCTACGGCACCGTGCCGCACGCCGGGTTTGGTCTGGGCTTTGAGCGCATCATCCAGTTCATCACCGGCATGCAGAACATCCGCGACGTCATCCCGTTCCCGCGGGCCCCGCACCTGGCGGAGTTCTGATTCACATTCAATGTCGTGTCCTCGGACGGTGCCCGCTCGGGACCCGGCGATGTGTTGCGCAAGTTGATCGCATGTCGGCCCGCCTCACCTCAACTCACCCTGCCTGCATCAGTTCGGCCAGGGCAAAGGCCATCTCCAGTGCTTGGTCGTAGTTCAGTCGCGGGTCGCACAGCGACGCGTAGTTGCGAGACAGGTCCGACTCGCTGAGGCCCGTGGCCCCGCCGATGCACTCCGTCACGTCCTCGCCGGTCATCTCAAAGTGCACGCCGCCCAGGCGCGAGCCCGCCGCACGGTGGATCCGCCAACTGGCCATCAGTTCGCCGAGGACATCGTCAAACGAGCGGGTCTTGATGCCCGAGGCCGTGGAGATGGTGTTGCCGTGCATGGGATCGCAGACCCACAGCACGGGGCCGGCGCGGTTGCCCACGCCCTCGATCAGGCCCGGCAGCACGCGCTCCACATTGGCGCGGCCCAGTCGGGCGATGAGCACCAGTTTGCCCGGCTCGCCGCCGGGGTTCAGCGTGCTGGCCAGCTTCAGCACCGTTTCGGCGGTGGTGCTGGGGCCGATCTTCACACCCACCGGGTTGCGGATGCCCCGGAAGTATTCCACGTGTGCCCCGTCGAGCTGTCGCGTGCGCTCGCCGATCCAAGGCAGGTGCGTGCCGAGGTTGTAATGCCCTGTCCGCCGCGGCACGGTGCGAGTGAGCGCACTTTCGTAGTACAGGTTCAGCCCCTCGTGACTGGTGAACAACTCCACACCGTGCGTGCTGACCTGCCCGGCGCCATTGGTCGGTGGTTCGGCGCCGGCCGTGCCTTCCATGGCGTTCATGAAGGCCAGGCCATCGTGCACCCGGGCGGTCAGCTTCTCGTAGGCACCGCGCACCTCCGGCCGCAGGGCGGCGTGGCGCAGGAAACCCAGATCCCAGTACTCCGGATGGTGAATGTCGGCGAAGCCGGCATCCAGCAGCGACCGCACAAAGTTGAGCGTGAGTCCCGCGTGCCAGTAGGCATCGACCATGCGCTCTGGGTCCACGCGGCGGGCGGCAGCCGAGAAGTCCGAGCGGTTGTACAAGTCGCCGAAGTAGCTGGGCAGCGTCGTTGTCGCCCCCGAATCGCTCCGCGTCTCCGTCAGGTTCGAGCGCGGCTTGGCGTACTGCCCGGCCAGCCGGGCCACGCGGATGACCGGCTGCTTGCCGGCGTAGACCAGCACCAGCGACATCTGCAGGATGATCTTGAGTTTGGCGGTGATGGCGTCGGGCGCACAGTCGGCCAGCGTTTCGGCGCAGTCGCCGCCCTGGAGCAGGAACCGCCGCCCCGCCTGGGCATCGGCGATGAGCGTCTTGAGCCGCTCGATCTCCCAACTGGTCACCAGTGGCGGCAGCCCGGCCAGCCGCTTCATTGCGGGGGTCGGATCCGCCGGCGCCAGCCCGGCCGAAACCACCTCATAAGGCATCGCGGTGGCGGCACTGGGCCGGCCCTGCCAGGAAAGCGGGTGCCAGGATGGAGTGGCGGGGGTCATCGTCCCTGTCAGTCGGTCAGAGGGTGGGGGCTGGATCAGTCCTGAGCGGCTCATTACGGGCTCAGGAGCGGTTGCTGGCAAGAAAAAAGCGGCCGTAAATCGGCCGCTTTCCTACAGAATCTCTCTATCGCTCCTCCCAAGATCTCCCCCGGAGGTCCGTTTTTGCGGTTCAGGCCCGAGGTGAGTCGGGAAATCCCTTGCCGCCGGAGTGTCCGGTGCTGTGCTCCGCTCTTGACGACCAGCGGGTGAGCCTGGCCGGAAGCGGGATCAGCTCTTCTTAGCCTTGCCCTTGGCGGCAACCGGGCCGGTGCCCAGCTTCTTGGCCTTGAGCTTGGCGTTCAGGCGGCTCTTGCGGCGGGCGGCCTGATTCTTGTGAATCGTGCCCTTGCTCGAGGAGCGGTCGATGGTCTGGGCGGCCTTGCGGAAGGCGGCGGTCGCGTCCTCGATCGACGCGTGCGACAGCTTGTCAGTGAAATCCTTGATCACCTCGCGCATCAGCTTCTTGCGCCAGCGGTTGCGGGCGTTGCGCTTCTCTTCCTGACGGACACGCTTGTTGGCGGAAAGTGAGTGAGCCATTGGTTCAGATCAGTTCGGCAAGGGGACGATGAACAACCGGCAGCCGGTACGGCCGGATCCGGCGATTTCGCGCCGGACCGGGTCGGGATGTTAGCAGCGCGGGCCCCGCCGTTCAACCCCCAAGCCGGCCGTTCCTTGCCTGAGGGCTACGGGCTTGCTAGAATCCCTTCCAACGCCTTGCGGGCGTAGCTCAATTGGATAGAGCATCTGACTACGGATCAGAAGGTTAGGGGTTCGACTCCCTTCGCCCGCATTGCCTGCACCGAGGCCGCCAGTTTCTGGCGGCCTCCGGTCGTTTTGGGGACAAGTCCGCACTTGCCGGCACGATTTCAGCGGTCCCGTCCTCGACTCCTGATCGCGGCCGCCCATAACCTCCGCTGCAGGCACGCTCGTGCCTCAAGTTATCGGACTGCGGGCCGCCCGCTGCGGCCAGTGCTTTCTTCCAGATTCTGGTATGACCGTCGCCTTTCGCCATCTGGCACTGCTGACGCGCATCGCTTTGGCCACGTTTTGGGCCTTGCTGCTGTGTCTTGGCGGGCTGGGGCTCATTTTCGACTGGGCGGCCAAGTTCCCTGCCGCGGCGTGGGATTGCCGGCTGGCTGGTGTCACGCTGCTGTGTTTCGGTCAGTTTGTCTTTATCGCGGTGGTGGCCGACCGGCTGTGGCCCCGGGCCTCGCCCCGGGTGACCTGGCCGGTGCACCTGACCTTGGGTCTGTTTGCCCTGCTCGGTCTGGGCATCCTGCTGGCGGGCATGATCGGCCGGGCGTAATGGCAGCGGACTGGCCGTGTTGTCCTGCAACGCGACGTCGGTGCTCCCGTACGCTTGTGCATGCGGATCTTCTGGGCATTGCTGTCGGTTCTGATTGCGGGTGGTGTGCTGTTTGTCATGCTTCCAGCCTCCAGTGGCGGCGGTGGGGCGGCTCGTCCGTCGCAGCAAACTGCCCCCGCGCAGCAGACGGCGCCCAAGGCTGACGCAACCACAGCCACGGCGAGCACGCTGGCGCGGCCCGCGGAACCAACTGCGGCACCTGTTGCCACGGTTCCAGCGGTGAGTCCCGCGGCGAAGGCCGATGAAGCACAAGTGCCAGCCCGACCGGAACAGGGTGAGGTTGCTCCGGTTGCCGCGGCCCCGGCCACGGTCCAGCACGGCAGTGAGGAGCCCAAAGCTCCAGCGAGCACCGCAACTGCCTCGACGTCAGCGCTGGCATCTCCGGCCAACGCCACGACCGCCGCGGCCTCGCCGACATCGCAGCCAGCCGCACAGATCGTTCTGCCCGGCTCCGACAGCCCCTTTGAGCAGGCCATCGGTGCTGGCGGCGACCCCGTCACGCTTGCCGAGCACGCGGTTTTCAAGGGTGACAAATCGATCCCATCCAAGGCGCTGCGGAAGCCCGACGGTTCGCTGCTGATCGACGGCCGCTTTGTCGTTACGGGCGCTGGAACCGCCGCCGAGCCGTACGTGGTGCCGTGGGACATGATCGTCTCGGCCCAGGAGACGTTCAAACCCCGCCTGGGCATGAGCAAGCTGCCCCAGCGGGTGACGATGCTTGACGGCAAACACGTGAAGATTGCCGGCTTTGTGGCCTTCCCGCTCACGGCGACGAGCCCCAAAGAGGTGCTGGTGATGCTGAATCAGTGGGATGGCTGCTGCATCGGTACGCCGCCGACGCCGTACGACGCCGTGGAGGTCAAGCTGGCCGCTCCGGCAACGGCTGGGCAAAAGGTGATGACCGCCGGGGCCGTGACGGGAATTTTCCGCGTTGACCCGTATGAAGATGGCGGATGGCTCCTTGGGCTGTATCTCATGGAGGACGCCAAGCTCTCGGGCACCGAAGGGCTTTGACGCGTTCTCCAGAAGCGGCGAGCTTCGCACTTCGCTGGTCCGGGTTCTGCAACAGGCGAGCCCGGATAACGAATAGGCAGTTCCATGGCACGCTCGAAAGTTCTCATCTCGGGTGTCAGCGTCCTGGGGCTTGTCCTAGCTGCCGGTGGTCTGGCCGTGGTGCTTGGCGGCTCAGGGGCTTCAGTCCAGCCCGCAAGCGGTACGGATTCGAGCACGCCTGAGGACACCGCGATCGTCAAGAAGACGAGCTTCGTCATTTCGCTGAACGCCACCGGCGACATCTTCGCCGTTGAGCAGGTTGAACTGCGTAATGAACTCGGCCTTGATGCCAAGATCCTCGAGCTGATTCCGGAGGGCACCAAGGTCGAGAAGGACGCGATCGTCGCCCGTCTTTCGAGCGAAGAGGTTGAGAAGCAGATCAAAGAGGAGGCGTCGGCCGTCGAGACCGCCCGCTCCGAACTCTCGGCCGCGCAGGCCGGCATCGAGATTCAGCGCAGCGAGGCGGAGTCCGCGCTGCGCAAAGCCCAGGTCACGCTGGAGCTGGCGCGGCTCGAGCTTCGCAAATGGACGGAGGGTGAGGTCGTTGCCCGCCGCCAGAAGCTGGCGTTGGAACTCGATGAGGCCCGCACCGAGGTTTCTCGCACCACCGAAAAGCTCACGCAGGCTACATCGCTCAAGAAGCAGGGCTTCATCTCATCGGACGACTTTCAGGCGGCCGAACTGGCCAAACGCAAGGCCGAGGGTGCGCTCTCGACGACCGTCCTCAATGGCACGATGTTCGAGAACTTCGAGCTGCCCAAGGAAACCCGCACCAAGGAGAACGCCGTCGCGGAAGCCGAGGGCGAACTGGAGCGGACGAGCAAGAAGAACGAGAGCACGCTGGCGCAGAAGGAAGCCGAACTGGCCAACCGCAGGCGGCAGATGGAGCTGCGCGAGCAGGCCATGAGCAAGCTCGCCGAGATGCGCGACAAGGCCGTGCTCAAGGCCCCGGTCGCCGGTATGGTCGTGTACACCAGCACCATCAACCGCTGGATCACCGATGACAATCAGCCGTGGCGCGTCGGCAAGACGATCCACCCCGGGCAGCCGCTGGTGGCCATCCCTGAGCTCGCGTCCCTGGTGGCCAAGGTCAAGGTACCCGAGACCCTTTCTGGCAAGGTCAAAGCCGGGCTGAGTGCGACCATCCGTGTCGATGCGCGGCCGGGCCAGTTGCTGACCGGCACCGTCGACACCATCGGCACCATGGCCGAGCAAACCTGGGACGAGCAGGTCCGCTCGTTTAGCATGCAAGTCAAGCTCGGCCCGGAGCGCAAGGCACTGGATCTGCGGCCGTCGATGCGCGTCGAGGCCGAGATTCTGCTCGACCGAGTGGAGGACGTGCTGGCGGTGCCGGTCACCGCCATCTTCGCTGAGGGGCCGCTGCGATTTGTCTACCGCCTCCGCTTGCCGCTGATCGGGCCCGCCGGCGGCATGGAGCGTGTGCCGATCAAACTCGGCCGCCGGTCGGACCGGTATGCCGAGGTGCTCTCAGGTCTGGTCGATCGCGACCGCGTTCTCGTTCGCGAGATCCGCCCTGGCGAGGTGCCCGCGGCCAAATGGACCGACGAGCAGCTTGCCGCGGGTGGCTGCCGCCGAACGCCGGACGGGGCGATCGTGCTCATCTCCCCCCCGGCGCCTCCGGCCGAGGCGGATGCCGAGCCAACCACCATCGAGCTTCCCGGTGGCGGCAGTGCCAAGCCCATCCCGGCGGGTGAGGTCACCCCGGCAGCCCCGGCGGCAGACGCCACGCCGGCGGGTGCAGCGCCGATCGAGCCCGGAAAACCCTGATTCAGCGTCCAGACAGGTGGTTATGTACACCCCGGGAGTTCGCCCCGGAGAGGCGATAGCGGGATCCCCGCGGTCCCTGTCCTTGCTACCCTTGCCGCCCAAACTCCAAACACGCCTCCGGCGTGGATGGAGATGGTATTTGTGCATCCTGTCCGTTGATTCCGATTCTCGATAACCCGACCGCCGCAGGCCCTCCGCCGGCGTTCGAACCACTTGCCCGAGCTTCCCATGTCCCAAGACTGGTCTGTTGATCGCGTCCGTTCCACTTTCATCGACTTCTACAAGTCCAAGGCGCACACGTTCGTGCCCTCGTCGCCGGTGATCCCGCACGAGGACCCGACGCTGCTGTTTGCCAACGCGGGCATGAACCAGTTCAAGCCGATCTTCCTGGGTCAGGTTGATCCCGGAACGCCCATGGGCAAGCTCAAGCGGGCGGCCAACAGCCAGAAGTGCATCCGCGCCGGCGGCAAGCACAACGACCTCGAGGATGTGGGCAAGGACACGTACCACCACACGATGTTCGAGATGCTCGGCACGTGGAGCTTCGGCGACTACTTCAAGAAAGAGTCCATCGAGTGGGGCTGGGAGCTGCTGACCAAGGTCTATGGCCTGCCGGCCGATCGGTTGTACGCGACGTACTTCGGCGGCAACCCCAAGATGAACCTGCAGCCGGACTTTGAAGCCCGCGATCTGTGGCTGCAGTTCCTGCCCGCCAGCCGCGTGATCCCCGGCAACATGAAGGACAACTTCTGGATGATGGGCGATACGGGCCCCTGTGGCCCCTGCTCGGAGATCCACTTTGACCGCATCGGCGGGCGCGAGGCGACCTCGCTGGTCAACTCCGGCGACCCCGATGTGCTGGAAATCTGGAACCACGTGTTCATTCAGTTCAACGCCGACCCGGCCGGCCTCAAGCCGCTGCCGGCCAAGCACGTTGACACCGGCATGGGCCTGGAGCGTCTGGTTTCGGTCCTGCAGAACAAGCGGTCCAACTACGACACCGACGTGTTCGCCCCGCTGTTCGTGGCCATCGAGCGCATCACGGGAGCTCGCAAGCCGTACACCGGCAAGCTCGGTGCGGCGGACAAGGACAACTCCGATACGGCCTACCGCGTCATCGCCGACCACATCCGCACGCTGACCTTCGCCATCACCGACGGCGCGCTGCCCAGCAACGAGGGCCGCGGCTACGTCCTGCGTCGCATCCTGCGCCGCGCGGTCCGCTACGGCTCCCAGACGCTGGGCGCACGCCCGGGCTTCCTGAGCGAACTGGCGCCCGTGGTCGTCGACACCATGGGCGGGTTCTTCCCCGAACTCAAGAAAAACCCCGAGCACGTCAGGGCCGTGATCCGCGATGAGGAAGAGTCCTTCGGCCGCACGCTGGCGCGAGGCCTGGTGCTGTTCGATGAGGCCTGCGTCCGCAGCTTCACCAAGGCCCGGCTGATCCCGCACCTGCAGGCCGCGGGCGCCACCGTCACCTCCAGCCGCGAGGGCGGCAACTGGACGCTGGCCATCCACGACAAGGACGGGGTCAAGAGCCATGCCGTCTCTCGCCTCAGCGAGATCAACGCGGCCTGGGCCGACGCGTACTTCTCGCCCAGCCGCAGCATTACAGCTGAGGACGCCTTCAAGCTCTATGACACCTACGGCTTCCCGATTGACCTGACGAACCTGATGGCCGAGGAACGCGGCCTGAAGGTCGACCAGGCCGGATTCGACAAGCTGATGGAGGAGGCCAAGGACCGTGCCCGCGCCGGCTCTTCGTTCAAGGGCGGCACCGCCTCGCTGTCGCTGCCCACCGATGCGGTGGCCAAGCTCAAGGCCCTGAACATTGAACCGACCGCCGATCTGGACAAGTTCCACGGCCGGCCGATCCGCGCCACCGTTCGCGCGATCTACACCGGCACGACGTTCGAGGATCGGGCCGACGCCGCCGCGATGGGCGTGCACCCCGTCGGCATCGTGCTGGACAAGACCAACTTCTACTCGGAGATGGGTGGCCAGCAGGCCGATGAGGGCCGCCTGATCGAGTTCAACATCCGCATGGGTGATGAGAGCTCCCGCGCCGAGCTGCGCGTGGAGGACGTCAAGAGCTACGGCGGCTACGTGCTGCACGTCGGCCACCTCGTCAAGGGACAAATCAACATAGGCGACACCGTCCAGTGTGAGCTTGATGCCACCCGCCGCGGCGCAATCGCCGGCAACCACACCGCCACGCACCTGCTGAACCTGGCCCTGCGTGAGACGCTGGGTACCGGCGTCGAGCAGAAGGGCTCACAGGTTGCCCCCGACAAGCTCCGCTTTGACTTCTCGCACGGCAAGCCGGTGGAGCACGCCGAGCTGGAGCGCATCGAGAAGCGCGTGATCGATGAGGTCAAGGCCAATCACACCGTGTACACCGAGCCGACCGAGCTGACGCGTGCCAAGACCATCAAGGGCGTCCGCGCCGTCTTTGGCGAGACCTACCCCGATCCGGTCCGCGTGGTGAGCGTCGGCCGCCCCGTGGCCGACATGCTCGCGGAGATCGATGCCGGCCGTGCTGAGCGGACCAGTGTCGAGTTCTGCGGCGGTACGCACGTCACCTCCACCAGCGCCATCGGTGGCTTCTGCCTGGCCGGTGAGGAGGCCGTGGCCAAGGGTGTCCGCCGCATCGTTGCGCTCACGGGCGTACCGGCTCTGGCTGCCCACAAGGCGGCTCAGGAACTCGGCCAGCGGCTGACCGCTCTGGACGCGGCCCCGGCCGACAAGCTCGATGCCGAGCTCAAGGAGGTCAAGGGCCAGATCGACACGATGACGCTGCCGCTGCTGGTCAAGCTCACGCTGCGTCAGCAGATCGCGGCGCTTGAGGAAAAGAAGCGCACGGCCGGCAAGCAGGCGTCCGCGGCATTCGCCAACGAGGTCGTCGCCCATGCCAAGAGTATCGCCCAGAGCACCGAGTGGGATGCTGGCGTGTCCATCATCACGACCATCAACGCCGGCAGCGACCGTGAGGCCCTGACCGCCGCGCTGAACACGATCCGTGCGGCACGTTCGCGCCATGCCGTGCTGCTGATCAGCCCGGATGCCGAGGCTGGCAAGCTGACCATCCTCGCCGCGGTCCCTGACACCCTTATCAAGCGGGGCCTCTCCGCCGGTGACTGGGTGCGGGCTGCGGCCACCGCCTGCGGCGGTAAGGGCGGCGGCAAGCCCGACCTGGCCCAGGGCGGCGGCACGGACCTGAGCAAGCTCAAGGAAACCATCGTCGCGGCCAAGGCCTTTGCCTTCGGCAAGTGCCCGAACTGAGCTGCGAACTCGCAGCGTCGAACAAGATAGACAAAAAACAACGCAGCCCCGGTCGTTCACCCGGGGTTGCGTCGTTTGGAGAGAAAGGCAAAGTTCGGAGCGACCAGCCGCATTCATGACGGCAGTTGCAGGTTCACCGGCGTCCCGCAGGGCGGGGGGCCGGTGCTGGGGTCGCAGGTCTGTTCGCGGGTGCAGCGGGTGCGGTTCCGCGACCCACAGAATTTCCATTGTTTGTTGTGTTTGAATCGCCCGTTCGCGGCGTATTGGCACCCGCGTTCAGGTCGCCGTAAAACGGCCCGCTGACACCGATGAAGTACGGCCGCTGCCCCGGCGGATTCAGATACGTGTAGCCGAACGTCGTGCTGCCGTCGAAGCTCCGAAGCGGGCTGATGGTGCGGCTGGTTGCCGTTCGCGCCGCGGAAGTGCCTTCGGTTCTGTCCGTCTCACTTTGCGCGGGACCAATCGCCGAAACGGTTCGAACCCGATCGGCAAAGCTGGCACTCCGCGGCACACTGATCGCCTTGCCCACTGTGCCTGGCTGCGGGGCGGGCGTGGTCCGCTGTGCGGGCTCGTGCGAGGCGGCGGGTGCCGGAACATGAATCCCCACGCTTGCCGTCGGCGTGTTGGCCTTCGTTTCACCAGTCGCCGCCACGGTGATCGCGAGTGCCACGGGGCTCTTCTCGACCTGCGGGGCTGGTTCGGCCGCGCCCGCCGCGGCGGAAACGGTACCAGCGACCGCGAGAACTGCCCCAAGCCGCCCGAGGGTAGAGAATCCGCTCTTTGATGTTGGAACCCGCATGCACTCCTTTACGGACCCGGCTTGAGCAAAGTTCCAATTCGCGCTCCCCAAGCGGCGGTTGCCGGTCAACGATTCGCGGTTCATGGTCCAATACAGCCTCCATGTTGCCCAAGTTCCGGCATTTGTCCCTGCCTGCCGTTCGGCTGCGGTGCGCGTCGCGCTCTGCTGCCTTGCCTCGGGGCTGCTGCTGACAGCCGCTGGCTGTTCATCGGGGCCGGACGGAGCCTCGCCGGAAGCACGCCCCGAAGCGACTGCCGCGGAGATGGCCGATCGACTGACCGGCAGCGCCCGCCCGCCCAAGGGCCAGCGTGGCGTGCAGGCAAGTTCCTGGGTCATCCGCTCCGATGCAGCCAGCATGCTCTCGCATTTCGCGGCCGCCGGCCGCTCGCTGGGGGAGAAGGACGCCAAGCCCGGCGCGGGATCGCCGGCTGATTCGAGCGAACCGGGTGCCCGGTCGGTGCCGACCGACCCTGTAGCGATGTCGTGGCACGCCGCGGGGTTTCGGATGTTCGTTCTCTCGCGGGCTGCCTGGGCGAGTATGGAGCGTGAGCTCACTTCGCGAACGCCAGGTGCTGGTGCGGCCGGCTCAAACGAGCCCGCCGCTGCAGACAGACTCGACGGTTCGGCCATCCTCGGCCCGCGGGCATGGCTGCCAGAGGGTGCGGATTGGACCGAGGTCGCCCGCGGCAACTCGATTTCGCAGGACCAGGTCGTTGCGGTCCACGACGGCCGGTTCCTCGCTCCGGCCAGCATTCCGCGTTTGCTCTGCCGCAGTTTCGAGGTCCCTGCCCCGCCGCAGCCCGGTGCTCCGAGGGCGACCCGCACGATCATCGAACTGGCACCGCAACTTCTGCTGCCGCGTCGGCCCGACAGTGATCTCTCGCTGGCAGAGGGCAAACTCCAGACGATCTGGTCTCGAGGCATGGTGCTCGAACGGCTGGTTGGTTCGGTCCACCTTGATGCTGACCAGGTGCTTGTGCTGCTGCCCATCGTCACTTCGGCGATGGTGCCTCCGGCCGATACGCGAAGCGACAAGCCGGTGGATGATCCCAGCCGCCCCGGCCGCGTGCGCACGGCTCAGCCGCCGGAGCCCGCGCGGCCGGCCGGTCTCGGTCCGGAGACGAGTCTGACGTCCGGCCAGCAGCCATTCGCCACGGCGATGGGCCCGCAGCCGACCGAGCCGCGCCCGGTGCCCACCATCGCCGAGCTCATCCTCGCGGGAGTTCCGCAGCGCGACGAGGATGGCCCGCAGCGACCGACAACCACACGCACGGTCACCCGCACGTTGCTCGTCTTCGAGCCCGTGAGCCGCTAGGGCGGTGATCCAGAGGGCGTTGCGTCGGAGTGGAGCTGCCTGGGGAACGAGCGGCCGCATACGGCGGTTCTCGGTCGTAATTGCCGGCCCCATAACACCGGGTCGCTTGCCCGCGCTGCGCATTGCTCGCACCTTGCCACAAGGCCGGTGCCTCCGCGGCCGATCCTCCCCTGTCGTGTCTTACGTAAGTGGGGGGAGTCCCTTCCGCACCCGCTGAAAGCGGATCCGCCATGCTGCGACTGAGTCTGACCAACGCGAAACAGGGGATGGTGCTGGCGATGCCGGTGTTCCATCCGTCGCTGCCCGGCCACGTGCTGCTCCGCCCCGGCTTCGCCCTCGATGAGCCGGCGATGAAGCGGCTGCGCGAGCTCCGCGTCGGTCAGCTCTGGATCCGCTACCCCGCCCTTGAGGATGTTGTCCGCTACATCAACCCCGACCTGACGATGGAGCACGCCCAGATGTGCTCGCTGGTCGGCCGCACGATGGAGAAGCTGCTGGATCCCAAGTTCACCGAGCTGGACTTCAAGGTCTTCGCCGAGGCCGTCCGCTCGCTGCTGACCAAGCTGCGCGAGGCCAACTTGTCAACGCTGCTTGTGACGGATCTGACCGGTGCAGAGTCGCCGCTCTCGATGCACTCCGGCGCGGTCTGCTTCCTTTCGCTTCTCATGGGCCTCAAGCTCCAGGAGTACGTGGTGGAGCAGCGGCCCAAGGTTGCCGCGACCAGCGCCAAGAACGTTGAGAACCTCGGTGTTGCGGCGATGCTGCACGATGTCGGCATGCTCCGCATCAACTCCGAAGCCGCCGACCGCTGGAAGCTGACCGGTGATGAGACCGAGCCGGAGTACCAGCGTCACGTGCAGGTCGGCTATCAGATGCTCCGCGGCAAGGTTGAGCCCACCGCCGCGGCCACCGTTCTGCACCACCACCAGGCCTATGACGGCACCGGCTGGCCCGTTCCCAAGCGTGAGCGCGAGATGGAGGATCCGGCGGACGACGCCGAGACGGTCCACCGCGGCCTCGCCGGTGAGCAGATCCATATCTTCGCCCGCATCCTGACCATCGCTGATATCTACGACACGCTGCGCAACCCGCCCGTCGGTGAATATCGCGAGGAGGCCCGCGTGCCCGCAGTCCGCGTGCTCAAGACCATGCTGGCCATGGCCCGTGCCCGCCACATCGATCCGATCGCTTTCAAAGGCCTGCTGTGCGTTGTGCCCGCGTTCCTGCCCGGCACCATCGTGCGGCTGTCCAACGGCGTGTGGGCCGTTGTCACGGACTTCGACCCGCTGCACACCTGCCGCCCGGCGGTACGCGTGCTCCGCAAGAACCCTGAGAAGTCGGTGATCGAGGATGAAGACCTTGGCCCCACCCTGTTCCTGAGCCATCGCAAGGATGTCCGCATCGTCTACGCCGACGGGCAGGATGTCTCGGCCGACAGCTTCGAGGCCATGGAGCCCACGGAGTTTGACATCCGCGTGCTCCGCCTGCCCAAGCCCCGGAAGCTGCAGCGGGCGGCGTGAGCCGCTGGCTCGGCACTGGGTGCTGAGCCGCTATCCTCCCTGCGTGAACCCACCAACGCTTCGCTGGCTCCGCCTCCCAGTCGTCCTCGCTCTTGCAGGGCTTGCTGCGGCAGTTCCGCTTCTTGGCGGCTGCAGCACCATCGACCCACGCACGCCGGCTGCCGCCGCGGTGCAGCGTCCGCCGCTGGTCATCGAGCCACTTGAGCTCATGAGCGATGCCGGCCCACTTCGCGGCTACCTCGCCCGGGTTGATCTCTCCAATCCGCGCGTGCAACTCTGCGTGACGCCGCCCGTGCCGGATGCCGTGCCCGGCAAGGTCGAGGCCCGTCTCAGGCAGACCGACGCGTTTGCCTCGGCACTTGTTGCCTCGCTGCCGCAGCCGCCGGAGGCCGTCGTCGTCATCAACTGCAACTTCTTTTCCAACGAGGGCGGATCAAAGAACTACAAGCCCGGCGTCCCGGCCGACATCCTCGGTCTGTCCGTCTCATCTGGCACGGTGGTCTCACCACCGCGTGAGTTTGCCGGTCAGGGTGACCCCGCACTGCTCGTCTCGGCGCAGCCCGACGGCTCCCTCCGGGCCCGCATCGCCCGTACCACGGACGTCGCGATTGCCGCTGATCCGTCCATTCGTTTTGCTGTTGCCGGCATCGGTGCCTCAGAGAGCGACGCCGCCGCAGGGACCGCGCTGCTGACCGCCGGGTTCAACACGGCCTCGTCGTCCCGCGTTTCGTCGGACGCTCGCCATCCACGTACCGCCGTGGGCGTCGCCGACGGCGGCCGCACGCTGGTCATCATCGTCATCGATGGTCGCCAGAACGACTGGTCCGTCGGCATCACGCTGCCCGAACTGGCAACACTGTTCATCCGCCAGGGCTGCACCGATGCGGTCAACCTCGACGGGGGCGGCTCGACGGCGTTCGTCGCGTTCGATGCTGCCGGAACGCGTACCAGCAACCGGCCCAGCGGTGGCGTGCACCGCCCGGTGGCCAACCACCTGGCAGTCATCGTCACCAAGCCCAACTGATCTGCCCGGCGGCATCACGCCGCTGCAAACTCAGCCGCCCGCGCTCAGGTGCGTCGCGGGCCGCTCGCTGGCTCCGGTTTCACTTGAGAGCTCCGCCGCGTTGATCGTGGCCACCAGCATCGCAATGTCCGGCCGCCCGGTCGCCGCCAGCACATCGCTGGTGCCGCTGTCGAGCACGCGACGCAGCTGCTTGGCAACCTGTTCGCACAGCACCGAGTAGGGCTGCTGCTCGCCGGCCTCACCCGCCCGCGTCAGGTGCCGCGCCCGCCGCTTGGAACGATCGATCACCTTGCCCGCATCGTCAGTCCACACCAGCCCCGAGCCGGAGATCTCCAGCCGCCCCCCGGGCCCCGTCAGCACGGTGTGCCGCTGCACCGGACCGCCCCGGAGCGCGATCATCAGCGTGGCCGAGCGGCCCTGGCCGTAGCGCAGCTGCGCCGTCGCGTGGCAGTGCACCGCACTGGCCGCGGCCTGTTTGCTCACCGTCGCCATCACGCTCTCGGGCTGGCCCATCACCAGCGCCAGCAGGTCCAGGCCGTCGGCCATCCGCGCCCGCAGCGAGCCCTCGGCCCGCGAGCCCGTGGTCACCACCGCCATGGAATGCACGGCCCCGAACTGGGCCAGCAAGTCAGGAATGTCGCTGAACCCCGGTGCGTGCCGCGCCAGACCCGCCAGCCACACCAGATCCGTCACGTTCCGCATCGCCGCCCCGCGTTCCGGGCTCAGTGGCAAGTCGGCCGGACCCAGCAGCACCGGCGCCGGTGCCGCCGTTGGGGCCAGTGAGCCCGCCGCGGCCATCAGGTCGGGGGCAGTGGGGGGCAGCGGCTCAAGTGTCAGCACCGCCACGCCGCGCTCGCGTGCCTCGCGGAGCAGCTCCGCATCCGGCCCGGCGCGGTCGCCACGCAGCAGCATCCCGCTGTCAAACAGCACCAGCGGGCCGTCGGCCGGTGCGGCACTGGCCAGCAGGTTCCGTAGGTCCGCCGCGGGCCGCGCTGCCGGGCCATCACCGATGCCGCCGTGGGCGTTGATCCCCGCCGCCAGCGTCGGCCTGGCATGGTCATCATCGCATCCGACCACCGATGCCGTCGCGCTGGCCAACTCCAGCACCGCGCGCACCACCGCTTCCTGCTCCGGCAACATCCACACTTGCACTGGCCTGCGTTCCATGGACCGTCAACGTAGGCACCGCCGGGCCTCCAGCGCAACCCGCCGGGTCCCGGATCATCCAAGTGTTGCGCGATCACACCCCGTCGAGTCGATGCCGGATCAGATCCGCCCGCGCTTCACGCCGCTTCTGCTGGTCCATCTCCCGGCCCAGCAGCCGCTGCAGGTGCGCCGGCTGCGTCAGCAGGATCAACTGCGTCACCGCCTGCGGGTCGATGTCCCGGATCATTCCCGTAAACACACCCAGTCGCGCCAGCGACAGGTTCGCCGTCGCCTCCTCCGGCGTGATCAGACGTGAATACCGAAGCGTGCCCAGTGCCCGGAAGACCTGGTCCTCCAGATACCGCCGCTTCTTGCCCATCAGTTCCTCCCGCATCCGCCGCTCATACGCCACAACCTGCGGCACAACCATCCGCTCGATCTGCTCGCACAACTGCGGCTCGCTGCGGCCAAGGGTCGTCTGATTGCTGATCTGGAACAAGTCGCCCGCCGCCTCGGAGCCCTCGCCATAAAAGCCCCGGACCGTCAGGTTCATGTCCTTGGCCGCCCGCTTGACCCGCTCCATCTCGCCGGACAGGCGGATCGCCGGCAGGTGCAGCATCACGCTCATCCGCACAGCGCAGCCCACGTTCGTCGGGCACGCCGTAAGATACCCCAGCTGCGGCATGTACGCGATGTCCACCCGCGATTCGATCTGATCATCCACATCGTCCAGCGCGCTCCACGCCGCCGAGAGCGACAGCCCCGGCATCACGCACTGCAGGCGAAGGTGGTCCTCCTCATTGATCATGATCGAGAGCCGCTCGTCAGGCAGTGAGAAGCACGCCGCCCGGAAGCGGTCGTTCTTGGCGTGCTCTTTGCTTATCAGGTGCCGCTCGACGAGCAGCGTGCGATCCAGCGGCGAGAGGTCACCAATCGACACCCAGATCAGCCGGTCCGTCTCCGCCGCAGGCACCGGCCCGACCGACGCCGTGTTCACACGCAGGCAGCTCACCGCGGCCTGACTCAGCCGCAGCAGCCGCGTGGATTCTCCGCCGTTCATCCGCCCCGGGAAGCTCATCCCCGCGACATTGCGGGCCAGCCGCACGCGGGAGGACACAACCACGTCCGCCTCCGGCCCCTCACGCAGCCAGTCGGCTCCGCGGGCGATGTTCTCAGCCGGCAACGGACATGTCACGGCTCACCCCCGGCCCGCGTGGTGTCCCGGTCCGGCCGCTGGAACTGGTCATCGCCCAGTTGGATCAGCGCATCGCGCAGCAAGGCCGCGGCTCGGTAATCCTCCTGGGCCAGCGCCTCGGCAAGGTCCCGTCGCAACTGCTCGATCCGCCGCCGGATCATCTCCGGGTCCGGGGCTGGCTTGGTCTTCTTCTTGGGCTTCGGTGCAGGCGCTTCCCCGGCCATCATCCGCTTGGGTCGCTTGCCCCGATGGTCGCCCCCGCCTTCATGAAAACGCTGAATCAGCGGCAGCAACTGCGGTAGAAACGCTTCGTAACACATCGGACAGCCCAGCAGCCCCGTGTCACGCAGCTGCGCCATCGTCGCCGAACACCGCGGACACCGGTCAAGCTGCCCGCGCACCCCGGGCGGCACCATGCCCGCGGCAAACCCCGGCGGGAACCCCGGCAGGCCGCCCTGAATGTTCGCTTGCCCCGCCCCGGCACCGCCCGCGCCAACTCCACTCCCGCTGCCAGCCGCACCAGCACCGCCAGCCCCTCCAGCCACTCCGCCCGGCCCGGCGATCGGGGGCTGGATGAGGTGTCCCAGGAGATCCGTCACGTTCGGGCCCCCGGGGGCGACCATGCCCGAGGCCGCAGCGCAGGCCTCGCACCAGTGGCGCTCGACACGTTTTCCGTGCCGGATCGTCACCTCATTGATCGTCGCGGGTTGGCCGCAGCGGTCGCATTTCATGGCCCCCGAGTCTATGAGCCCGGGTTCCCGGAGCCCGCCCGGGGGTGAAATACCCCATCGATTGACAAATAACCCGCATTGGACCTTTGTGTCGCACCCGGAAACCAATCGATTCGGCCTCTCATTTCCCTGCCGACTTGCCTTGGCGCATCAGCGGGTCAACAATCCCGACCCTACTGGGAGTTACACCATGCCATTCGTCTGCGCCTTCACCGGCAAAAAATCATCCTTCGGCAAGCAGCGTACGTACCGCGGCCAGAAGATTCAAAAGGGCGGCTTCGGTCTCAAGCCGACCGGCATCACCCGCCGCAAGTTCCGCCCCAACCTCCAGAAGGTCCGCGCCGTCATCGACGGTGTGCCCATGACCGTTCTGGCCAGCGCCAAGGCCATCAAGAGCGGCCTGGTGATCAAGCCCCTCCGCCGCCGCGACGGCTACACCGCCGCCCAGAAGGCCGCCGGCAAGGCCTGATCCGGTCCCAGGCTGCTCTGGTCTCGTTGGCTGGTTTCGCCTCTGGCGGCCGCCCGCAGACTCCGGCACTTGGCCCGTCTGATTACAGATCAATCGAACCCCCGTGTCATCCGACGCGGGGGTTTTTGTTTGTTGACCCCTCCAGCAGCACGTCAGCCATAAGCCAGCGTGCCCAACGGCCAGGCGTCCCTTACTTCCGCCGGTCGCGCAGCGAGTCGCCGGCGTTCTCGATCCGCTCATGCTTGTAGAACAACTGAGCCAGCCGCACGCCCACGGCGCGGGCAAACTTCTGCTCCTCGCCGAGTTCGGAGGCGAACGTGCCCGGTGCATCCTCGCTCCGCTCCTTGAACGTCACGTTGAACGTGTAGGCGTCCAAGCCGGAGTCAGTACCGGGGAACAGCTTCTGCCCCGTCTCGACATCGATGATCTTCACCGAGAGCACCGCCGTCGGCTGATACGTGTTTCCGTCGGGCTTGAGCGAAAACGTGTCCACGTTGGCGTAGATCACCCGCTGCGCCTTGACCGCTGCGCCGATCTGGGCGACCGTCAGCAGTTTGCCGGCCCGGTCGGTCTTGCTTGCGGCGATCGCCTGCCGCCCCTGAATCATGTCCTTGACGACCTTCTCTTCCAGGAGCTTTTCCTCGGCCCCGGCTGCGATCAGATCCCGCGCTGCCCGCTGGCGGACCACGCCGCCGCGATCATCAACGAACACCACGTGCGTCTTGGTCTCATCAAGCTGGTACACCGCCTCGATCTTGTCGCCGCCGGCGATCAGAAACGTGCCGGCCGCGATGATGTTGCAACCGGCGCCGAGCGTCGACAACCCCGCGAGCGTCAGCAGGCCGAGGAGCGTGATGGCAGTGGGGCGGTGGCTTGACATGGGTCGTTTGGGTCAGAGAAACAAACACTCAGGCGGCTGGACAACGCGGGATATCTCGGCAGAACGGGGACAATCTTCGTCCTCCATACGGCTGGCAAGCACGGCCGGACTCAGAACTCCGGGTAATACGGCTCGCGGTGATCAAAGAAGTACCAGCTCGCCCGCGTCGCCAGACGCTGGGCCAGCGCCGTGTTCACCATCGCCGCGGACATGTCACCGGCTCCCACGCCTTCCTTGGTCGGGAACTTGATCTCCACCTGCTTCTGGAAGGCCAGCTCATCGGGCACCGCTGAGTCCGCCTCCACCACGCCGACGCGTGCCGCGGCACGGCCGTTGTACAGGTACTTGTTGCCCGGCTCGTAGAGGCGATACTCGAGAATCTCCACGACGACCAGCCGCTCCACGGCAAGCTTCTTGGACAGCTCGCTGTAGGTCATCGTGGTCCAGCGCGGGTTGTTGTACTGGAACCGCAGCACATCCTCCGCCACGGCGCCGGCCTTGCCCACGCCGCCCTCAACAAGGCGGCGCGACAGGTCGCTCGTCAGCCGGTCCACCAGCTGCGGGTTGTCGGCCTGAACCGAGCGGTCGGCGATCACGATCACCGCCCACTTCTTGCCCTCCATCCCCGTGTACTCCGCCGCCACGTCGTGGTCGCTCTCCTTGCGGCGCGACTCTTCAACCGCCGCGAAGAAGCCCACGATGTTGCACCCGCCGGCAACCACCGGCAGCAGCATCACCGCGCCCAGGCCGGCGGCCTTGAGCAGCGAGGATGCCCAGCCGCGCTGTGCGGTCGTGCGGGGGCAGATGGAGTTCGTCAGGGCGTTGGTGTCGGACATGTTGGCTGGCTGCATCATGAGAAGCAACGGGAAGGAAGTTGAACGCCACGAGCAGACAAACGCCCCGCCCGTCCGTCCCCGCGCCCGCCCGCTCTTCACCTCCCAACCAGCGGCACCCTATGCCGCCGGCCAGGTCACAAGTTTATAGACCCACGCCGCCGCGAGCAGCACCGCCAGCAAAATCAGCGGCCGGGCCCGCAGCACCCCCAGCGAGGCCTCCACCGCACGCGAGGCAAACACTGCAGAGTGCAGGCCGATCCATACCCCCACGGCGGCCAAAAGGCACAATAACAAGCCCCCTGGCTGCGTCACAGCGGCTGTTCCCAGTTCCCCATGGGCTGCGTGGGCAAAGGCCGTCGTCATCCCGCACGTCGGGCACGGCTGGCCCGTGGCAATCAGAAACCCGCACGGCATCAGCCCCAGTTGTGTGTGCGAGCCATGCCCCGCCGGATCGGGCGTGATCCACGCCCCCAGCACCAGCGGCAGCAGGCACACCGCCGCCATCGCCACACCCGCGGCACGCCGCTTCCACACCGCCCGGATTTGCTCAGTTCCGCTGGCCATCGTCAGTCCGCGCCGCCGCCGCACTCACACCTGCTGCAGGAACCGCAGGTCGTTCTGGTACAGCATGCGGATGTCCGGGATCCCGTACTTGCCCATCGCCAGTCGCTCGATGCCGAAGCCGAAGGCGAACCCGCCCCATTGCTCGGCATCAACCCCGCACGAGGCCAGCACATTGGGGTGCACCATGCCGCAGCCGCCCAGTTCCATCCATCGCACCGGCTGCTCCGGCCGCAGGCGGATCTTCAGGTCCAGTTCGGCGGACGGCTCGGTGAACGGGAAGAACGTCGGCCGCAGGCGGATCTCCGCCTCCGGACCGAAGTACGACTTGGCGAACTGGAACAGCGTGGTCTTGAGTTCCGCCACCGAGACACCGCCACCCGGGGTCAGCCGGTCGATGTACAAACCCTCGATCTGGTGGAACATAAACGAGTGCGTCGCATCAACCGTGTCGGGGCGATAGACGCGGCCGGGGGCCACGATCTTGATCGGGTTCTTCAGCTTGCCGCCGCCGGCGGCCACGGCCGCCTCCATCACCCGCACCTGCACGGTGCTGGTCTGGCTTCGCAGCATCCGCGGCGAGGCCACCTTCAGCGGATCATCAATGTAGAAGTTATCGATCGCGTCCCGCGCCGGGTGACCCGGCGGAATGTTCAGTTTGACGAAGTTGTGCGCATCGTCCTCCAGCTCCGGGCCCTCGGCCACGGCGAAGCCCATGCGGGCGAAGACCTGCGTCAGCTCATCGCGCACGCGGTTGATGATGTGCCGCCGGCCGATGGAGTTGGACTCGATGTACCCCGGCTCGGTCACGTCAACCGCCGGTGCCGGGGCCGGCCGGGCCTTGTCGCCCAGTGCCGCGACGCGTTCGGCGAATGCCGCCTCAACCTCCTGGTTCAGACCGTTGACGGCCGCACCAAAGGCCGCCCGCTGGTCGCCCGGGACGTTCTTGATCTGCCCCATCAGGGCCTTGACCTTGCCCTTGCCACCCAGATAGCTGGACTTCCAGGCCTCGATCGTTGCAAGATCCGCCGCGGCGGAAAGCTCCGCCAAGGCTTGCGATTTCAGATTGGCTAACTCAGGAAACTGGCTCACGCCGCAGGGTATGGGCGGCCAGCCCGCCCCCGCCTGCGGAACCCGCCCAAACCATGCCCGGGCCAGGGGTGTACAACGGCCGCCTTGGGTCGCGGGCCGTCCGGCCGGCGGGGCCCGGCAGCCCCCGTTGCACCCGGCCGCGGCACGATACCGTCCCCCTGTACCTTCCCCGGTCCCAGCCACCTCCGCTCCCCGCCCGCTCGAAAGCCCCGCATGCTCACCATCGGTTCGCCCGCCCCCGCGTTCTCCGCCCCCGATGCCGCCGGCAACACCGCCACGCTGGAGACCTTCCGCGGCAAGTGGCTGGCCCTGTGCTTCTATCCCAAGGACTTCACGCCGGCCTGCACGGCCCAGGCTTGCTCGCTGCGCGACAACTACGCTGAGCTGGCCGACCTTGGCGTCACGGTGGTGGGCATCTCCGGCGATGGCCCCGCCCAGCACAAGGTGTTCGCCGACCGGTTCCGCCTGCCGTACACGCTGCTGAGCGATGATGGCAGCGTCCGGGCCGCGTATCAGGTGCCCCGCAGCTTCCTGGGCCTCATGGCCGGACGCGTGACGTACATCATCGACCCCGCCGGCATCGTCCGCGGCGTGTTTAACTCCCAAATCAACATCAAGGGCCACATCGCAGCCATCCGCCGCGTGGTGAAGGGGCAGTAACCGGCCTGGCAGGGTGTTCCGGGGCCGCGGAAGTTGCCGCTGAGCGAGCATGCGGCCGCGGACACAGCAAAGACGCCGTGCCGGCCCTGATCGGCGCCGCACGTGGTGAGACGAGGAGCGGAGTACAGGAGCGAGGCCAGGGACGAAGGAGCGGACGAGAAATCATTGGAGCCCCCTGCGAGCGTGCCGCCGGGCTACGTTGGCCAAGGAAAAGTGTTATCTATGTCCTGAGGACGCTGTGGAACCCATGTCCTGGAACGTGCACGATCATCGGTTTGCCAAGCCGCGAAATGGCGAGACGCACTGGAATGGAAGTACGAGCAAACATGGTCCAGATCCGATACGGCAAAATGAGTTGCCAAGTCGCCAAGTTTTGGAGAAGCTAAAATGAAGGATGTTTTCTCTGTTTCGACTTTTGGCAGATCAGATTACTTTAGTATAAACTGTTACATACACGACATAGCCGATAGCAAATCGGCTAGTGTTTTTGGTTGCTTTTTTTTATACATCAACGGCATTCGGTACGGAAAGTGCGCCCCAGAGGTAACGTATCTTGATCTCTCCTACGATGGAATTGTTGAGCGGTTGCAGTGGCGGGGCCGCAATCGATGCACAGTGTTGGAGGATGCGGACCTTCAAACAGTTTTATCGATGCATCGCACATGTATGTGGCCCGCAGCCGATGGCGGCGAATGGCGTGGGATGCCGATGGAGCGCGTGGCCCGCCAGGTTGTTAATAGTGGAGTAATTCTGGCACCCGATGGGGATGCTGCGTTTGGAGACGGTAGCCAGGTGTATCAGGTGGATCTTGACGACGGGCAAGTCGATCTCTTCGCCTTCAAGCACCGGGATGATCCAGCAGCGGAGTTTGCTGACCAGACGTCGCTACGGCTATCGTCAAACGGTTTCTACGACGCACTAGAGGAGTTTGCGTTGTGGTTTGAGAGAACGACCGGGTTCGTACGTCCTCCGCCCCCTGAAGGCCAAAGGCGGATTCGGTGGGCAGAATCGTAAGCTAAGCGAAAAGGTGGAGGGGTGCGAAGTGCGCTTCTCCCCGCTCCTGTGCCATTCGTAGCGTGAGCTTTGTTGGCTTCATCCGACCGGGTTTTCTGAGCCTTGGAAGCACTAAACTTGTTGTGGCTCAGGTTGCCCAAGGCACTGCGTAATGGTTCGTACGTCTGGTGGGTGCCTCGTGCCACGCCCGCCCCAAGGGCTACCTCTTCACCGTCTCCCCCGGTGCCTGGGTCAAGCGCTACCTCTACGACGGCCACGGGCGGCTGGTCGAGACCCAGAGCCCCTACCTCGGTCCCGGCGGCAAGATCGCCCGCGAGGAGCACTTCTACTACGACGGCTCCCGCCGCGTGCAGGAGGTCGTCACCGACCCGCTCGACATCCAGTACGTCTACTACAAGTACGGCTACGACGGCCTTGTCGAGTTCCTCCAGAATCTCCCCGATGCCGCGGCAGCGGGTCTGAGCACCCCTCGCCTCGGCCGCGAGTACGTCTGGGACCCCGGTGATTAAGGCTCGGCCGACCGCCGCGTTCAGTGCGTTCTCCGTACCCTCGCCCCGCATGCCCACGCCCGCCCATCCCGACGCATCACCTCCGGCGCGCAAGCAGGCCGGCATCTACGCCGATCCGCTGGTCTATGACGTCCTTCACGCCGAGGACACCGCCCGCGATGCCCGCGTGGTTGAGAAGCTCGTCCGCCGGTACGTCCCGGGTGCATCCGCTTCACCCGGCCTGCGCTTGCTCGAGCCCGCCAGCGGCAGCGGGCGTTACCTGCTGGCATTGGCCAAGCGGGGTCACACCGCGATCGGGATCGATCGTGACGCCGGCATGCTCGCCTTCGCTGCGGCACGGGCCAAGGCACTCGCCGCCCGCTCGCCCGGGCTGGCCTCACGCGTCAAGGGTATCCGGGCCGACATGCGCAGCTTCCCGGCCCCCCGCCCGGCCTGCCACGCCGCGTTCAACCCGATAAACTCCATCCGCCACCTGCTCAGCGATGCCGCAATGCTCGCCCACTTCGCGGCCATCGGCCGGTCCCTCCGCCCCGGCGGCATCTACATCGTCGGTATCGAACTCATCGACCGTGACACCCAGCAGACCACCGAGGACGTCTGGTCCGGCAAACGCGGCAAGCTCTCGGTCCATCAGCTTATCAGCTACCTCACGCCGGACCTGCACGGCGGTCACAGCCGCCGCGAGCAGGTCGTCTCCAGCATCACCGTCTCGCACGCCGGCACACCGGTGCGGCAGATCGACAGCACCTACTGGCTCCGCACCTACACGCCCGCCGAGTGGTTCACCTTGCTGCAGAAGGCCGGATGGGCCACCATTGCCCAGCACGCCAGCAGCGGCGCAGCATGGAGCGGCAAGCCCTACGGCTATCGCCTGTGCGTCCTCCGCCCGGCGTGACGCCGCGCGGCAGGGTGTGCGTGTACGTTGCCCGAACCTAGGCCGCCCCGCGACTCATTCCTTCACGCCCATCGACATGTGCTCATGCACGATGCGCCACTGGCTGCCGATGCGCCGCCAGCCCAGCGTGAGGTGGCCCTGCACATCCAACTTCTGCCCGTTGGGCATCTCGCCGTAAATGCGGGCGATCGATGCGGTGATCGCCGTGTCACCCTCAATCCACGTCGAGATGCTCTTGGCCTCTGACAGCGAAGCGTTGGTAAACCCGTTCATCCCCGGACCCCAGATGCCGCTGTACGCCTTCCACCCGCGGATCACGGTCTTGTCCTGCGACATGCCGTCAAAGGAGACGAAGTTCTCGCTGTTGTCGAAAACCTTGCCCAGCTTGTCGGTGGTGAAGTTCGTTCCCGCCGTCTTGGTCCACCCGTCAAAGAACGCCGCCTTCGCCTGATTCAGCGAGGCCGTATTGGCCGCGAGCGTCTCCGCGCTGTACGCCCCGCCCGAGCCGGTGTGGCAACCACCCAGCGTGGCCACCGTACTGGCAACTGCCAGACCGAGCACCATGAGAGTCGAAACGCGGGACAGCGAACGGGAAGAGTGCAGATTCATGCCTAGTGATTCCTGTGGGTGGTGCTGGCCCGACGCCACCGGCGGCGGGAATCGCAGCAATCAAGGCCGAGCGGGGCTGCCGCGCGGCGGTTCGGTCATCGAGATTCCAGCCCGTGAAACATGAAAAGTCGAGCTGCGGGCCCCTCACCGCCCCGCGTCTTCGCGCGGCGGCTGGATACCACCCGAATCAGGGCCCTATGAACTCTCCTGCGGCGTCACGCCACCCTCGAATACCCTCGCGACCTATGGCCTCCTTCATCCGCCACCTCGCCGCCCCGGCGGCCCGTCGCTTCGTCGTCTTGGCCCTCACCCTGGCCCTTGCCGCCGCCCTTCCCGGCTGCAGCCAGCCAAAGGGCGACGCCAAGGCCGCACCCTCCGACAACATGGAAGGCGGCTCAGGCGTCAAAGGGATAGGCGGCAACCCCTCAGGCTCGGCTCCCGGCACCGCTCCTTCCAAGCCCTCGCCCGAGGTCACCGACCCGACGATCGCCAACACCGCCCAGGGCCGCAAAGTCAAGCTCTGGTACGGCACCAATCGCGCCATGGTGAATGCCAGGGACGCCTCCAAGGGCTACGCCAACGAGCGTGATCCCAACCCCGAAGCGCTCCACGTCGGCAGCGTCATGTGCTTCGTGCCCAACAGCCGCCCTTTCGGCTCCATCGGCTCATCCTGGTGGACCCGCGCCATCACCGGTGAGGATGACCGCATCACGCTCGATCAGATCGGCGTGCAGGAGATCGACGTGTTTTATGCCAATCTCCGCCAGCGTCTCGCCGCGGCACCGGATCAGGAGCGTTCCGTCCTGGTCTACATCCACGGCTACAAGAACTCCTTCGAGCGTGCCGCCCGCCGCGCCGCCCAGATCGCCATCGACCTCAACGTCCCCGGCCTGACCGCCTTCTACTCCTGGCCCAGTGCCGATTCGCTCGCCGGATACACCGCCGATGAAGCCGCCGTCGAGGCAGCCGAGCGTCACCTGCAGACATTCCTCACCCGCCTCTGCCGCGACACGGGCGCCACCCGCGTCAACATCATCGCTCACTCCATGGGCAACCGCGTCATGGCCCGCGTGGCCAGTCGCATCGCCGCCGATGAAACCTGCCGCGATGTCCGCTTCGGCCAGATCATCCTGGCCGCCCCGGATATTGATGCCCACCTCTTTGCCGATCTCGCCCGGGCCTACCCCAAGGTCTCAGATCGCACCACGCTCTACGTCTCCAGGAAGGACATGGCCCTGGAGGCGAGCAACTGGACTCACAGTTACGCCCGCGCCGGCTACACGCCGCCGATGTCAGTCGTCCCGCCGATTGACACCGTCGAGGTGACCAGCGTCGATGTCAGCACCCTCGGTCACGGCTACGTCTCCGAGGCCCAGCACGTCGTCTCCGACATCGCCCTGCTGCTGCGCAAGAACCTGCCGCCGAGCGAGCGTCCCCGCCTCGTCTCGGAGATCACCACCGACGGCAAGCCGTTCTGGCTTATCAAGGAAAGCCAGTAGAGTCGCGAGTCCCAAGTCGCGAGTCGCAAGAGAAAGGCAGTTTCTCACCAAGCTCCCAGAGCACCCGCGCAAGGCATGAGCCGCGAGGCCAGCCTCAACGCGCCGCATCGCGGCACCCCTCCGCATTTCATCCTGTCAATCCTGTCCATCCATGTTCCCCGCCTTCCTCCTGTCTTTCTCCGCTGCTCCCGTGCTCCGCGTCAGCCGGAGTTCCGGCTTGAACGATGGCCACCAATGAACATCGATGGACAGGATGGACAGGATAAATGCTCAAAGCCGAGTATTCGCCCACATCCCGAGCGCACCCGCGCGAGGGATGATCATCGAGGCCAGTCTCGACGCACCGCATCGTGGCACCCATCCTGTCTTTCATCCTGTCAATCCTGTCCATCCATGTTCCCCGCCTTCCTCCTGTCTTTCTCCGCTGCTCTGGTGCTCTGCGTGAGCCGGCTTTCTGCCTTCCCGACGCTCACTTGAGCATCGGCGCCAGGTACTCGCCCGTGTAGCTCGTCGGGTGCGCCGCAACCTGCTCCGGAGTGCCCGCGGCCACAATCGTGCCGCCGCCGGTTCCGCCGTTGGGCCCAAGGTCGATGATCCAGTCGGCACACTTGATCACATCCAGGTTGTGCTCAATGACCACTAGCGTGTTGCCCTGGTCAGCCAGCCGGTTCATCACCGTCACCAGCTTGCGGATGTCCTCAAAGTGCAGGCCCGTAGTCGGCTCGTCAAGCACGTACAGCGTGCCGCCCGCGCCCAGTTCGTTCCACGAGCCCGCACCCGCCGGGTTCTCCGTGCCCTTGGCCAGCTCGGTGGCCAGCTTGATGCGCTGCGCCTCGCCGCCGGACAGCTGCGTGCTCGGCTGGCCAAGCTTCACGTACGCCAGGCCCACATCGCGCAGGCACATCGTGTGCCGCAGGATCTTGGGGTGGTTCTCAAAGAACGTGCACGCATCCTCCGTGGTCATGTCCAGCACATCGGCAATGGACTTGCCGCGGAACTTCACCTCCAGCGTCTCGCGGTTGTAGCGTGAGCCGTTGCACGCCTCGCACGCCACATAGACATCGGGCAGGAAGTGCATCTCGATGCGCTTGAGGCCCTGGCCCTCGCACGCCTCGCACCGGCCGCCGCCGTTCTTGGCCGTCACGTTGAAGCTGAACCGCCCCACCTTGTACCCGCGCAGCTTCGCTTCCTTGGTCTCGGCGAACACCTTGCGGATCTCATCAAACACACCCGTGTACGTCGCCGGGTTGCTCCGCGGCGTCCGGCCGATCGGTGTCTGGTCCACCTCAATCACCCGGTCGATCAGGTTCGTGTTCAGGATCTTGTCGTGCGCACCGACAACCACCTTTCCGCCGGAGATCTTCTTCTTCAGCCCGGCGAGCAGGATGTCATTGACCAGCGTGCTCTTGCCCGAGCCCGACACACCCGTCACGCAGACCAGCCCGCCCAGCGGCACGGTCACATCCACGCTTTTGAGGTTGTTCTGCCTGGCACCCTTGATGGTGATCGACCGCTTGTCACTGACAGGCCGCCGCTTGGCCGGCACATCGATTTTCCGCCGCCCGCTGAGGTAGTCTCCTGTGATCGAACCCGGCACGGCCATCAGGTCCGGCACCGTGCCCTGGGCCACCACGCGGCCGCCGTGCACGCCCGGCCCCGGGCCCACATCCAGCACCCAGTCCGCCGCCCGGATCATGTCCTCATCGTGCTCCACCACCAGCACCGTGTTGCCGATGTCGCACAGGTGCCGCAGCGTCGAGATCAGCCGCGCGTTGTCGCGCTGGTGCAGGCCGATCGTCGGCTCATCAAGCACGTACGCCGCGCCCACCAGGCCCGAGCCCACCTGCGTGGCCAGCCGGATGCGCTGCGCCTCACCGCCCGACAGCGTCGCCGTCCGCCGGTCTAGCGACAGATACTCCAGCCCCACGCTCATCAGGAATCCCAGCCGCGCCCGGATCTCCTTCAGGATCGCCTCGGCGATGACCGTCTCTTCCTTGCTGAGCTTCAGGCCCGCCAGGAACGTCGTCGCGTCCTTGATGTTCCGCCGGCACAACTCGGCGATGTTGATCACCGGTGATGCCTTCGCCTCGCTGTGCAGCTGCACCGAGAGACTCTCGATCCGCAGCCTGTCGCCGCGGCAGGTCGGGCATTGCTTCTCCATCATGTACCCGCCCAGCCACTCGCGGATGAAGCTCGATTCCGTCTTCTCGTACCACGCCTTCAGCGTCGGTGCCACACCCGGGAACTTGGTCCCGAACTCCTTAGCCTCCGCCTCCGTGGTGCCGTGCATCAGGATCCGCCGCAGCTTCTCGCTGAGCGTCCCCACCGCGGCAATCGGGCTGACGCCAAAGTCCTTGCAGAACCTCCGCAGCTGCCGGCGGTAGATCGTCCCCATCGGTGCCGGGATGCGGTACGGGTGAATCGCCCCCTCGCCCAGCCCCTTCTTGACATCCGGGATCACCAGATCCTCGTTGAACTCCATGATCACGCCCAGGCCGTGGCACTCCGGGCACGCACCCTGCGGCGAGTTAAAGCTGAACAGCCGCGGCGAGAGTTCTTCCAGCGAGCACTCCGGGTGCTCCGCGCACGCGTGGTTCCGCGAGTACACCTTGTCCTCCCACCCCGTCTCGGCCTTGGTCAGCGACCCGGCGTTGGCCTTCTTGGGCTTCTTGCCGTCCTTGCTCTCCTTGGCCTCGCCCGCAGCCGCCTCCGCCGCGGCACCCGGCTTCTCGAGCGCAATCACCACCGTGCCCTCGGCCAGCTTCAAGGCCGATTCCACGCTCTCGGCCACGCGCTGCCGTCCATCGACATCGCCGGTCTTCAGCACCACGCGGTCAATGACCACATCAATATTGTGCTTCTCGTACCGCCCCAGCTTCAGCGGGTTCTCACCCGGGTCCTTCAGTGCCTCGCGCACCTCCACGAGTTCGCCGTTCACACGCACGCGGCCCCAGCCCTGCTTCTGCATTTCTTCGAGCACATCGCGATGAAAACCCTTCTTGGCCCGCACCACCGGGGCCAGGATCATCGCCTTGCGGCCCTCTCCCGTGCCCATCGCCATCACCGCATCGATGATCTGCGTCGACGGTGTCGCGGTGATCGGCCTGCCGCAGCGTTCGAGCACCTCGCCGTCCTTCTTCACCTTCGTCGGGTGCCAGCACGTCGGGTGCCCGCATCGGGCGTAGAGCAGGCGGAGGTAGTCGTAAATCTCCGTGCTCGTCGCCACCGTCGAGCGCGGGTTGTGGCCGCTGCTGCGCTGCTCAATGGCGATCGTCGGTGGCAGGCCCTGGATGTCATCGACATCCGGCTTCTTGAGCTGGTCCAGGAACTGCCGCGCATACGCCGACAGCGACTCCATGTACTTGCGCTGGCCTTCAGCGAAGATGGTGTCAAACGCAAGCGAGCTCTTGCCCGAGCCCGACAGGCCGGTGATCACCACCAGCTTGTCACGCGGAATGTCAACATCGATGTTCTTGAGGTTGTGCTCGCGCGCGCCGCGCACCCGGATGCTGTGCCGCGGATCCAGCACCATCGGCACCGCCACCGCCGCCGCCGCGGCAGGTGCCGCAACCTCCACCGGTTTCTTCTTGCTCCCGGCGGTCGTCGCCCGGGCGGCAGCGGATGTGGATGCTGTTGAGGAAGTGGGGGGCATGGCGCTCTCAGTGGCTCCGCCAGTTCGCCCGCCCAGCGGTCCGGGAAACACACCGAACCACCGAACGAAATCCGCAAACCGGCAACGACCCATACTAGCGGCGTCCCGCCCCACCCGCCCGCAGCCCACCCGAATCTCCGGCCAGCTGTGTGAAATCTCCCGGAAATGTGAACCAAAGCACTTGCAATCCCGATATGATAGTTTACACTAACTTAGTAAACACTATTACAGGAGGACCCATGCTTCTCGCCGCCCCTCGTTCCAGCTTCCGCGACCGTCTCCAGCACGCCGCTCCCGCCCCGCTTTCGCAGACCCCCAAGCCCCAGCCGCCCGCCGGCCAGGCACCCCAGCACTGGCCCTGCGATCCCGATCTCCCCGCGGCAGCCGCCGATTCCGACGCCCCCTCCCCCCGCGGCCTCATCCGCTCCGCCCTCCTGCTCGTCCTCGTCCTCGCCCTGGCCTTCACCCTCTTCAACCCCGGCTCCGTCGCCAGCACGCTCCGCTCCACCACCACCGCCGTCACCACCCGCGGCGGCAAACTCCTGGCCGGCGCTGTCCACACCACCGCCGGCTGGGTCGTCCGCGGCAGCATCCCGCGCAGCAATCCGTGACCACCTCGCCACCTGCCACTCCTTGCATTAACTCCGGACCTTCCGAACATGCCAATCCAAAATTCCTTGCGTCTGCTGTCACTCGTTCTCGTGCTGGCATCGGCTCCGCTGAGCGGCTGCACGTTCATGTCAAACAGAACCGGTGAAAGTCCGCCCACCGCCTGGGTCGGGGCTGACCGCCCTTGCTTCACCGAAGCCGAGTTCATCGAGAAGGCCGGCCCCGTCCGCGACCGTTGGGTCGTGCTCGATGAATCGCAGGCATATATCAATCGGCACGATGTTCGAACCGCCGGCTCGCGGCAGGGCAGCGAGATTGGTTTCGCCTTCCGCGCGTTTCCCTACACGATTCTGCTTCTGCCCTTTGCCATCGTTACGGACATCGCCCGGATTCCCGAGTACATCGTCGAGGCCCTGACCGCCAGCCGGTTCACACAGATCTATGTGCTCGTCGAGCCGATCGAGGGCCAGTACCGCGTGACTGCACACAGTTCGAACACGTACGAACTGAGCAACGCGCCGACAGAGAGCGTCGCCGATCTCTCCAAGCTCACCTGGTACGACGCGAGGACCTTCAAGCGGGTCTGCATCCCCAGTCAGCTCCGCCGAGTGCCTGCCGAGTCAGATCCCGCCTCGCTTCCATAAGCTTGCGAGACACGTGATCCATGAGGATCACACATCATCGCCGTCTCTCCCGCAACCGCGTTGCCGATCTCGATCTGCTTAGAGCCGAAACGAACAAGTCAGCTTGAATCGCCCTTCTGATGCTCGTTGCCGCCTCCTCGGCCGCGTTGCCGGCCGATCTCCGCTCCATCATGCTCTCCGGCAGTTCGCCCGATGCCTCCACCATCGCGGCCCGCCAGCCCCGCTGAGCAATCCACATCCCAATTCACCCCTCACCTGCACTCCGCCGCGCCGCTGCTGCCGTTGGCCACCGCTGCCATCGCTCCTGCCCAGCCCTCCCCCTCCCGCCTGCCTATTTTCGCAGTCCATGACTGCCAACTCTCCCACAGCCAGCTCTCCCGCCGCTACCCCGCCCGCCGCCGAGATCGCCCTCCGCCCGGCCGAGATGCACATCTACAAGCCCACCGACCCGGCCACCGCCATCGTCAGCAAGTCCGAGCTCTGCACCGTCAGCAAAAAAGCCGCCGGCTTCGTCCGCCATATCGAGTTTGACGTCTCCGGCACCAACCTCGTCGGCCGCGCCATCCCCGGCCAGTCCATCGGCGTCATCCCCCCCGGCACCGATGCCAACGGCAAGCCCCACAAGCTCCGCCTCTACTCCTTGGCCAGCCCCAGCGGCGGCGAAACCGGCGACGGCACCCGCCTCTCCACCACCGTCAAACGCGTCATCGATGAGCACTGGGAGTCCCACGCCCTCTTCACCGGCGTCTGCAGCAACTACCTCTGCAACCTCAAAGTCGGCGACACCGTCAAGCTCGCCGGCCCCAGCGGCAAGCGCTTCGTCCTGCCCTCCACCATCAGCGACCACGACTACATCTTCTTTGCCACCGGCACCGGAATCGCCCCGTTCCGCGGCATGCTGCTCGACATCCTCCGCTCCGGCGCAGCATCCAAGGTCGCCCTCATCATGGGCACGCCCTACAGCAGCGACCTGCTCTACCACAACGACATGCTCGACCTGGCCGCCAAGCACCCGAACTTCACCTACCTGCCCACCATCAGCCGCGAACGCAACGATGGCCCCAAAGGCCCCGGCACCCTCGGCAAGCTCTACGTCCAGGACCGCCTGACCGCCAACGCCGAACAGCTCGGTGCCATGCTCCGCAGCCCCCGCGCCCTCATCTACATCTGCGGCATCGCCGGCATGGAACTGGGCATCTTCCAGCAACTGGCCACCACGCTCAGCGGCTCCGACCGCGACCAGTACCTCACCGCCACAGCGGAGGTCATGGCCAACACCAAGGGTTGGGAACGCAACCAGCTCCACCGCGACATCCACCTCAGCAAGCGCATCTTCCTCGAGGTCTACTCCTAAACCCGCACCGGTTCACCCCGGCCCCGCAGCCGCCGCTCCCCCGATCAGGTCAGCGCCAGCCCGCCGCACCGCCCCCCGTCCGCCCGCCGCACCCTCCCCAACCGCGGCGTGAAGATGTCGCCGTGTTTGATGCGGTTTGAGAGCGTTTTCACGGCTTTTCATGCCAAAATCCCCCGATCAGGGCCGCCCCGCGGCCCCGCTCCGCGCTTTCCATTGCGGCCTTTGCCCCCTAACCTGTTCCCCTAGCAAACTACGCCAGCTTCAAGTCGCTTTGTCTGCTTCGTGTCCGTTCCCGTTTTCCTCATCCCTCCAGCAGGAGTCTGCACAATGGCTATTCGTATCGGTATCAACGGCTTCGGTCGCATCGGTCGCCTCGTCGCCCGCCTCGCGGCACAGGATTCCAGCATCGAGCTCGTCGGCGTCAACGACCTGGTCCCCGCCGACAACCTGGCGTACCTCCTGAAATACGACACCATGCACGGCCGCTTCAAGATCAACGGCCAGCACGCCGAGGTTTCCGCCTCCGCCACCGAGACCGGCGGCTCCTTCACCGTCAACGGCAAGGTCACCAAGACCACCGCCATCAAGGATCCCGCCCAGCTGCCCTGGAAGGACATGGGCGTCCACTACGTCCTGGAGTCCACCGGCCTGTTCACCGACTTCGAGAAGGCCTCGCTGCACATCGCCGCCGGCGCCAAGCGCGTCATCATCTCCGCCCCCACCAAGAGCGAGCCCGGGCAGGTGCCCACGCTGGTGCTGGGTGTGAACCACGAGAGCTACGACGCCGCCAAGCACACCGTCGTCAGCAACGCCAGCTGCACCACCAACTGCCTGGCCCCCATCGCCAAGGTCATCAACGACACCTTCGGCCTCGAGGAAGGCCTGATGACCACCATCCACGCCGCCACGGCCACCCAGCCCACGCAGGACGGCCCCAGCAAGAAGGACTGGCGCGGCGGCCGCAACGCCTACCAGAACATCATCCCCTCCAGCACCGGCGCCGCTAAGGCTGTCACCTTGGCCATCCCCGCCCTCAAGGGCAAGCTCACCGGCATGGCCTTCCGCGTCCCCACGGCCGATGTCTCCGCCGTCGACCTGACCTTCCGCACCGCCAAGGACACCTCCCTGGCCGAGATCAACGCCGCCATGAAGGCCGCCGCCCACGGCGCCATGAAGGGCATCCTCGGTTACACCGAGGAAGAAGTCGCCAGCAGCGACTTCATCGGTGACCCGCACAGCTCCATCTTCGATGCCAAGGCCGGCATCGAACTCAACAAGCGCTTCTTCAAGGTCGTCAGCTGGTACGACAACGAAGCCGGCTATGCCAACCGCTGCGTCGACATGATGCGCCTGATGGCCGCCAAGGACGGCATCAAGTAATCAGCCATCCCGGCTGACCCGGCTGACCCGGCTGACCGGGCTGACCCGCCTCACCCGCCACCAGCCGGATCAATTCAACGCCACGCCAAACCCAACCGCCGCCCGGACCCTCCCGGCGGCGGTTGTCGTTTCGTGCCGATCAAAACCCCACGTGCAACAACTCCCCCGTACCACAAATCCCAGTACCACAACTCCCCGCACCACAACTCCCCGTGCCACAACCCCTCGTTGCTTTGAACGAGGGGTTGTGTGCCTTTCCGCAAGGCTACTGGACAACGCAGCTGCCCGACCAACCCCATCGCGCCCGTCGGAACCCGAAGCCCCACTGGAGCCCGAAGCCCAATTAGAGCCCGAAGCGGAAGCGCCCGGGCCGGTGAAACAATCCCACTCACCCCAACCCACCGACCCGCACCAAGGTGCTTGCGCTCAGCAAGCACGACAACCTCCGTGCCCACGCCCCGCCGCATTAGGAGCCCGAGCGGAAGCGAAGGGACCGTGAAACAAAGGCCCTCACCCCGATCTCCCCACCTGCACGAAGCTGCTCGTGCCCGCCCGCC
>CAILKP010000117.1 GCA_903834785.1 uncultured bacterium
CACGCTGGCGTATCGGTCGCCCGCCCGCGCACGTCCGCGGCCTCGCACGCGTCCGCCTCTGGGTCCAAACCGCACTCGCCCTCGACAAGTTCACCCAACTCGCTCTCCACGCCAAGACAGCTTGATGCAATTGGTTCTTATTGCTCGATCAGCACCTTCGCCTCTTTCACTGTGTGGAAGATCTCGCCGTTGAGCACGTCGTCACGCAGTTTGCCGTTGAATCTCTCCGCGTCGCCATTCTCCCATGGGCTGCCTGGCTCGATGAACAGCGTCTTCGTGCCTATGGTTTCCACGCTAGCAAGGCGACGAGAAGGACAGAACCATGAACACCAAACTGCGACAGTTGCTCCCTTCATCTCCTTCCCGCCGAAGGATCGCCGACTTCGGCATCCCGTCTACAAGTCGGTTGGCGTGGCTGATCGTGGTGGGATACCCCGCGATCTTCGGAGGACCTGCTTTGGCGAACCAGCAAACCGCGACGCCGCCCGTCTCGGCTGGAACCACCCAGGCCGCTGCAGCGACGAAGCTGAGCACCGCCGATTTGGAAGAGATGTTCGCACCAATTGCCCTCTACCCCGACACGCTGCTTGCCAACACCTTGGCAGCATGCGTGTACGAGGAGGACCTCAAGGCCGCAACGCAGTTCATGGCTGGCGGCGGCAATGTGGAACAGATGGCCAGTCAGGATTGGGATCAGAGCGTGAAGGTGATCGCAGCGTTCCCAGAAGTGATTAAGCTGCTCGGCGACAACATGCCGTGGGCTGTCGCGATCGGTCAGGCGTACCTTGTGCAAGGGGCGGATGTCATGGCCGCAGTGCAGTCGCTGCGTGCGAGAGCATGGGCCAACGGTGCGTTGAAGACCTCGCCGCAGCAGACCGTTGTGACCCAAGGACAGGTCATTGTCATCGAACCCGCCGACCCTCAGATTATCTATGTGCCCACCTATAACCCAAGCGTGGTGTACGTGGATCATTACGACTCGGGCGACGTCGCGGCCGCGGGGCTGATCGGTTTTGGGCTGGGCATCACCGCAGGTTTGATTATCGCCAATAACGTGGACTGCGACTGGTACGGTGGGTGCATTGGATGGGGCCACGGGTGGGGCCACGGGGGCTGGAGCCACAACGATGTTGACATCAACATCAATGGTGATGTCAACATCGGCAACCGAAACACCACCATCAACAACATTGGTAATAACAACAACATTGGCAATCGGCTCGGGCAGGAAGGCTCAAAATGGCAGCCAAATAAGGCGAAGCTGAGTCCGAATGCGGCTTCGGGCGCATCACTGAACAGCTACCGGGGAATTGGTTCAGGAAGCACCGTTGGTGCAAACGCGAAGGTGCCCGGCCGAACTGCAGAAGCAAAGCCAATCGCCTCACGCGGGGTAGCTCCGTCGTCCAAGCCGCGGGAGGGAGTCACGGCTCGACCGTCCGCGCCGACCGCACGCCCGTCCGCACCCGCAGCGAGACCATCGGCACCCACATCCAGGCCGTCCGCACCTGCGGCGAGACCACCGGAGCGGGCACCAAGGCCGGCCGCACCCGCAGTCAGGCCGTCATCGTCTCCCCGGCCGAGTGGCTTCAACCCAGGTGGCGGCGGGGGATCGCGCAGTGGAAGCAGAGGCGGAGGCGGCGGAGCGAAGCGGGGACGCTAGTGCGACGCTCATTTCGGTTTCCAAAGATCGTTCACGCCTGACTTCCAAGACAAGGACCTGCCATGAAACGTCTTGCTTCACTTCTCTTGATTTCACCATGTATTTTGATGATCGCCTTGTGCTGGACTGGCTGCGGAAGATCGAACCAGGCTGGGAAGCCAGGAAATCAATCGACGGCCGCCGCGGACAAGCCTGCAATCGGGCAGCAGACCTACGCAACCCCCGAGGATGCCGTGGTGCAGCTCATTGATACGTGCCGCAAGGCAGACTTGGATCTGCTCATCCCGGTCCTTGGGCCAAAGATCGCAGACTTGGCTGCGGACACGAAGGAACGAACGGAGGGCGACTTGCAGCGGCTCGCCGCGGCCTATGACCGCCAGCATTCCCTTGTGAAGGAGGATGATGGAAGCGTGACGCTGTTGGTCGGCGAACAGGGTTGGGACTTCCCCGCTCCGCTCGTACAGCAAGGTGACCGGTGGCGATTTGATACCGAAGCCGGGATCAACGAGATGCGGGCCCGACGCATCAATCTGAACGAGTCCGACGCGATCCGCTCCTGTATCGAACTCGTCGCGGTCCAGCAGCAGTTCTTCGGCATGAGCGCGGCCCGTGGCGAGAGCACGCCGGTGTATGCCGCGAGCATCAGGAGCACGCCCGGCAAGCGGGACGGCCTCTACTGGGACGATCAGATGGGCCCGCCCCTGTCGCCATTGGGCCCGATGGTGGCCCGCGCGGTTGATGCCGGGGATCTCAAAGTCCAGCAGGGACCGCAGCCCTACCGCGGATACATGTTTCGCGTGCTGACCCGCCAGGGCTCGGGTGCACCGGGCGGAGCAAAGAGCTTCATGGACTCGCAAGGGCGGATGACGGGCGGATTCGCGTTCATCGCGTGGCCCGCCGAATACGGCGAGACCGGTGTTCTGACATTCCAGGTCTCTGCTGATGGAATCGTGTTCCAGAAGGATCTCGGCTGGGAAACTGCAGTTGCGGCAGAGGCCATGCAGGCCTTCGACCCGGCCGGCTGGGAGCAGACCGGCCAGTGAGCGGCTGAGCTGTGCAGTCTCGCACAGTTGGAACGCTGTTGATGGATCAAGGAACAGAGGTTCGACTGCCAGGTTTGACGGAATGCCGACAGTGCCGAACCCGTAGAGGTCGTAGCAGCAAGAAACGTACCGAACATGATGACCCGCACGCTGATCGCTGCCACGCTCGCCCTCTTCGCATCACACGCGGCCTCTGCGCTCCAGCCACCCGAGCAACCCGCCGCGCCAGCAGCGGGATCAGCTCCAGCGTGCTGCGCGGCGATGGGACGGGCGGGCATCGTTGCTTCCGCCAAGAGTGCCCCGCCGGGCATGGTCTGGATCCCCGGCGGCGAGTTCAGCATGGGCAGCACCGACCCCTTGGCCCGGCCCGATGAGGCCCCGGTGCACCGCGTGCGGGTCGATGGCTTCTGGATGGACGCGACTGAGCTGACCAACGCGCAGTTCGCCGAGTTCATCAAGGCCACCGCCTACAAGACCATCGCCGAGCGAGCCGTCGACTGGGAGGAACTCAAGAAGCAGCTCCCGCCGGGCACGCCCAAGCCCGATGAGAAGATGCTGCTGCCGGGCTCGCTGGTGTTCACGCCGCCGAATCATCCCGTAGACCTTCGCGGGCACGAGCAGTGGTGGTCCTGGACGACCGGCGCAAACTGGCAACATCCCGAGGGACCGGGCAGTTCCATCGAGGGCAAGGACAACCACCCCGTCGTCCACATCGCGTACGAAGACGCCGTCGCCTATTGCACGTGGGCGGGCAAATCGCTTCCAACCGAAGCCCAATGGGAGTTCGCGGCCCGCGGCGGGCTCGACCACGCCGTCAATGTCTGGGGCAACGAGCCCGTTGATGCCAAACGCTGCAACA
>CAILKP010000118.1 GCA_903834785.1 uncultured bacterium
AGCATGGCATCGGCCTCACGCAGCTTCGAGATGATCTGTTCGGGTGTGTGTCGTGTCCGCTTCATCGAGAATCTCCTGGCCGCTACCGGCGGCCTGCGGGACTCTCATAGTTGGTGGATCAGGATTCTGGGAGCAGGTCAACTGCCGCTCGAGACATCCGCGATCCAGTCCGCTCGACCCGCCGTGGTGAGGTTCACGGCCTGAGTGAATGTATTGATCCCGAAGTTAGAGGCCTGACCTTCGATGGAACTGACCTTCGTCGATACCGTCCAGGCAGATGTGACGTTGTTGTTGGCGGTTCCGTAGAAAACAGGACTCGCTTGAGCCTGCCCCGCCATAGCCGCCAGAGCCAACGCACCGATCACAATCGAAGTCTTCATGAACATCTCCTCTGAATGCTTTCGTCGACCAACTTTGGTCACGCTTTTCGACATCGAGCGGAACGTCAACACGAGCCGATCCTTGAATGTCGAGGCCCACAAGAGCCAAGTGCCCTTATGTTTAAACATGCCATCGAACACAAGGCCGTACCAGCGTCTTGGCGGCCCCGCTGTGTGCATGCCGCTGGGAGATGCCGCGCAGACCGGACAGCCATTGCAGAACGCAGGGGTTATCGGATGCCAGGATGCCCTGACGCTCTCGTCGATGCACGGGCGGGCCGGAGAAACTCGTTCGTGACTGCTATCTCTGGAACTCTCAAAGGCACATTGTCACACCGCCCCATATCCTCTATTGGCATAACCCCGGGGTCGCAAGACTCGGGGGTTGTCGTTTCTCCCAAGCAGACGCGGTCACTGCACCTTGCGAAACGACCACGGCCCGGGCGTGTGCCCGGGCCGTGGAGGATTGAACTCAGGCTGTGCGGTCAGTGCTCAGCGAGCTCAGCGGCGACGACGCGCGGCCAGCAGGCCGCCGAGGCCCAGCAGCGCGGCTGTGCCGGGAGTGGGAACCACCAGCGACGAACGCGTATTTTGGCCGCCACCAAAGGCCGTCGAGTAGCTGAGCACCGTAAGCACCCGGCGATCATTGATCAGTTCCGTGGGGTTGGCGTCCAGCGTGACTCGCACGCGAAAGTTGCCTATTCCGACGGGGGACAAGCCCGGGAAACCGAAGTTCACTTCGGGACCCAGCGGCAGAGCACCGAAGCCGAAGCCGGGATCGAGCAGCGTATTCGGACTTCCCATGTTGTAGGTCACCCAGCTCGAGCCGGCGTTCGTCGAGTATTCGATGAGCGAGACGGGAGTCGCGTATGCAGCCGCCGGCTGACTGATTGGGCTCGCGAGGTAAACACCGATGCTGAAGCGGCGCAAGTTGCCAGCCCAGGATCCATCGTTGTAGCCGAAGTACGTGATTGTGGTCGGCGTGCTGCCTTCCAGCGTAATGCAATTCGATCCCGTACCAGGACCGGTCACAATATTGCTCTGTAGAAAACCACGCAACCGTGTCAGCTCTGGCGCATAGATGAGGAGCATGACCAAGCTCACGCCGGACCAGATCGCCGACGAGTCCCTCCTGCTGAAGATCGCCGTGCTTGCCATCCGCATCAGCGGCAAGTGC
>CAILKP010000119.1 GCA_903834785.1 uncultured bacterium
CGGAAGGTCGCAATGTGCGGGTGGTGTCGATGCCCTGTGTGGAGCTGTTTGAAGAGCAGGACGCCGCCTATCGCGAGTCGGTGTTGCCTGCAGCCGTGCGCAAGCGTGTGGTGGTGGAAGCCTCCGGTTCCTTCGGCTGGCATAAGTACACCGGTTTTGATGGCGCCACCGTGTCGATCGATGGCTTCGGTGCCTCGGCCCCCGGCCCGCTCTGCCTGGAGAAGTTCGGCTTCACCGTCGACAATGTGGTGGCCACGGCGAAGGCTCTGGGCTGATCGCGGCTCCAGCCAGCCTGGCTGGCCTGATGGCTGGCTGGATAGAGAGTTGGATAGATGGAGGGAGTGCTTAGGCACTCCCTTTTTTTGGTTTTGCGCTGGGCGCTGGCGACAGCGCGAGTCCCACCCTCACAAGTGCCTGATAAGGTCGGGGGGCGGAGATCGTTCCAGCATGCAGGATGGCTCTGGTTCGTTGACGATCGAAGGCCTCCGTGCGCTGGCTGCTAAGCGCCCCTTCTTTGCCTATCCCTGGGCATGCAATCCCGGTGCCGGTTTTGGGGCGAATCATTCCGGGCTCACCAAGTCGCTGACGATGTGCCTGCAAAAGGGCATTGGTTTTCGTTTGGTGGCGTTGGCGCGTCCCGAGGGGATCGCCATCGCCCGTGGCTATGGCGACTATTTCCTGCCCTTCTGCGGGGAGGTGTCAGGCTGGTGGCTGCCTGCGCTCAACCGCAACCAGCTGCCCGGACAGTCGCGGTTGCCCTGGGTGGCGCCGCTGGTATCGGCGCTGTTGCAGGCCACCACAAGGCCCAGGGCCAGGTATTTCTTCTTCACACCGCCCACCACTATCCCTGGTTTTTCTAACCCCTTCTCGGCGGTTCCCTTTGACAGCCTGAGGGCAACGGTGTCGCATCTGTTGTGGCAATACACGCCGGAGGTGGCCCAGGAGGTGGAGGCGGTGAAGCGGGAGCTGCCGCCGCTAGCGGAGCCCTACCTGGCCACCTGTGTGCGCCGGGGGGACAAGATTTTGGAAGCCCGTTATGCCGGTCTGGAAGGTTATATGCAGCCGATCCAGGCCCTGCAGGGGCGTTTTCGCCGTTTGTTCATCGCCGGCGATGATTTGGAGGCCATGCAGGCGCTTGCCTCTCTCTTTCCGGAGCTGGAGTGTGTGTTTCTCCGGCCTGCCTTCACCGCCGGCTATAACAACGCCAGCTTCCGCCAGCAACCAGCAGCGCAGCGCCGGGCGGCGATGATCCGCTTCTTTGCCCAGGTGGATCTGCTGCGGGAGTCTGCGCATTTCGTGGCCACTCACACCACGAATGTTTCCTATATCGTCAGCGCCTTCCGCGCTGGGCGCGATGTCACTTGGCTGGATTGACGGCTGCCGTGGGGCAGTCCCCGTCAACTCGTTCTTTCCCATGGCTTCCAAGCCCGCCAGGCCGCGGTGGGGTTGGCATGTCTCCGTTCTTCAGAGGTCTCTTCCCGTTCGGCACGGGCCAGGGTATGGAGGGTCTTCGCCGTGAACTCGAGGAGCTCAAGGCGAAGATCAACCGCCGCTGAGAGGCATGGCCGCCGTGGTGGTGGCGGCCATGCCGGGATCGTGATCAGAAGATCACGAAATCACCCGCCTGGAGGCGTGTGCCCGTGTTGAGGAACTGCACCCGGTCGACGGCGCTGCCACCGGTGGGGTCGTAGAACAACTGGGAGTTGTCGCGATCGTAGATCAGGCGGATTCCGGCCGCAGCAGTCACGGTTGAGCCCGTGCCCCGCGCCTCCAGGAACTGGGCGGTTGTCACCGTGGTGGCGGTGGTCCCGAAACCGCTGAAGATCGCCCGACTGAGGCCGATCGTGTCAGTGCCCCGCACAAAATCTGTGAGGGTGTCGCGGTTGCTGGTGGCGTTCGGAGTGGTTGTGAAGTTGAAGCGATCGGCCCCGGCCCCGCCGGTGAGGGTGTCGTTGCCGAGGCCGCCATCGAGCGTGTCGGTGCCATCCAATCCGCTGAGGGTGTTGCTGGCGCTGTTGCCGGTGAGGCTGTTGTTGAGGGCATTGCCAGTGCCGTTGATTGCCGCCGTGCCCGTAAGGGTGAGGTTTTCAACGTTGTCGGCGAGCGTATAGGTCACCGTGCTGGAAACGCTGTCGGTGCCCTCGCCGGCGGCCTCCACGATCACATCGAGGCTGGAATCCACCACGTAGGAGTCATCGCCTGTGCCGCCGGCCATGGTGTCGTTGCCAGCGCCACCGTTGATGGAGTCGTTGCCGCCGAGGCCATTGATGGTGTCGTTGCCGACGGTGCCGACCAGGGTGTCGGCGTTGGCGGTGCCGTTGATCGCGTTCGACGGCGGCGGGGGCGGCGTCAGTGTGCCGACGAGGCTGATGGCGGCCGCGGTGAGGGGCGCACCGGCGGTGAGGTTGGCGATCAGCACAGAGGCGGTGGCGCCGCTGCCATCGGCGTCGTAACGAAGGGCGCCGGTGGTGGTGTTGAACACCAGGCGCTGCTGGGCGGTGGTGGCGGCGTTGCTGCCCGCTCCGCCGAGGAATTCCGCCGCGGTGAGGGTGGCCCCGGCGCTGAGGGTGGTGAAGATGGTGCGATCGAGCTGGAGGAGATCGCCGGTGGCGAAGTCGCTGATCGTGTCGACGTTGTCAGCCGCTAAGGGGCTGTTGAACACGAACAGGTCGTTGCCGGCGCCGCCGCTCAGGCTGTCGTTGCCGCCGCCCCCGTTGAGGGTGTCGGTGCCATCCAGGCCGCTGAGCACGTTGGCCGCGCTGTTGCCGGTGAGGCTGTTGTTGAGCGTGTTGCCGGTGCCGTTGATCGCGGCCGTGCCCGTGAGGGTGAGGTTTTCGACGTTGGCGGCGAGCGTGTAGGTCACCGTGCTGGACACGCTGTCGGTGCCCTCGCCGACGGCCTCCACGATCACATCGAGGGCGGAATCCACCACGTAGGAGTCATCGCCGGTGCCGCCGGCCATGGTGTCGTTGCCGGCGCCACCGTTGATGGAGTCGTTGCCGCCGAGTCCGTTGATGGTGTCGTTGGCGGCGGTGCCGACCAGGGTGTCGGCGTTGGCGGTGCCGTTGATCACGTTCGACGGCGGCGGCGGCGGGGTGCCGACGAGGCTGATGGCGGCGGCGGTGAGGGGCGCGCCAGCGGTGAGGTTGGCGATCAGCACCGCGGCGGTGGCGCCGTTGCCATCGGCGTCGTAATGAAGGGCGCCGGTGGTGGCGTCGAACAGGAGGCGCTGCTGGGCGTTGTTGGCGGCGGTGGCGCCGGCACCCCCAAGGAATTCAGCGACGGTGAGCGTGGCACCGGCGCTGAGGGTGGTGAAGATGGCGCGATCGAGCTGGAGGCGATCGCCGGTGGCGAAGTCGGCGATGGTCTCGATGTTGTCGGCGGCCAGGGCGGTGCTGAAGACGAACAGGTCGTTGCCGGCACCGCCGAGCAGCTGGTCGTTGCCGGCGCCGCCGTTGAGGGTGTCGTTGCCCATGCCGCCGTTGAGGCTGTCGTTGCCCGCGAGCCCGCTGAGGATGTTGTTGGAGGCGTTGCCGAGGAGGATGTTGGCGAGGGCGTTGCCCGTGCCGTTGCTGAGCGCCGTGCCGGTGAGGGTGAGGTTTTCGATTTCCGCACCGAGCGTGAAGGAAACCGTGCTCTGGACGGTGTCAGTACCGCCGCCCGCCGCTTCTACCACCACATCAAGGCTGGAATCCACGATGTAGAGATCGTTGCCTGCACCACCATCGAGGGTGTCGTTTCCGAGGCCGCCATCGAGGGTGTCGTCTCCGGCTAGGCCTCGCAGCTGGTTGTTGCCGGCATTGCCGGTGATCACATTGGCCAGGGCATTGCCGGTGCCTGTCACAGCGGCGTCGGTGAGAATCAGATTTTCGAGATCGATGCCAAGGGTGTAATCCAGGGGACTACGCATCGTGTCGATGCCGCCGCCAAAGGCTTCGGTCACGACATCCAGGACGCTGTCGACTACGTAGGTGTCGTTGCCCGGTCCCCCCAGCATTTGATCATTGCCCGCGCCACCATTGATGGTGTCATTGCCCGCGCCGCCTTCGATAATGTCATCTCCGGCGCCACCATTGAGGTTGTCGTTGCCGGCCAGTCCTTGGGCGCGGTCGTCTCCTGGGGTGCCGGTGAACAGGTTGTTGGCGGCCGTACCTACGTAGAGATCTCCCACTGGTGCGGAGGGCAAGGAAACGAGGTTCTCGCTATTGCCGCTGCCATCGAAGAAGGACACCTGACCCCTCAGAATCCGGCCCACTTGCGCTTGGGTGGGTGTGAAGGAGGGGCTGTTGGTGCCCACCACTGTCCAGGACACGCCGTTGTTGGCGGACATTTCCCAGGTGTAGGAGAAGACGCCCAGGCCATTGGGGTCGCTGATCGCGGCCGTGTTGACGGTGATCGGCACCCCTTCCGTGGGCGTGTTGTCGCTGATGCCGGGGAGACCTGTGGCGGCGCCAGGAGCGGCGGGAGCGGCGACGTCTCCATCAACGAAGCGCAGGATCTCAATCCCCCAGAGTGTATCGACGCCGTCATTGATCAACAGTGCGCCGAGCAAGGGGCGGTTGTCGGTAACGGTCAGGCTGTTGTCTGCATTGCGCACCACCGTGTAATCAGCTTGCCCGCCGCTGAATACGGCGATGTCAACGCCGGCAGAGCCCTGGCGTATCTCGCGCACGATTTGGAGCTGCGAGGGGCGTATGGTGCCGGCGATCAAGCGGCCTTGATAGGCATTAATCGTGCTGGCATATTCGGTGCTGCCGTCAAGATTGGTCAGCATGATGCGGGCATCGAGATAGACATCGCCGTGGATGATGTCATTGCCGCCGCGGCCTTCGATCGTGTCCGAGCCACCGCCACCGAGCAGGATGTCGCCCTCGGTGAATACGGTTACACCCCGCAGCAGTGGGGCCAGGCCACTGATCATTGCCATGCCGGTGGTATCCAGCACGTTGTTGTTGACCTGCAGCGGATCCGTGGCCAGCCGTCCCTTGAGAATGTCGTTGCCGTTCCAGCCGGAGAGGCCCTCCACTTCCATGAAGCGGTCGAGGAAATCGATCGCAAGATTGGGAGGTAGGAAGACGTTGATGTCGAGGTCGGCATTCACCAGCTCGCTGGAGTTGGCGTAGGTCACCCAATCGAAACCCCAGGCTCCCCAGCTTTTGTTGATGCCAGGGGTGCTGAACATGATGTCGTTGCCCGATTCGGCGTCGTAGTCGTCATTGCCGTCGCCGATCAGCACGTCATGGCCGATCAATGTGCTGGTGCCAAAGGGATCGCCGTTGTCGCCCTGAAGCAAATCGGCCCCCTGGCCGCCTTCGATCCAGTCGTCGCCAGCGTTGCCGAACACCGTGTTGATGCCGGTACCTGCGGAGACAAAGTCGTTGCCGAGGCCGGCAAAGGTTTCCGCATCGCCAATCCCGCCAAAAATGACGTCGGAGCCATCGCCGCCAAACAGCAGATCCAGGCCACCAGCATTGACAATCACGTCGTTGCCGTCGCCGCCCTTGATGTTGTCGTCACCGAAGGCATCGGTGAGGATGTCATCGCCAGCACCGCCGAAGAGGAAGTCGTTGCCGCCGCCTCCTTCGAGGATGTCGTTGCCGGCATCGCCATGGATGGTGTCATCCCCCTCTCCGGTGGCCAGCCGGTCGACGGCGGCTGTGCCACCGAGCACCACATGCTCAACACCGCCGTAGCGGATCGTGCCATTGGCCAGTCGGCTAAGCAGGGTGGTTTCGTTCCAGGGTGTGAGGGGATCGTCGAGGATCGCTCCGGTGCTGCCGACCCGGCTTGCTTCGAAGAAGAACGCCGGTGAACTGAAGACATCCCCCGGCAGATGCACGGCTGTGGAGTTGCGCATCACGATGTCGCCGAAGGTTTGCTCCTCCAGCTGGGTGAGCACATTCAGGCCGGCCGTGCGGGCGAGGTAGTAGAAGCGGTCGTTGTTTTGCAGATGCAGCAACTGCGTGCCGAAGACGTAGGCAAAGCTGGAGCCGAGCATGCCGCCAAAGGGCTGGAGCTTCTCCGCCAAGCCTCCAATCCAGAAATCCACATTCTCCAGGCCTCCGAGGGACCCACCGGCATAGATGCCGGTGGCATTGAGGAAATTCTGGGCATCCAGATTGCCCGCTTCTGCGGAGCTGATCAGGGTGGCTGCGGCCGTGCGGCGGGCTGCATCCGTGGTGGCGCCGGTGATCGAAGCGTGGCTGCCGTAGGCCGCGATGAAGTTGGTGAGGGATTCGGGATGTTTGATATTCAGGCCAAAGTCATTCCAGCTGGTGTAAGCCTGCAGGGCAGGGTTGCCGGAATCGTTGAAGAACATCCGCCGGGCTGCATTCATTCCTGGCGTTCCCGTATCGCGGCCACGGGCGAGGTTGAGCGCGCCCAAATCGAGTGGCAGGCCGACAAGATTGTTGCGTAGGGATTCGGTGAGGAATTCATCGATTTCATTGCCCACTTGCCGCACCATGCCATTGGTGATGCTGCCAACTGAGCTCTTCGTGTCCGTGCCACTTTGCTGGAAAGCTACCGGGTTGAGGAAGGCATCAATCAGCCGCATCGGCGTGGAAACTCCCGTGCCCGGATCGATACGATCTACCGTATCGGTGAGCATGGAGTGGCCAAATCGATAAACGACGTTGGCAAACTCTGCCATGATGGCAGGATCTACGGTGTTGTTATAGCCACTAAAGATCTCCAAGGAAGGAAGTAGCTTGCGGGCAAACTCCTCAAACACGAGATGCTGATACTGCATCTCATTGGTGAAGCGAGCTGCGTGAAAAATGCGGCTACCATTCCATTGCACGGCGGCAATTTGCGCGGCTGTTGTGGGAATGGCGGCTAGTGGTGTCACCAGCCACTGGTTCACGAAGCCAAGATCCGCGCTTGCCAGGATCTCGGCTTTGATCTGATCGATCAGGCGGTTGTGCTCGGAGTGGAACACACTGTGGATGGCCGTGAGGGCAATGTTTTCGTTGCCGCGGCCGTCGCCGGTGATGTAGTGAAGATCGAGCAGCTCGTTGTCATAGGTGCCAGCGGGCTGGGGGGTGGCTGCCGTGCTCACGGTGGTGTCGGCATCGGCCACTTTGCCGCCGCTGGGGTTGGCGTTGTGGGCGATATCGTCGAGGAAGGCATGGCTGGTGCGGAGCGCATCAACCGTGCTCACTGGCGATAGCCGATTGCCCTCGAGCAGGCTGCCATCGGCGAGCACCAGTTGCGGAAGATTGTTGGCGCCGCCAATGAAGTTGCCGTACAGATCTGTGAGAATAAACGGCAGATTGCTGACATCGGCATCGGTGAGATTGATGCCTAAAAGCGTGCGTGCCTGTGCCTTTACTTCGCTCCAATTAGCGATCGAGCCAGGAACGGCACCATCGAGCATCTTGCCCGTGCCTCGCACTTGGCCGGCTTGGAGGGCGTACTCGCGCAGGAAGACCTGGTGCGAGGGGTGGGAGGTATAGGTTTGGTTCTGGTCGATCCAGGGAGTTGTGGAATTATTGAGGACGCGGCCGTCGTCGGCGGTTCCAGCCACGCCATCCGGACCGGGATCGAGTTGAGCCACGGTGGCCCGGGTGAGCACCATGAAGTTGGTGGTGCTGCCGACCACAAAGCGCGGATCATCGGGCGCCAGGGGGATCATCACGGTGCCTTGGCCGCCTTTGCCGATGAGGCTCAGGCCATGGTCAAAGAACTGACCAAAGATGGTGAACAGGGAGTTATAGGGTGCCGATAATCCGGTGTCTGGCGCCACGTTGGGGATGAACAACGTGCCGTCGGTGGAGACGGTGGGGACAAGCCCCGCCACACTCACGGCTACGGGGTTGCGATTGCTCTGGTCAGAGATTAAGTTGCTAATCGTGCGTACTTTGCCGTCGAAGACGAGACCCGACGTTTGGGTGTAGCTGGTGGGGCTCCCCACGGCCAGCGGGCCCGGACCATCGGGATCGAAGCCAGCGGCATCAGCGGCGCGCCAGCGCTGGGCCAGGCTCACAGGCATGGGCATGTCCGCTGAACCGTATAGCTCCTGCCCGGGCACGAGGTTGTTGTAGATGCCCTCCACGGTGCGAAGGCCGTAGGGGAGCAGGGAGTTGCCGTTGAGCTGGGTAAGCGGGTCTTCGCCTGCCGTGTGGCCTTCCGCCAGCAGGATCTGCTGCAGGATGAAAGCTAGATCGTGTTTGACGAGTTTCATGGAAAGGGGATGAAGTGCACGGATAAGGCCCTGGAAGGGATGACGCTCTAGGGCGGGTTTTCGAGGCTGGGAGCGATCATACCAACAAAAAAGCCGTCTGATCGGGTGGTGTGCCGCCTGGTGGGCAATGAGCAGTTAGAGTGGGCTAGATTCTCCCTTAATTATCCTCTTTCTCCCTGCCCAGCTGCATGCTGGTTGGCTTCAACCTAGTGGATGAAGGTTCCCTGGTTGCGCTTTTGCGACAATCCGAACATCTTCGCATGCTGTGACAATAACCCGTAAGATCGCTCGCTTGCGCTTTTTGAGGTGTATGCCCCTGGATGAGGCGGTTTGCGCCGAATGACTGGCAGAAGAGAAGGTGACGCCGGGCGTTTGCTAGCCTCCATCTCCCTTCCCATGGGGCGGCCGTCTCGCGCTCCGGGCCCGTGCTGTTCTTGCCTTTCCCCCGGGCAGACGCCAGGGGGCAGAGCGCCTAGAACGGTCGCTGCAGCGGCGCTTGGGCCGGGGTGGCCGGAACAAACGGCAGGCCCGGCCCCTGGAAGTTGAAGTCGTTCAGCTTCACGCGCACGCCGCCGAGGCCGTCGTAGGGGCTGTAAAACACTCCGATTTCATAGGCCCGCCGCTGCCAGCGCAGCTCCACATAGGAGTTGGTCACATCGCCGTAATTGTCGGAGTTGGGGTCGACATTGATGCCGATCCCGCCATTGAACAGCAGGGGTCCGACGAGCTGTTGGGTGAGGCCAATGCCCAGGGTGCTCAGGTCGACCGCCCGGTCGAAGGCCAGGGGGCTCAGGCCCTGCCGCAGGGTGCCGCCGCCCATGATGGTGATCTGGGTGTAATCGAGGAAAGGCTTGACGAAGCGCCCCAGGGTGAGGGTGGGGCCGCCACTCAGGCTGATCGTGTTCTGGTTGGTGCCATCGCCGAAGTAGGCCACCGTGCCCAGAATGTTGGCGTTGAGCGCCAGCCCCGGCACCATCGGCACCGGGCTGTTCAACAGCGCCCGGGTGGCCGTGGCCGGCGCCGGCTGGCCGGTCCACAGGGGCAGGTTGAGGTTCAGCGAGCCGATGGCGTTGTATCGCCATAGGGCCGCCACCGTGCGACTGTCGAATTCGTTGGCTTTGAAGTTGCCCACCCCCGTGCGCCAGAAGTAATTGCTGTTCAGCCTCCCCCAGGCCGGCAGCGTGCCGCTGTCCTCCAGGGAGACCCCCCCCGCCGCGTAGACGTTCTCCTCCCCCAGCGACCCGTTCCAGACCCGGAAGCGGTAGGCACCGAACAGGCGGGCGGTGCTCTCCCCCAGCAGGGGCAGGGTCACCGGCAGTTTGAGGTCGCCGAAGCTGCGGGTGCCATCGCTGATGTTGTCGGGGTCGAAGGTGGAGATGTCCACATTCGCCGCCAGGTCCCAGCGGCCGATCGGCTGGTTGAAGCTGGCCTCCACGCCGAACAGATCGCCGGTCTTCGCCGGCTGCGATACCGCCGGATACCCCTGCGGTTGGCCCGGCAGCGGGTAGCTGTTTGTTTCGCCGTTGATCGCTCGCTGGCCCATGAATTGCGGCTGCACTTGCAACCGCCCCCGCTGCCCCACCTTCACATCGAATGTGCGGCCGAGGAAGAAGCCGTCGCGGTCCTCCTCGTCGTAGCCGAGCACCCAGCGGTTTTCCACCTCCTCCTGCTTCTGGATGAGGGTGTTGCGGCGCACCGGGATTGGTAGCCGGTCTTCCACCAGCAGGGTGTTGCGGTCCGCCTTGATCACCGTGTCGCCGTTGGGCTGCAGGGTGGCCACCACGTTTTCGGAATCGAGCCAGGTCTGGGCTGGGGTGAACGGGTCGTTGCTGAAGGCCACCCGGTCGCCGCGGAAGGTGGTGGGCGTGAAGCGCAGGCGGCCCGCCTGCAGGCGCCAGCGGCTGATTGTGCCCTTCACCAACTGGCGGTTGCTCTTGGTGTCGAGGTTTTGCAGCTGGGCCGGCCGCAGCTGGCCGAACTGGTTGGCGATGTCGGGCGTGTTGAGCTGGCTGGGGAAGCCGTAGCGGCGCTCGGCCGAGAGGCTCTGCTGGAACTGCACCCCCTCCACCCGCTGGTCGAGCTGCTCGATCGCCGCCAGGCGGGCTCGCTCCTGGGCGCGGGCCTCGGCCCAGAGGGCGTTGCCGCGGGGGGGGGCCGGCGGCCGGGGTGCGGGAGCGGCTGGCCGGGGCGTGCCGGTGGCCCCGGAGCGGCCGGGCCCCATCGTGACCACCTCCAGCTGCTGGGCCAGGCCCTCCGCCTGCTCACGACTGCCCGGCGGCGGTGCCCCGGCGCAGCCCTGCGGGGCCGGCAGTTCCTCCGGCGTGCGCGCCAGCGGGCTCTCGCCGAAGCGGTAGCGCAGGCCCAGCAGGTAGGCGTTGCTGCCCTCACTCACGCCGGCGTAGGTGCCGAAGGCGCCGGAGCGGTGGTGGATGCGCCCGACCACCGACCACTGCGGCGTCACCAGCCCCTCCACCTCGAAGGCGAGGTAGTTGAGGAAGTTGGCGTAGTTCTCCCGGAAGGTTTTTTCGTAGTTGCTCGACTCGCTCAGCCAGCTGATGCCCTCCACGAAGTAGAAGCTCAGCCAGGGCCGCACCCACAGCCGCAGGCCCAGGCCGACGGTCATGTCGGCGAAGGTCTGGCTGGGGGTGTCGGCGAAGGGGATGGCCTGGTTGTACGGCCCGCCGGCCTGGCGGGCGGCGCGATGGCCCAGCAGGTTGGTGTCCAGTTCCAGGGCGAAGGGTCCGCCGTCGAGCAGGCGCCGCTGCAGGCCAAGGCCGCTCAGGTATTCCGGCCGGAACTTGCCCTTGAAATAGAAGGTGTCGCCGAAGTTGGAAGCGAACATCTGGCCCGCCCAGCCGGTCACCGCCCAGGGGTAGGGATGCCATTGGGGTGGCGGGGGCAGCTGGGGCGGGCAGCTCATCGCGGCCGGCGGCGGCAGCGGCGCCGTGGGCATCTGGGCCAGGTCGAGGTCCTGCTGGCTGCCGTCGAGGTCGAGGACGCCGTAGACGTCTTCCATGTCGCCTACCCCCTCCAGCAGGCTGAAGCGCAGGCGGCTGGCCTGCAGATACTGCTGGCCGCGCTGGAAGCGCACGCTGCCGATGGCGTAGAGGGTGCGGGAGCTGCTGTCGAACTCCAGCCGGTCGGCGAGCAGGCGGCCCCCGGCCACGGTGGCGGCCACGTTGCCGGTGGCCACGTAGCGGCCCAGCTGGGTGTCATACACCTGGC
>CAILKP010000120.1 GCA_903834785.1 uncultured bacterium
CCTTGTAACTTAGCATATGAATGGGACTTGATGCATCCATTTCAGTGATCCATGCCTGAGATGCGCAGCACCTCGTCTCTGCGAGGTACGGGGCGGTCGGGTGTAGTAGGGCTGGGCTGTCCCGAGGCCCGCCCACTGCCCTCCCATCCTTACTCCCCGCGCCGGTTGAGGGGCACGCCGAAACACCGCCCCGACCTCACAAGATGGCAGTGGTACTGAGACCGGTGCATCAGAAGTCCTCCCCCAGATCCTCAGGATCCATTGTGAGATCCTCTGCCGCGCACATCGGGCCCTTGTATCCGTACATGACCCTGAGCTCCACGTAGTGTGAGAGCATCGCTGGACTCCGCCAGTTGAAGCAATGCAGAATGGAGTCGATATCATCCCCGCGGGCCAGCGCTCGCGCCGCCGCCGCCGCCCTGTAGCTGTGGGGCGTCAGGGGCAGCCGCTCGTATGCTGGGCCCAGCGCCTGCTGCGCTCCCGTCAGTACGGCTTGCAGCTGCTTGTGAGACATGGGGTTGACTTTCCGTCTCCCCTGCTCGCTCACCGGCCTCCCACGCTTGTCCAGCAGGTTCGACCGCGGGAAGAACAGCAGTCCGGTAAGGGGCGTCAGTTCAACCCCTTCCGCCGCCCTTATGGTCTTCAGCTGCACAAACAGGGACACTGGGGACACCTTCTTGTCCTCCGTGTCCAAGAGCAGCACCGCGCGCGCCTTTCCATGTTTGTGTGCCGTTTTGTTGAGCCCCAGACGCACGCGAAGGGCCCGAGGCGCCCCCGAGCCGTCCGTTGCCGCGGGCACCACATCGATGTCTTGGAAAGTGAGACGAGCCACGTCGTAAGACCGATCCGGTACATGAGCCAGGAAGGCCAGCACGGTTGCACACTGCAGCGACCAGTACGCCACCATTGGCTCGTCACCCTCCGACTGGGCCGCTGTCCACTGTCTAGCGAACGCCCTCACGTACGCGCGGATCAGAGCGTCCACTAGCTCTGGTGCCATTAGAGGCGCAAGATCGGTGTGCACTCCACAGGCAATCTGTTCTTTTAGCAGCGCCGCGAGGTAGTCGTCGACGTGAGGTGCCCTGCACGGGTTCCCCGTGCTTGTGCGCGCGTCCCACGCTGACAGCATCCCGCTGGTCCTGTAATACGCTCGTAGCTGCATCACCTTTGTGCGCGCTGCCGCGTGTTTGAGCCGAGTTCGGCACCCATGTGAGCCGTCGCACCCGTGCCCCGCTTCCGTGCGCCGGAACTCCGGGCACGTAGATTTGTGGAACACCGTTTTCGCTCGCGCGTCCGCGTCCATCAGCCAGCAGACAATGTCCACTGGTGCCGCGTGGAGCGGGTTCATGTCCATCTTCTCGCGCATGAACTTGGAGAGCGATTGCCACGCGCCATCGTTGCGTTTGATGGTGCCCGCGACTCGAGCTGTCTGCATGAGTTCCGCCAGCCGTTCATACGCGGCCGCGTACACTACCAGCGCTTTCGCTCCCACCAGTCTTGGACGTTGAGGAGCCGCGCACCATAGACAGAACCTGCCTTGCGGTGTGTTCTGCCCACAGTCCACGCAGGGCCCGACTTGGAAAGCGACCTGTACACGGCATGCCCGATGCAGAGGAGTGTGATGTTCGCGACTTCCCCCCCATGCTTAGACGCGCCCTTGTGCTTGCTCTCCCGTCTGCGCCCTCGTGTGCCGCGCTCCCTTGCCTCAGCAATGTTCTGATGTCTGAATGTATTGACACCCTCCGCCGGCCGGTGGAAGCATCCGCGCCTTCCTCCGGCCTCTCCGTCCCCCCCTCTACCCCTTAGCATGGGGTGGAGGAGAAGTCGAACTCCGCGATCAGCAGTGGGCAATGCCCCGCCCGCAGCGACCTATTGCCCGACAGGAAAGTCCTGTCCTCCCCTGCGCGTGCCAGCACTATCACATGCCTTGACGCCTCTCTGACTGCAGGGTACCACAGCGCCTTGGGATCCTCCGGGAAGACCCACACGCCTACCGCCCGCACCGTCCTAAGGTGGTTGCGGACCGCGGCAAACAAGTGCCAGGGGGGGTTGCAGAACACGCGCTCGCCCTCTGCCGGGCAGAAGGAGAATGCGTCTACCGCGACCTGCTCCCTAGGCCCCGACGGCTCGTTCAGGAGCCCTACGAATCTGGGGACCACAGCGGACTCGTGGGAGGCAAACAGATCAAGGGAGATGCCGCCACTCGCCTCCGCGTACGCCAGCGCCTGTTTCACCTTCCTGTGGTGAAGCCTCATCTCTGAGGCGGGGCGTTGCCACACAGGCACAAAGCGAGGGTACTTCAGAGAGAGCAGAAGATGCGCCTTGGGCGCCAGGCCACTGGCGCGCCAAGTCTCATTCTCGCCCATCTCTTCTCTCGAATCTTCGTCCGCAAGCACATTGTCCTCAGAGGATATGCGGTCGAAGGTGGGGCGTATCGCTAGCTTTATGAAATCTCGCCACACGTCCTTGACCACCTCATTCAGCGCCAGGTTCTTCGACCCTGCCCCTGCCAAGGCCGCCTGGGCTGACTCATTGTCGATCAGGAAGCGGACATGGTTCCCGGCTAGTCGCCCCTGGAACTCTGTCACGGCCTCCTTCACCGCTTTAGCCTCATTGATCATGATGTGCTCGTCACCTTCGACCTCTGTAAGCCCTCTCCTGTATCGGAAAAGCAGAGGTTCCAGGCGGAACGGTGGCGTAGCGACCACAAGGGCGCCCGCCAGCCCCGTGCATGACGCATCCGTGGCGACGACGTGTACTTGGAGATGTGAATCTGAGGGCCACGGAAAAGCCCCACTCCACAGTTCCACGTCACTGAGCGCTTCCAGCGCCGATTGCGCTACCGCGGAGGCAACGCTGACCGCTCGCTGCCCACTTCGCAAGCCACCTGCCACTAGGTGGAAGATTTCCCGCAAGAACACAAGGGCGCACGGAATCGCTGCCGTGAAGGAGACTAGCCAGCCTGCCAGCCGTTGCAGCTCCCGTACTTGAGCCACCCCCGACACTTGCAGCGTTTGCAGCAGCGCCGAGAACCTGGCGAGCTTTTCCGCGGGGACTTCGAACGTGCGAGCCCCGGCGTCCACCCACAAGCCCAGGTGCCGCATGCGCGGCTTCGGCTGGAGCTGCGACTTCAGTACGGCGACCGTGTGCCCGGCACAGAACGAGGCTTGACAGAGGAACCACCCCACCGCCCTGCCCCTTTCTTCCGCGCTCTGGCCGTGTTTCGCCCCCGCATTTGCCGCGGAATCGTCAATGAACCCCATGGAACGCACGCACCCGTGCTCTCTTAAGAAGGCGTGAAACACCTCTGTTGAGAGCTGAAACAGGGCCGGCGCGATGTTCAGTCCGAACGGGAGGGCTCTCATGACATAGTATTGCCCGTCCAACTCGAATCCACATAACTGTTGGGATTCTTCATCCAACAGAATAGCGTGGTATGCAGACTGCCAGTCTATCCCCACCAGCAAGTCCCCCTCGTCGATTCCCTTGGCCCACTCTCTCAGGGTAGGGAAGGAGAAGGTGAATGGCTGTAGGTAGCTGTTCAGGCCCCGCAGGTCATGAATGAGGCGCACTTTGTTGCCTGCGCCGTTCACGGCCAAGGACAGGGGTGAAACTACCCAGGGTGTCACTCCCGGCGGGCATTTGACCGCGGCCCCGACCGCCACCAACTCCGCTACCTTCTCCCGAAGAACAGCCCCCGCTTCACCTAAGTGGGCAGGCAGCGGGTCCAAGGGACGCGCAGCGAATTTCATTTGAGGTATCAGCCTCTGGTGCTCGATGTGGGAGCGTGGGTTGGGTGGCCGCATGCGTTGCAGCCCGCCTGTAAACACCTCAGACTCGGAGGGTTTCTGGAAAAACTGCATCAGATGCAAACCCCCCGACACCACTCCGGTCAGCAAATCTTTTTGCTCCTTGGAGCAACCTGCCACCCGAAGGGCCGCCTGCCAGAAGGAGGCGCTGGTGTGTATGCCGCCCGCCCTGAAGTCAGACCCCGCTGGTCTGACCCGAATGGCCGGCTCGCCCGAAACCGCGTCCAACGGTGGAGACCATGCCCCATCCGCAAACGCCCTTAACTGAGCGATGAGCTGTTCCTGTCGTAGCCGCACGCAGTGCCCCCCCCCCCCGTAGGTCCGGTGTACGCACCCCACACACAGAGCAAACTTGTGAGGCCAACATCCAGACTGCATTGGGGTCGACGGCAGCGCATCACGGCTCGACGGCACAACGGAGACCCGAGGTATAAGCAGAGGGGGAAAGACGACAACCCCCCCTAGACCTCAGTCCCGGTAGCAATAGAGTGTCCCCCACGTCCCCTTGAGGGTGTAGAGGTACCCCACCGCGGTCCTGGCCAGGAGTACAGAGAGAGCGCAGCCAGGCTCTTGACCTGGCGCGTGAGGGTGGCGGCCTGGCGCCCATCCCAAGGTGGGTGGCGCTGGCTTCAGCCACGGGGACCGAAGAGGCTGACGGCCAGACCGTGGGCGTTGCCCGCACCTACTCCCGGTGCTTGGTCCCGCCTCGGCCACCAGCCCCGCCTTGCGCCCCGCCCCCCGGCACCAGCGCCCCCTCCTGAGCCGCTGGCGCCACCTCCCATTTCTCCTCCTTTCCCGCTTCCGCGGTGAAATTTCTTCCCCGGCCGGAAGGTGGCGGTGGCCGTGCCAGCGCCCGCGTGCGTGGTCTGACCACCCCCGCCTCCTCTGCCGCCGCCGCCTCCACCACCCCCGCCCTTCAGGCTGACAGAGCGCTGGATCAGCTTGGCGGCTGCCTGCATCTCCTTCTGAGCTGCGGCCATGAGCCTCTCCGCCCCCTCCAGCTCCGCTGCAGAGAAGCGATCGGTCCCTTTGATCTGGCGGGTCAGAAACCCGACGCACCCTGCCGCGGCACCAGATCCACGCAGTGCCAGGTAGTGCTCGTCGGACGTATTGGCCACGATCGCAGGGAGGGAGGCGATCGGCGCAAAGTCCGGCTGAAGCTTCAGCCATCCCTTGAACGCCGCCGAATCGGTGACCGCGCGCAGACTCGCCGTCATATGCAGGCGGGCCCTGTCGCTGTTGTTCAGATCGGTCACCGTGTTACCGGAGGGGACCATTGGAGAGATCGCCAGCAGTTCGTCCTTCAGCGTCGTTAGCTGTTGGACGATGGTGCTGCGGTACAGGGTCACGAGGCCTTCAGTGATGTCCAGAGCCGACACGCCTCCGGGCGCCTCGCGGTCTGGAGGGGGGGCAACCGTGCCGCCTCCCCCGCCGCCAGCCTGGCCCCCTGTCGCGTGCCGTCCCGCACCAGCCTGCGTGTCCTCCCCCGTCCCGCCACCGTTCCGGGCGGCGGTCAGCCCCCGTCCCGTGCCGAACGTGGCCGCCGTGGTCGTGCCCGTGGTACGCAGGTCGATGGCAGGTTCTGGCCCTCCCCTCCGTGGACCACCGTCGCGTGACTGGCTGCTCTCACGAGCGCCCCGCCCCGCGCCGCGATCCGGAGACGAGGCCCTGCGCTCCCTCTCCCGAGAGCGGTCCCTGTCACGGTCCCTGCCACGGTCGACGTCCCGGCCCCTGCCCCCGTCCCTGTCACGGTCCCGGTCACGATCCCGATCGCGGTCCCGGTCGCGGCCGTGGTCTGGGGCGCGGTCGCGGCCTCGTTCGCCGTCGAGGCTACGGGCGCGGTTGCGGTCCCCGTCCCGGCTGCGCTCCCGGTCTGGGCCAGGTCCGCGGTCTTGCTGGCGCGCCGCGCCCTGGGGCCGGCTGGGGGCCGCACCGTCGCGACCCCCGCCTTGCCCCTCAGGCTGGCCGCGCTTCAGCCGCGTCAATTCGGCCTCCAGGCGCGCAATGTTCGCCGCCTGCTGCTCCGCGCGGAGCTTGACCCTCGCCAACTCGGTCGCCACCTCATCTTGGTGCGTCCTGGGCGCGGGTCCCTGGGGAGCTGGTGCCGCGGCCTGCAAAGGCGTGGGTCGCAGAGAGACTGTGACCCGTGTGCCCATCCCGCGGCCCGCTGCTCCACACCCGCTTGCCCTTCCCCCTCTCCTCCCGGCCGCCCTGCCCTGGGGCTGGGCTCCGGCTGCTTCACCAGGTCTCCAGCAGGACAACGCCATGTGGTATCGCCCCCTAGGGCGACGGCAGCGCAGGGTGCAAAGCGCCCTTGCACGCCAGTCAGCCCCCCAGGGAGGACGCGCGGCAGGCCGCCAGGACGGCCCCCGTATGGGTGCCACCGGCAGGCCGCCTTCGCCCCACCGGCTGAAGCCGCCAGGAGATGTCCTGAACAGGTCAACGGCGGGGCAGTCGCCAGGTGGTGTCAACCTTCCGGGCGACGGCAGCAACTGAGCGCGAAACGCCCCTTTGCGCCAGCCAGACCCCAAGAAGTACGCGTGGACAGGCCGCCAGGTTAGCTCCCGCTACCGGCAGGCCGCCGCCGCCCCACCGGCAGACGCCGCCAAGAAGCGCCAGCGGAGGCTGCTGGCCCAGGGCTGCGTGGCAGGGCAAGGAGGGGCCGTGGACACCCGCGCACCAGGCTGCGGTTGTCGAAAACGGTTTTCCCCCTCCGCCACCGCTACTGCGAGCCGGCACAGCGCACACCCGCAGCAGCCTCAGCCGCGTCCGGGGCGTACACGCCTCAGCGTGCCGCCACTAGACACCTGCACAGCCCCGCTGCGCGGGGGAGGAGGGGGGAAGCACGGGAGGGGGGGGGGGTAGGGGGGGGGCGAGGCGGGACGCGTCCCGCCGCTCCCCCCCCACACCCGGGCGAAGGAACACCCAGAGAACATGGTGACGGGTTCGCTGAGCGAGCTGCCACCCGCCCCCCGGCGCCCCCCCCCCCCCCAAGCCCCCAACCCACCACCCCCCCCC
>CAILKP010000121.1 GCA_903834785.1 uncultured bacterium
CCGTTTCACTGGTGTCCCCCTCCGCCTGCTCTCCGGTCATCCCACCATCGGCGGCTTCGGTGTACTGCCCCTTCGGCTGCATGTCCTCAGTCGGCATGCCAAGTGGAGCCTGACGGTCGCCCGCTCCGCGCTGCAGCCCCCGGCTGCACGCGCGCCGTGGATCCGGATTGCGGCCTCCTTCCTCTCTACCCTCCACCCTGCCTTCCGCCCGCTGGCCGTCACCACAGCTCGCCCGGATGGCCCGTGGCTCGGCGCCCCCTTCAGCCTGCCCCCGGACATCCACCGGCTTGCCACGAGCCTCGGTCACCTCCCCCCCCTGTCTGACGTCGCGGACCCCCCCCTGGAGCCAGGCGTCTGGTGTTTCAACGCACCGCTGTGGGGCAATCCGCTCCTGCCCAACGCGGGGGCGCCGGGCCGGCGGCCGGGGTTGGAGGCTATCCATGGCCCCCTCACCATGTGCCGCCGCCTGCTGACCGTCGGCGACGCCGTCCGGGTGCAGGACGCTATGACCGCGTTTGAGGTGGAGCGCGCCCATGCCCTGGCGACGACGCCGGGCATGGCCATCTTCAGCCGGATGGCTGAGCGCTGGACGACGCTCGTACGGCACGAGCTGATGCCCGCTTATTTGTGTTCTTTTCTTCTACGCCGTGCTGCCCCTCACCTCCTTCACCGTCAAGCTGGGCACCCAGCTCCTGGCGGCGGACCTGGAGCGCCCCAGGCAGGCCTGTCATGCGGCGTATGTGCGGGAGGCGCTCGGGCTGTCCCCTGCTGTGGCTGCCCCGCCCGAGGCGGCCCTTGTGGCGTTACGCGCGGTATGGCGGCGGTTGTGGAAGCGTGTTAAGTGGGAGCCGCGGTGGAAAGAGGTCCTCTGGCGGCTGGCGGTTGACGGGGTGCCCATGCCGGGCTCCTCTCACCTCCCGCTGGTCCCACCCGAACCGTGTGCCTGCGGCTGTTACCCCGCCGCGGCGGGTGTGGCGGAGTCGCCGCGATTGCATCACTTTTGGTCTTGCCCCCTCGTCCGCCCGCTCTGGGATGAACTGGAAGTCTGCTGTGGGTGCGGGGTCACGCGTGAGCATGTGTGGTTGTGTGTGTCGCCGGATCCGACCACTGTGCTGCAGTGTGTGTGGGATGTGGTGGCGTTGGCGGCGCTCAACGCGATGGAGTGGACGCGCCGGTACATACACTCTCATCGGCTCTCCGGCCCCGCCCTCCCTGCTGCTATGCGTTCTGGCCTCCTTGCTAAGTTCTGGGCCTTGCTGCGGGACTTTGCGGCCTTGGGTTTGCCCCGCAAGGGCTGGGGTGACGTGGGGGTGGACCACCCCTTTTTGTTCGTAACCGGGGGTCGGCTCGTGTGCGCCATGCCGCCCTAGCTAGCCTGCCTTGGCTGCTGTTTGTTCTTTCGTTCTTTCTTTCCTGGTGCCACCTTTGCTGGTTCGAGATACGAGTGGTGCGGGTGATGGGCAGGTGAGCCAATGGGGGCTTTTGTGGTGGTTTTGACGCGTAAGGGTGGCCTGCGTGGGGCCGTGTCCTGCCGTCGCTTGTGCTGACTTTGCATGATGCTGTTTGCCTGCTGTTGCCCGTACCCGACCTTGGTTCCGTGTCTCTTCCGCAGTGCTTTCCCGCCGGGTTAAGGGCGGGTGCCGCCTGTCGTGCGGCCACTGTAACGAGGTCTCTCTCTCCTCCGGCCACTGTAACGAGGTCTCTCTCTCTCTCTCCCTCCACACTCTGCGCCAGCCACACTTCAAGCCGCGCTGCCCTGCACCCG
>CAILKP010000122.1 GCA_903834785.1 uncultured bacterium
CGTAAACAGCACCGTGTGCGCACCCATCGCGTGGGCAAACTTCACGCCCATGTGCCCCAGCCCGCCAAGCCCCACCACGCCAACCTTCTTGCCCTTGCCCGCACCCCACTTCTTCAGCGGCGAGTATGTCGTAATGCCCGCACACAGCAGCGGTGCCGCCGCGGCAGGATTCAGGTTCCCCGGCACCTTCAGCGTAAAGGCCTCATCGCACACGATCCGCTCCGAGTAGCCGCCATGCGTCGGCCCGCCCGAGTGCTTGTCCAGCCCGCCATAGGTAAACACGCCACCGCCCAGGCAGAACTGCTCCAGGCCGCTCTTGCAGCTCGAGCACGTGCGGCAGGAATCCACCATGCACCCCACAGCCGCGACATCGCCCACCTTGAACTTCGTCACATCCTTGCCCACCCGCGTCACCCGCCCCAGAATCTCATGCCCCGGCACCACCGGGAACGTCGTCATGTTCCACTCGTTGCGGGCAAAGTGCAGGTCCGAGTGGCACACGCCGCAGTACAGAATGTCAATCTCAACATCCTTCGCCAGCGGCTCACGCCGCTCAATCACGTACGGACCAAGCGGGGACGAAGCAGTCATCGCGGCAAAGGCTTTCGTTGGCATAGTGAAAAACGGTAGGCCCCCGCCCCCCCACCCTCCGCGGCGGCCTTTTCCCCGTTCCAACGCTGCACAAGGCCCTTGCGGGTTTCCCCGCCACGAGCCGCCGAATGCCGGCTCCGCCAGAGAGCCCGCGACGTGCTGAAAGATCAGTGGGAGTCATCGCAGATACGCTGGCCCGTGCATCGAACTTGGGCAACCTCAGTGAACCGAGCACCCCGACCTCACATGGAACACCCAGCCATGAATCCCGGCCATCGCATCGTCAGAGCTCTCGCTGTTTATGCCATGCCAGCGCGGCATCCAGAAGTGTTTGTAGTACTGGAGGTCCCCGACCGCAACTGGCTGGGCTCGATGGACTTTTGGCTGCTTGATCCACCGAGCGGCTCAATCTGGCGGGTGGCCAACCTCGCACACGTCGATACGCCAAGCCCGAACAGGGACTGCGTAGGACTCATGCCAGTCTCTGGTAGCGGCAAACTGGTTGAGGGGCTTGAACTCCACATGGTTCCCATCGGTTGGCAGCCGTGACCGGACTCATGCCGCCCCTGCCTCCAAGCGCCGGCGCCACCCCAAGCCCTCTGCACCGCCTTCAGCACTCACGCGGCGCCGTCGAGCGCTGCAAGACCATCAAGAGCCGTGTCCTCGCCGAGGCCGGACCCGTCGTTGGGTGGGATACCGTTTGATGTCAGGAGGCAACATGAACGTCGACGCGCTGACCGAATATCGTTTTCTATGGGACGGCTCAAACCCAGGCTGGGTGCTGCTGAAAACCTCGGGTCATCCAAGCGGGTACTGCGTGTTCAACAGAATACACAGCACCCTCCTGCACATCGAAAGCAGCGAAGTCAAAGAAGCTGTTTGCAAGAAAATGAAAGAACTTGGCTGTGAGATTCTGGAGGAGGTAACACCTGGACCTGTGAAGGTTACCGAGTTGCTCGAATAGTGTTGCCCGCACCTTGGGTAATCGCCGCTGACCTGCTCCCGCGGCCGTGATCAACCACCAACCAGCGTCCCTCCGCGCCGCCGTCAACCCGCCGCACGTCCGCCGCATCCCCCACATCCGCACGCAGGCGTCCACTTCCCCATCAAACACCCGCTTGAGTTGCCCGTCCCGCCGCATCCATCCGCCGCCCGCCACCCGCCCGGCCCGCCTGAAGCACCAGCCGTACAGTTTGTTCTGGCCAGGGTGAGTGCCCACGGGAAGTAGAACGCGGCAAGAATTACCTCAGCGACTGGAGCCCTAGATGGGACTGACAAAGGCACGACTGATCGCGTTTGCTGTGTTCGTCGTATTGATCGCCGGTGGCATCTCCGTGTACAACTACAGCAAGCAAGTCAACGTGGACGCACTGCTCACAGGCCGCCCTGATGAGCCCGTCACAATTCGCCTCTTCAAGGGGGAGGCGACTCCGGAAAGCGAACTGCAGGCGGCACCAAACAGCCCACTCCTCGCAGACCTGCGACGACTCCTCGACGATGGTCGTCCGGAGTGGAGATGGTCCGGCTACCGACCCCGGCTAGCTGATGATCCATATCGCATTGACTTAGTTACATCTCGTCACACCATCCGAGTCAGTGAATCCGGCATGCTCTACATCATCGACGCTCAAGGTCATGGGCGATCCGTAGTGACCTCTCGCGCATATGGGCTTCGTGAGCGGATAGCTTCCCTCTTCCCCAAACTGCCAGCCCAACTGGATGCAGCAAAGTGATTTTAAGCTGCTCTACAGCGACAGCTGAAACCAGCCGGAGCAGTCCGCCCCTTGCTCAGCTTCGCATAGTCACGCACAAGGAGACACCCCTTGCAGATCGGCGCTGTGCCCTCAGCAACCGGAATCATGCCGCCCATCGCGGCAGCACTCGTAGCACTCGGTGCCTGCCTCGGCGGCTGCGGCGGCTGGTACGCGACGATCCGATGCCTTCTATCCAGGGATGAGGCGCACAACCGGGACGTTCACAACTGGAGATCATGCAAATGACTGACAAGCAGTCCGCCGAAGATGCCGCGACCTTCGTTGCCCATGTGCGTCAACTCCGAGCCAACCGACGCACGTACGTGCAAACCCAGAGCGCAAGTCGACCAAAGCGGCAACCACTCTCTGCCAGCCAACGTCGCGAAATCCTGAAGAAAACAGGGAAGCGTTGCCACCTGTGCGGAGGGGAGATTGAGTCGTCTGATCTGGAGATGGACCATGTGCTGGCACACAGCGGCGGTGGTGCGCACGCCGTTGACAACTACCTTCCGGCTCACAGCCTCTGCAACAACTACCGCTGGGACTACGGCAGCGAGGAGTTCCAGTTGATCTTGAAACTGGGTGTCTGGCTGCGCACACAGATCGAGAAGCAGACGCTGCTGGGCAAACTCGCTACAACGCTGTTCGTCTCGCATGAGAATCGTCGCAAGGCCCGAAGAAAGCCCCCGAAGCGCTCCGCTGGGTCGTCGTGAGCCGCCCGCCCGCCCCTGATCTGCTCCCCGAATCCTGAGCCGGCATCGGCGAAACTGCCTCCCCCTACGGCCCTCGGCGTGGCCGCCACCGCCGCCGACTGGGAGCCCTCGGCATTTCCCCTTCCGGCCTGCCCTCCCACCCCCCGGTCTACCCTCCCTCCACATGGACCGCAGGCCCCCAAGATCCAACCAAAACCAACCCCGGCCCGGCCCCCGCGGCCCCTCCGCCGCCTCCTCACGCCCCGGCCAGGATCGCCCCTCCCACCCCTCCCACCCCTCCGGCCCCTCCAGCCGCCCCGGCCCCAATAGCCCGCCCCGCGGCCAGTACCAGCCCCGCCCCGAGCATCCCTCGCATCAATCGCACCCCGACCGCCCGCCTCAGCAGCCCAAGTCTGCCCCCGCCCGCGTCGATATCGACTTCGCCGAGCTTCTCCCCCTTGACCTCCCCGCGGTCCCCATGCCGCCGGAGGTCGCCGCCCTCCTGGCCGAGCAACACATCGAGCTCGAACCCGGCGACTCCGAAAAGCTCGGCCGCTACCTGGCCATGCTCCTGCTGGCCAACCAGTCCATCAACCTCACCGCCGTCACCGACCCCGCCGAGGGCTGGCGTCGCCACCTGGCCGATGCCCTCATGCTCATCCCGCTGGTCGCCTCCTTCGAGCCCACCGAGTTCATCGATGCCGAGGCCGACCCCGATGCCGCCATGGCCGCCCTCCGCCGCACCGGCGATCCTGCCGCACCCGCCGCCATCCCCGCCATGCGCGTGGTTGATGTCGGCACCGGCGGCGGCCTGCCCGGCATCCCCTTGGCCATCGCCCTGCCCGATGTCCGCTTCACCCTCATCGAGGCCACCGGCAAAAAGGTCCAGTTCCTCCGCCTCGTGCGCAAGCGCCTCGGCCTCATGAACGTCGATGTCGTCCAGGCCCGCGCCGAGGCCGCCGGCCAGGACCGCAAAAACCATCGCGAAATCTACGACATCGCCATCGCCCGCGCTGTCGGCTCCCTGGCCGTCCTCGTCGAGCTCGCCGGCCCGCTGGTCAAGCCCGGCGGCGTCATGCTCGCCGTCAAGGGCGAAAAGGCCCAGCAGGAAGTCACCGAGGCCGAAGAAGCCATCGCCAAGATCGGCCTGAGCTTCGACCAGATCGTCCCCACCGCCACCAGCCGCGTCGTCGTCCTGCCCAAGGTCGCCCGCACCCCCAAGACCTACCCCCGCCGCGATGGCGAGCCCAGCCGCGTCCCCATCGGCATCACCCGCGAGCGCGAAGCCCCCGAGCCCCGCCCCGCGCCAGACCGCTCCCAGCGCCCCGACAACCGCCCCGACTCCCGCAGCCGCCCGCCCCGCGGCGGAGGTCCGCGCCGGTCGTGAGACAGCGTGCCGTCGAGATCCTGTCCCCCGGCGGTCCCATCGCCGCGATGCTCAATGCCGACCGCCCCGGCTCCTTCGAAGCCCGCCAGCAGCAGATGGAGCTCGCCGGCGCCGTCGATCGCTGCATGACCATCAAAAGTCGCGTCATCGCCGAGGCCGGCACAGGCGTCGGTAAAAGCTACGCCTACCTCGTACCCGCCATTTTGCGCTGCATGACCTCCGACGAGCGCGTCGTCATCAGCACCCACACCATCGCCCTGCAGGAACAGCTCGTCACCAAAGACATCCCCCTGCTGCTCGAAACCGTCGAACGCTCCGGCGGCTGGGGTGTCGATCCCGCCGTCCGCAAGCCCGTCGTCCCCGCACTGGTCAAGGGCCGCAGCAACTACGTCTCCCTCCGCCGCCTCTCCCTGGCCCAGCGCCGTCTCGAACGCGGCATCGGCGACCCCGGCATCAAACGCTCGCTCGATGTCATCAGCGACTGGTCCGACTCCACCACCGACGGCACCCTCTCCACCCTCCCGCCGCTCGAACGCCCCGTCGCCTGGGAACGCGTCCAGAGCGACACCGACAACTGCATGGGCCGCAAGTGCCCCACCTACAAGCAGTGCTTCTACCAGAAGTCCCGCCAGGCCATGGACGGTGCCAACCTTCTGGTCACCAACCACGCCCTCTTCTTCGCCGACCTCTCCATGCGTCGCGACGATGTCGGCTTCCTCCCCGACTACCACCACGTCGTACTCGATGAAGCCCATACCATCGAGGATGTCGCCTGCGAGCACTTCGGCGCCGGCCTGACCGAGGGCCGCCTGGAGTTTCTCCTCCAGTCCCTCTGCACCGACCGCGGCCAGCGCGGTTACCTCACCTCCCTGCTCCTGCTTTCCAACGACCGCCAGCGCGTCGCCGTCCAGCAGTGCATGGACGCCGTCCTCGAGGCCCAGGCCGCCAGCCGCGCCTTCTTCGATGAGGTCCAGCGCCTCACCACCGGCGGCAACCTCCGCAACGGCCGCCTCCCCGCCGCCGGCATGCTCACCGTCCCCCTCGCCCAGGCCCTGGCCACCCTCGCCGAGACCCTCGACCTGGCCAAAAACACCGGCCTGCCCGAGGAAGAGCAGTTCGAACTCAACAGCTTCGCCAGCCGCGCCCGCGGGGCCGCCGACGATGCCGATGTCCTCGTCAAGCAAAAACTCCCCGGCTGCGTCTACTGGCTTGAGGGCGGCCCCTCCGATGATTCCGCCGCCGAAGCCCGTCCCAGCCACGGCGGCCGCGCCCGCCGCTCACGCCTGGCCGTCTCCTGCGCCCCCATCGATGTCGGCCCCCTGCTCCGCAAGCACCTCTTCGGCCGCGACATCTCCGTGACCATGACCAGCGCCACCATCGCCGTCGGCGCTGCCGGCTCTCCACCCAAGCCCACCACAAGGTCCTCCCGCACCTCCACCCGCGACCCCGGCCAGCGCATCGTCGCCGAAGGTGAAGAATTCCAGGAACGCCCTGCCCCCGACGACCCCGACGCCGCAGCCTCCACCGCCTCCCAAGCCGCCGAAGCAACCGCCGCCGGCAAACTCTCCGCCGATGCCGCCGCCCTCGCCCGCGGCCCCTTCGCCCACTTCGCCATCCGCACCGGTGTCGACCGTGCCGAGACACTCGTCCTGGGCTCCCCCTTCGACTTCCGCCGCCAGGTCCGCTTCATCGTCGATGTCACCGTCCCCAGCCCCAAATCCACCCTCCCCGGTGGCGACAAGGGTTCCTACATCTCGCGCCTGGCCGCCCGCATCCTCCATCACATCAAGGCCACCCAGGGCGGCGCATTCGTCCTGTTCACCAGCTTCGACACCCTCGAGCGCATCGGTGATGAGCTCTACGCCCCCCTGACCACCCTCGGCTTCCCGCTCCTCCGCCAACGGTCCGACGGCTCGCCCGCACAGGTCCTGGCCCGCTTCCGAGAGAACGAGCACTCCGTCCTGCTCGGCGCTGCCAGTTTCTGGCAAGGTGTCGATGTCCGCGGCCGCACCCTCCGCAACGTCATCATCACCCGCCTGCCCTTCGAGCCCCCCGATCGCCCGCTCACCGAGGCCCGCTGCGAGCGCATCAAAAGCCAGGGCGGCGACCCCTTCAGCCAGGACTCGCTGCCTCGCGCCATCATCCGCTTCAAGCAGGGCTTCGGCCGCCTCATCCGCAGCCGCACCGACACCGGCCAGGTCGTCGTGCTCGACCCCCGCATCGTCCAGACCGGCTACGGCCGCGCCTTCCTCAAGGCCCTGCCCGAAGGTGTCGAGCCCGAACTCGTCGAGCCCGAGCCCACCGGCTGGGACGAAGAGGTCTCACCCTTCCGCGACGATTACAACTGATACCTCTCGCGCCGACTCCCCGCTTCGCGTGACGCGGCTCCACGCCCCCGCCGTTTATCGGCCCACGAAAACCCGCACAATCTGCACATCATCCCGACGATGCGCGACTGTTCCAGTCACGCGCCGGGCAAGTCATTTCTGCGCACGCTCTCCACGTTTCCCGCCGATCTCTAAGCAACTTCCCCGGTTCCTCGCGCGTCGCGATGCCCCGGTTGTGATTTCGTCCGGAGCCACACCAATGCAGACCAAGACCATCAGCACCGAAAGCTTCAACGCCCTCGAGCGCGAGATGCAGAACCGCTTCGCCGAGCTGGCGAGCATCTTCGACTTCGCCGATGCCGAGCGCAAGGCCGTCGACTCGCTCAACAACGTCTACAACCTCGCCGACAAGGCCCGCGACATCCTCAGCGACGATTTCACCTACACCCCCTCCAAGGCCATCCTCGATGCCCAGGAACTCGCCGACCAGAAGGCCGCCTACAGCGACCTCTTCGCCCGCTACATGGCCCTGGAGGCCGAGGTCCTGATCTTCCTGACGACCAACAACTTCCATGATGGCGACCACGCCGTCACCCACAGCGCCAAGAGCGTCGCCATCCCCGGCGCCGCCCTCAACCGCCTGGCCGCGTCGCTGGACTTCTGCCGCGACAACAACCCGGCCAACCCCATCCCCGGCGCGGCCGCCTCCTCGGCCGATGCCCAGACCGACAACGACGACTCCGACTCCAACTGAGCCCCGCGCTCACGTCGGATCGTTCCCATTCCCAGCAAGCCCATCATCACGCGCCGAGTGACCTCGGCCCCGCAAGGAGTTCCATCTCATGACCGCCACCGCCTCAATGCAAGTCGTCAAGTTCCAGGAAAAGGACCTCGACAATGTCATGTCCAAGATGAACGGCGAGCAGCTCGACAAGCTCGCCTTCGGTGCCGTCCAGCTCGATAGGGACGGCAAGGTCATCCAGTACAACAACGCCGAAGGTGCCATCACCGGCCGCGACCCCAAGGCCATGATCGGCAAGAACTTCTTCAACGAAGTCGCCCCCTGCACCAAGAGCCCCGCCTTCTACGGCAAGTTCGTCGAGGGTGTCCGCTCCGGCCTGCTCAACACGCAGTTCGAGTACCTCTTCAACAACAACATGAAGCCCACCCAGGTCAAGGTCCACATGAAGAAGGCCATGGCCGGTGACACCTACTGGATCTTCATCAAGCGCATCTGATCCAGCACAGCGCTCTGAGAGCACCCATCCCGGCCCGCGGCGGAACCTCTCCGCCGCGGGCCGTTTTCATTCTGCACTTGCGCACCACTGAACCCCCCGCCCCCACGGGCCGAAAACCTCCTAGTGCAGCTCACCCGTGATTCCATCCTGCGCCTCCTCCGCGCCCTGATCACCGATGATCTCGCACGCTCCGGCATCACCCCGCCCGCCACACTCCCCTCCCCCTGGCCCGAGGCCCTCGGCCTCGGCAAGCCCGCCCCCGCTTCCCCAACTACCCCCGCATCACCAGCCGCACCCGCGGCTGCGTCCTCCCCCTCCGCCCCCTACCTCGAAATCGACTCCGTCGCCCTCCTCTCTCTGGCCAGCCGCGTCTCCCGCTTCTTCCATCTCCACGAGTCCGGCATCGACGACTCCCTGCTCATGCACCGCACGCTCGGCCAGTGGGCCGAGATCGTCATCCTCGGCCGCCAGGATGCCGACTGCTCCGGCCGCCTGACCTTCTCCACCTCCGGCTCCACCGGCACGCCCTGCAAGATTGCCCACGACCCCATCACGCTCGATGCCGAGGTCGCCGCCATCACCGCCTACTTCACCGCGCAGAACCTCCGCCCCGCACGCATCATCTCCGCCGTCCCCGCCCATCACCTCTACGGCTTCATCTGGTCCGTGCTGCTTCCGGAGCATCTCTCCATCCCCCTCATCGAGCTCTCCGCCGCCACGCCCGGCGCAGTCGCCTGCATCCTCCGCCCCGGCGACCTGCTCATCAGCCACCCGGCCTGGCTCGCCTCAGTCGGCTGCAACCTCCCCACGCTGGCCGGCATCACCATCGCCTCCTCGGCCGGCACCCTCGGCCCCGCCACCGCCAGCGAGCTCGCCTCCCTGGCCCCCTCCGCCATCCTCGACATCTACGGCTCCACCGAAACCGGCGGCATCGCCATCCGCCGCTTCCCCGCTTCCGATCACGAGCTCCTCTCCTGCTGGAACCCCGGCCCTTCCGCCCAGCAGCTCACCCGCATCGTCACCAGCCAGCCGCACGATGTCCTCGATGAGCTGATCTGGCCCGCCCCCCTGCACCTCCGCATCGGCCGCCGCATCGATGGCGCGATCAAGGTCGGCGGCATCAACGTCTACCCGGATCACATCGCCCAGGTCATCGGCGAGCATCCCGCCGTGGCCGACTGCACCGTCCGCCTGCACGATGCCCCCGGCCTCGAACCCGGGGCCCGCCGCCTCAAGGCATTCATCGTCCCCGCCAGCAACACCCCCGACTCCGAGTTCTCCACCCTTGCCGCCTCAGCCGACTCCCTCCGCCGCGAGCTCGAAACCTTCATCGCCGCCCGCCTCTCCGCCGCCGAGCGTCCCACCCGCCTGGACTTCGGCCCCGCCCTGCCCCGCGGCCCACTCGGCAAGCTCACCGACTGGTAACCCCGCCGCTCGCTACCGCCAGAGCCTCCGCAGCCCGCGCCCTGGCGTTGATCCCCCGCACCACCGCCACAGCATTGAGCATCCCCAGCAGGCACAACAGTGACGATGCAATCAGCGGCGCACCCGGGAACTGCACCGGCGCACCCTCGGCCGTAAACGCCTTCAGCAGCGCACCGCCCATCAGCGCCCCAAGAATCTGCGCTACCGCCTGCAACGCCGTCAGCGATCCCTGCACCACGCCCTGCTCCGTCGGCGGCGTGTTCTTGCTCACCAGCGCGGTTCCCGCCGGCTGCGCGATCGCGCCAAGGCTCGCCACCGCGATGATGCAGTAGATCATCCACCCGTACGGCGCCAGCGCATAGCACGCGTACGCCACCGCACCAATCGTCAGCCCGATCACCAGCGACCGCCCCTCGCCCAGTTTCGGTATCAGCTTCCTGGCCAGCCCGCCCTGCACCGCCGCGGCAGTCAGCCCCACCACCGCCAGCGACATGCCCACCTCAAAGGTCCCCCACCCGTAGTGCGCCGCCGTGTACAGCACCCACGTCGCCTGCAGACTGAACTGCGCCATCTGCACCAGGAACTGCGTCAGCGCGAGCCGATTCACCACCGGCCGCTTCGACAAGCCCACCAGCGCCCGCACCGGGCTCGCCTCCGCCAGTGAGAACTTGCCCCGCTTCTCCGGCGGCAGCGACTCGGGCAGCACCAGCAGCCCGTACAGCCACGCCACCAGCGTCAGCCCTCCCGCGACGACAAACGGCAGCCGCAGGTCATAGTGCCCCAGCCACCCGCCCAGCAGCGGCCCGAAGACAAACCCCAGTCCAAACGCCGCCCCGATCAGCCCGAACCCCGCCGCACGCTTCTCCGGCGGCGTCACATCCGCGATGTACGCCGTGCACGCCGTAATGCTCGCCCCCGAGATCCCGTTGAGCGCCCGCGTGATGAACAGCCATGTCAGCGACGGGGCCAGCGCCATCGCAAAGTAATCCAGCCCCGAGCCCAGCAGCGCAACCAGAATCACCGGCCGCCGCCCGAAGCGGTCAGACAGCGCACCGAGAATCGGGGCAAAGATGAACTGCATCGCCGCGTAGGTTGCGATCAGCGCACCGGAGGCCAGCGACGCCTTGGCCTCCTCCGCCTCGGTGTACCCCATCACCTGCGCCACCAGCTTCGGTGCCACCGGAATGATCAGCCCGATGCCCAGCACATCAAGCACCAGCGTGACGAAGATGAACGACAGACTGGCTCGACGCTGCGATTGCACTGCCTAGCGCTCTCCTTTCTTTCACGCGCCCCCTCACCCCGCGGGCCAAAGCGTACCCGCGCCACACCCCCGACTCTGCGGCAGAATCTCAAGTCTTCCCTGCTTCGGTCAAACGTAACCCGGCGCTGACGAACTCAGAACAGACTCGGCCCCTCATCCACCGGCTCCAGCTTGCCGGTCTTGGGGTTCAGCCGCATCTTCGGCTTGGCCGCCTTCACCGGCTGGCTGGCCGCCGCTTTGGCCTCACCGCCGCCCTTGGCTTCCGCTTTCGCGTCCGCCTTGGCCGGCTTCTCGCTCTTGCCCGCGGCGGCTGGCTTTGCGCCCTTGGCGGGCTTCTCGGCCTTGGCCGCCTTGCCGCCCTTGGCCCCGGCACGCTTGACCGGCGCCACTTCCATCAGCGTCGCCTGGGCCTCAACGGGTGAGTGCGTCGGTGCCGCGATCACCGGCATCTGCGCCGATTCCACGATGATCACCCCGTCCTCATCGTTTTCTTCCTGCGCCTTGTGCTTGATCGCCCGGCCCTCATCATCGAGTTCCAGGTCCGCCACCGCCGTCCGCTTGCGGGCCTGCTCCTGCAGGGTCTCGTAGAGCTTCTTGGCGTCCGTTCCGTTGATCTCGCTGATCGCCTTGGCGATCTCGCCGATGTACCGCTCAAACACGTCGCGGCGCTCGCCCTCGCGGCGCATCTTCGCCCGCTTGCGCAGGTACGTGCCCAGCTTGCGGCCGCACTCCATCAGCGCGAGCTTCATCTCCTTGCGGATTTCATCGTAATCCGCGATCGCCTCCTTGCTCTCGCTGGTAAACGGAACCCACACGCTGGCCATGTGGATCATGATCACCAGCGGGCCGATCGGCACACTGCTCCGCGGCTGCTGCAGGTCGTAGTTCCGCCAGTTCGTCTCCACCACGCTCTTAAAGCTGCTGCACGCCGACTGCTGGAACAGCAGCGGCACCCGGTTGGCAAACCGGATGATCCTCGCCGAGTCATCACCCGGCAGCTGCCCGCCGAAGGCGATCGCCGCCTCGATCTGGAACGGCCGCCCGCGATAAATCTCCGGCTCGCGGCAGCTGGCGGCGTAAAACTCCGCCCGCACGCCCTTGAACATGCCCTTGAGCATCTGCTGCACGCCGATGGGCGCCAGGCAGTCCGTCGGCGGCGGCGGCAGCTTGGCATCCTGGAACGCCGCGTACAGCTTCTCAGCTTTGGGCAGGTCCACATCCGCCGCCTTGGCGCGGCTCGACATGTTCACCTTCTCACAGAACTGCGACGCCGTCGCCGGCGAGATCCGCGAGAACTTCTCCTGCAGGAAGCTGTACAGCGTCCCGCCCTTCTCGGTGATCTCGTAGTCCTTGAGCATCTGCAGCAGCGTGCCCAGCTCAATGCCCTTGGGGTGGGGCTGAATCTCCCGCGTCTCCGGCGGCAGTTCCTCAACACCGCGTGGGAACAGCACCACCATGCCCAGGTCCTGCGTCACCGCCGCCGGTGCGGCCTTCTGCTCGCCATCAACCTCGGCACCCTGGGCCGCGCTTGCCGCGGCTTTGCTCTTGACCGGCCCGTCATCGTCCTCATCCGTCTCGCGGCTGGGCCGGACGAAGATGAACTTGGCGTGCGGGTTGGCGATCGCAGTCAGTTCCAGGAACTCGTCAATGCTGCCGCGGCCGCGCTGGTACTTGCCTTCCAGTTCAATGGCCACGCACGTGCCCGTCGGGTAGCTTGCCGCACTGAAGGCCTCGCCCTTGTCCACCAGTTCGCGGATGCCCGGGTTCAGCCCCGCCAGCCGCTTGGGCGGAAACTCCGGCGTCTCCCGGTCCACCGTCACCTCGGCACGGTTGGTCTTGGTGTTCATCGCCAGCTCAATATGGTGAGCCGGCAGGTTCGCCTTGGGCTTGGTGTGAATCACCATCGGCTTGCCCGTGGTGATCAGGCCGTACATGCCCGCCGCCGAGATGCCGATGCCCTGCTGCCCGCGGCTCATCTTCAGCCGGTGGAACTTGCTGCCAAACAGCAGGCGGCCGAAGACGTTCTCCACCTGCTTGCGCACAATGCCCGGGCCGTTGTCCACCACGGTGATGCGGTAGCGGCTCTGCTTGGCCGTCGCCGGCCGGTCCGGCTGCAGGTCCTCGAGAACCACCGTGATCTCCGGCAGAATCCCGGCTTCCTCGCACGCGTCCAGCGAGTTGTCCACGGCTTCCTTCACCGTCGTCAGCAGAGCCTTGCGCGGATTGTCAAAGCCGAGCAGGTGCCGGTTCTTGGCAAAGAACTCCGAGACGGAGATGTCCCGCTGGCCGGCCGCCATCGTCTCGGCCGTCACCTTCTTGGGCTTGCTGGGGGCATCATCGCCGGACCTTCTGGCAACGTTCCGCTGCTTGGCGGCTTGCAACTCTGCCTCCTCGGCAGGCAACAGTTCGGCTGGCGCATCCATGCGTCGTTCCTCTGGTAGGCGGGGGCGGGTCGGGCGTTTGACAGGCGGTTTCATCAGCAAAACCAGTGTCCAAATCACCGGCTGCCCCCAAGATAGGCCGCCTGCTGCCCGCCCGTGCGGTTTCTCCCCTTCACCCGACCTCGCCCCGGCTCCCCCCTCCGCCACGCCCCTGCCCAGCCCGGCCCCTCCCCGGCCCCTCCCGTCGTTCCACCGGCCCGGGCGCTGCGATATTGGAGCCCGGAGCGGGAGCGATGGGCCGGGGAGTGATGTGGCGTGAGTGGAACTGATCGCGGGCACGGAGGTGGTTGTGCTTGGAAAGCACAAGTACCTTCGTGCGAGTGGGGAGTTGGGCGGGGGATTCAGAAGACGGGCTCACGCAGAGGTCCCGAGGCCCAGATCTACGCGGGGCTGACCGAGCTGGTGGGCACGATGCTCGAGCGGCAGTGGCCGTGCGAGGACGGCGATGCTCACTTCACGCTGGACCAGTGCCTGATCGATGCCAACTGGGGCAACTCGACGGAGATCGTCTATCAGTTCTGCCGCGACCAGCGGAACAAAGGTGCCGCCGGCAAGATCGTCATGCCCAGCCACGGCCGATACGTGGGTGCGGCCTCGATCCCCCTTGGCCACCACCGCAAGAAGCCCGGTGAGCGGGTGGGCCTGAACTGGCGCGTGCCGCTGGCCAGCAACAAGCGCAGCGTCCGCCATGTCCTCTACGACACCAACTACTGGAAGTCGTTCGTCCAGTCCCGGCTGGCCACTCCGATCGGGGACCCGGGGTGCCTGTCGCTGTACAACGCCGATTCGTCACCGCAGCAGGAGCACCAGTTGCTGGCTGAGCATCTCACAAGCGAGTACCGGGTGAAGACCGCCGGGCGGGGGCGAACCGTCGAGGAGTGGAAGCTGCGGCCGGGCAACCTGGACAACCACTGGCTGGACTGCGTGGTGGGCTGCGCGGTGGGTGCGAGCATGAACGGCGCCGTGCTGCACGGCACCGATGAGCCGGAGCGGCCGAGGGTGAAGGTGTCGTTCTCTGAGCGGCAGAGGTTGGCCCAGCAGAGGAGGGGGTGGTGAGAGCATTTGTGACGTTCCGCAGCAACTCAGGCTGAGCAGCGACGACGAAACTGCAAATGATGCGATCTTCGACACGTAATCCTCTGTAACCGACGAAGGACCGCCGATGCGCGATCAGGGATCTGACGCAGGCGGGCAACGCGTTGTTGCATGAAGCGGATGCGTGTCGATCCCCACGTACCTTCTCTTCCACCGGAAGAACGCATGCTCCGAAGCCCCCATCTTCCGGCGCACCTCGACGATCGGTGTCCCTGCTTCCGCCTGACGCAACGCGAACGCGATCTGCACTTCCGAATACCGGCTCTTCTTTATGTTCCGGACTTCCAAGCAAAGTCCGGATTCTTCGCCAGACGCTCTCACTCAGCTTGGATCAGGTTTTGGGGAAGAGCGCAACCCCACGCAGTTCCACTGTGAAGGCCGCCTCCCAGGTGATCGGATGAGGCCTTTGCTCAAGTCTGACGATCTGTTACCCATGTGCCCGGTCCATGCGGGCTTTAACCCGATGGTCGATTCAAACCATCAACCGCGAACCGCCCCGCGACCTTTGCTCACACGGCGCTTCCGGGGTGGCCCCGGATCCGGAATCTGCAGTTCCGCGAGGGCTTCGGCGATCATCTCTTCGTTTGGATATCCGAGCGGAGTCCGGGCGGTTCGGACACGACGGATGCTCTCCCTGAGTATCAAGATCGCACCCTCGCGGTCACCGCGGGTCTTTCTGGATAGGAACACTTCCCACATTGCCGTGATCCGCGAGACAGCCGAAATCCCACATTTGCAACGCTCGCGATAAAAACGCTCGATCGCCACGTGTTTCTGGAACTCCACCGCCGCGGCGAACCTCAACATGGCATAACCCGCAAGATCTCGCCGCGCAGCGCCCGAACTCGTTCCGTTCACCGACACCGCCTTGGCGTGCCACGCCCTGCATCTTCTGACAGCAAGAGCATATGTCACCGCCGGGCGGCAGATGTACAACTGAACCTCTGCGAACGCCCGCTCAAGCTGATCTGCTGTAAGTTGCTTTGCCATGAAGCCTTCGAGATTTGCGGACGTGTCATCCAAGCGGCGAGATGTGGTAGTTGTGTCCAGTTGTGGGAACAACCCACCACGTGAGGTTAGCCCGAACTTCAGTAGGAAGCGAAACGCTTCGGGAATGCTGACGGTGCGCAGTTCAGTTGGTGACTGACCTGACCCAGCAACGGTGGACACACCGTTGTTGTCAGACTCGGCTCGCCTCGAACTGTTCGGGGCTGACATAGCCGAGCGATGCATGAAGACGCTGACGGTTGTAGAACACCTCAATGTAGTCGAACACCGCCGCCC